>JAKSTR010000030.1 GCA_024402495.1 Treponemataceae bacterium
GAAAAACAGTTCTTTATAGACAGTTGAATCCAAGTATGCCGGGATGATGCGATAGTAAGTTATTTCGGAATAAAACAGACTAAAAATTGAAGAACAAGATATAGAAAAACTAATTACAATATATAATACAGAATACGCTATCCCAGCAGTGTTTTCTTATTCCCCAAAACACGAAAAAATGCCAGCGGTAATTCTATGCCATGGAACAGGATCACAAAAAAATGAAGTCGGTAAGTGCGCGTAAGTTTGTAAATTATCTTCCGTTTTTAGCACCGTTGTATTTTAAGCCGCAAGTGCCGAATGCCGGCTTCATTTTTCAAATTAATATTTTAACTGGTAGAAATAAAAAAAATCCCCACCAACGTTTTACCGTTAATGGGGCAAAGAGGTTTGTCTTTATCTTAAATAGTATTATGGAAAAATACCTTTAATTTCTTCTGCATATATCAGTTTGCGCAGCGCTGAAATATAAGCTGCCATTCGCCATGAACAATGACATTCTTCCCTTATATCCCTAAGTTCCTGATAGCTTCTGATCATTAATTTTTCCAGCATTTCATTTACCTGTTCACGGTTCCAGGTAAGTTCCTGAATGTTTTGAACCCATTCAAAGTAAGAAACAATTACGCCGCCAGAGTTTGCAAAAATATCAGGAAGAACTGGAATTCTTCTTTGTTCAAGAATTACGTCAGCTTCAGCAGTTGTCGGGCCGTTGGCAGCTTCGACGATATATCTGCACTGAATTTTTTTTGCAACTTCAGCAGTGATTGTATCTTCCAAGGCTGCCGGAACAAGAACATCACAATTTAATAGAAGAAGTTCTTCATTCGTAATGTGCTTTACGCCCGGAACATTGTAATCTTTCAGAAGATGGTTTCCTCCTGCCAGAAAATCGCTGATTTCATTAATATCAAGGCCACCTGCTTTGAAAATACCGCCGGAAATATCACTTACGGCAATAACTTTTGCACCGCGGTGGAAAAAAATACGGGCAGCATTACTGCCAACATTTCCCATACCTTGAATTACAACAGAAACATCATCAAGTTTCATGCCTTCTTCTTCCAGCATGAATTTTGTGCTGAGAACAACTCCTCGTCCGGTAGCTGAATTACGGCCTCTTGAACCTCCAAGTTCAACAGGTTTTCCTGTAACAACTCCCGGACAAGGTTTTCCCTGCAACTGACTGTATGTATCCAAAACCCAGGCCATTGTCTGGCTGTTTGTGTTTACGTCTGGAGCAGGAATGTCAACGTCAGCACCAATAATTGGAGCAATTGCAAAAGTATAACGGCGGGTAAGAGCTTTTAATTCTCTTTTTGAAAGTGTATTTACGTCTACCCGGATACCGCCTTTTGCGCCCCCGTAAGGAATGTTTGCAACCGCACATTTCAAACTCATCCATGTAGCAAGTGCCTTTACTTCGCTGAGATTTGTATCTGGATGGTAACGAATACCGCCTTTAAAAGGACCGCGGATATTTGAATGCTGAACACGCCAGCCTTCAAATACTTTTACCGAGCCGTCATCCATTTCAACTGGCAGATACACTTTTGTTTCGCGCTGCGGATTTTTAATGATTTCGAACATCTGCTTGTTGATATGTCCTACTTCCATTGCCTTTTCCATTACGCCTACAACATTCTCAAAAGGATCATAAGCTTTATCCATTTTTCTTTCCTCCTTCCTGATCAGATATTTCTTTTTTTTCTATGTTAACTGCAAAATTTACTTTTAATGCATATCGTTCATGGTACTGATAGTACATTTCATTTTCCATGGCCATTACCTCTTTTATAGGAACAGCTTTCAGTAACGGTTTTTTCATGATGTATTTGACCCAAAGGTATGAATATATGCCAAGCAGTACGAAGGTAACAAAGCAGGCAACATACACTTTCATTCTTACATCAGGATCATTGTCAATTCCCCAAATCATGAAGGCATCTCCTGCAACTCCAAGAATCGGAATCACAATTCCAAACGGCACTTTGAAGTTTCTTGGCACTTTAGGCATCCTGAACCGCAGGAAAATCACATCCAGGTGAAGGAACAGATAAACTATAATCCAGAACACGCTTGCAACTTTAAGGAAGAAATTCAGCAAATCTGAAGCAACAAGACTAAGGACTACAAGAATCGTCATCGCAATTCCTATGGTGATGATGCTCACATAAGGAGCACCCCTGCTGTTCTTTTTTGAGAATACATCCGGAACAAGATTGATTCTTCCCATGCCGCTCAAAAGATATCCAAGAGAATTGATTACTGTATTTGCCGTGCTGATTACGGCAAGAATGGAAACAATGCCCATCCATATTCTTCCGAACTCTCCAAGCAGAGCGATTCCGTAAAGCATGTGTGGCGAACCGTTTGCTGCAAGTTCTGCAAAGCTTACATAGTTTGTAAAACCGAACACACAGAACAGCTGCATCAAGAACACGACCACAAGGCTGCCTATCATTCCGGCTGGAATGGTAAATTCAGGTTTCTTTACAAATGGACTCAATGGAACGACAAACTCACAACCTACAAACATATAGAAAGCTGTTCCCACCAGTCCTAAAATTGAACCTATGTTGCCGTTCAGGCTGTGATCTTGTGGAATAATTTCGCCTTTACCCATGAGGAGTGTTCCCATTATTCCCATAGCGAACAGGGAAATAATCAGGGAATATGCAACCACATTTTGAACCTTGGCAAACATGTCTACGCCACGACAGTTCAGGACAATGATTATTGTCATTAATGCAATTCCATAAATCGGCATCGGAATGTTCAATTGAGGAAAAAGCATTGCCATTGTGCGGCCAAACATAGTTCCTTCAAGACTGCCGAATACAGTCATTCCAATTACATATCCGCCAACCATGGTTAGAACAGAAACAAACGGTCCCATTCCGACAAGAGTATACTGGGCAAGTCCACCTGTAAGCTGCGGCATCATTGCATCAAGTTCACTTACGGACAAGGCGGTAAAGGCGTTGAAAGCAAGGGCAATTATCATTGAAAATACAAATGAATTTCCAATGGCACCTGATCCCTGCCCGATTACTAAAAGACAGCTGGTTGCAAGAATCAAACCTACACCAGTTGATATGGCACTTGGAAGTCCAAGTTTTTTTTCATTCATATAACGCCCCTTTCAATAAATCAAAATGTCAGTTAAAACTTTGGAACAGTAACAGCATCTGTTCCTTCTTCTCCAGTACGGATTCTGAAGGCATTCTTTACTTCTGATACAAATATCTTTCCGTCACCGATATGGCCTGTATAAAGATGCTTTTTTATATAATCAATAAACTTATCCAGCTTATCTTCAGTCATAATCAATGTAATTACTGTTTTTTCCAGAAGAACGATATCGCTTGTATCTTCTTCCTGATATTCAGGGGTACCATACTGAACGCCGCAACCCATTGCCTTATATACTGTCATACCAGTAATCTTGTGCTTTTTGATTGCTTCAATCAGTCTGTCCATCTTTACTTCATTCATTATTATTTCAACTCGAACAAGTCCCATAAAATCTCCCTGTATAAAAAAAGGGCTTCAACTGTTATCAAGAAAAACGCTTAAAATCTTGCAACAGAAGAAGCCCTGATGACTTTTAGTAGCTGTATGGTTCTTCCCAAAGGTTAAGCTTTGTTCCGATTCCCAGCTTCAAGGCTTTTTCGTAACAAGTTTTACCCCAGGCAACATCTTCTACCGGCATACCACCAATTGAGTAGAGGATAATCTGATCATCGCTTTCGCGCCCTGGAATAACACCTGAAGCGATTGCTCCAATATCTTCCATTCTGTCTTTTGTAAGTTTTCCATCGTGAATCATGTCTGTAAACTTAGATCCGAAGATGAACCACTTTTCAAATGTTGGATATGGATATTCTTCTGCCCATGTGTCGTACATCTTTGTATTGTCAACAACAAGCTTGGTTTTTGGATCAGCGATAAAATCTTCGCTTGTGTTCAAGGCACCGACTGTACAAATCAATGCACCCGGTTTTACCCATTCTCTTTCAATCCAAGGATAGGTTTCTGAACCGCCTGTAGGTGTAGAAACTGCAAAGTTCATGATGTCTGAATCGCGGACACATTCTTCGATAGTGTCGCATACGATAAAGTTCTTGAACTGCGGACAGTTTTTCTTTACGTATTCAATACAGCGGTCAATTGCTTCTTTTCCGCGTCCCTTGATTTTCAATGTATCCAGTGAAGGGCGGAGGGCTGCAAAAGTTTCAATTGTAATGTTGTTGATGTAGCCGGGACCAACAATGCCAAGAACCTTTGCATCTTTTTTGGCAAGAAGCTTTACGCCAACGCCAGGAATGGCAGCCGTTCTGTAAGCAGAAATAAGGTTTGCAGACATGTGAGCAACCGGTGTACCAGTATCCTTGTCGTTCAAGGTAAGCATAAGACAAGAACGTGGCATCTTTTTGTTGCGGTTTTCAACGTTTGAACCGTACCATTTACAACCAGCCATATCGAACTTGCCGCCAAGGTAAGCAGGCATTGCCATAAAGCGGCGGTCAGGGCCATCTTTGGGCATTGTTGCGAATTCAGGTTCTTTAGGGAACTGAACCATACAGCCGTGAGAGTTTCCGCTTTCACCGCCCATGCGGTAATCGCCTTTGTAAAGAAGTTTTACAACTTCTTCCATACAGTCTGTACAACCGATAACGTCACGAACACCAGCTTTAATCATATCTGGTTCGCTCAAGTACAAGAAATCAACTCGTGGAAATGCCATACTAATTTCTCCTCTGTTTAGATTTAGGATTTTTAGGATTTTGTTTTGAATCGGTCATAAGTAAGCTGACTGATATCAATCGTTTTTGACTTACCTTCTGTCATGAGTTCCTTGATTGCAAGGGAAACAGCAGGGGATATACCGAATCCGTGTCCGCTGAATCCGAATGCAACTGTAAGTCCCGGAACTTCCTTAACGTTATCAATAACTGGCAGAACATCGATACACTGGTCGTACCAGCCAGACCATGTACGAACGACCTTTACATCCTTAAGGCAAGGGAAGTACCTCATGATACCTCTTGAAATGCTTGGAGCTGTCAAAGGGTTCGTTACAAAGTTTTCGCCAGCATTGTTTGAAGTAAATGCCTGCAAGCCGCTGTTGCCGCCAAGAACGAAAGAACCGTGCTCACTCTGGTGTCCGTAGAATTCTCCACCGGCAACGCCAAGCATGATGTCGAACATTTTTGGCATGGCTTCTGTAACAAGAACTTCATTGAACTGGCGTTCTACAGGAACATCGATACCTACCGTATTTGCAATTGCCCTTGATTCATAACCGGCGCAAAGAAGAATCTGACCAGCTTCGTACACACCATCGTCAGTAACTACCTTGCGTACGCGGCCAGCAACTTTTTCCAGTGCAAGAACCTTTACTCCTGTTACAAAAGTAACGCCCAATTCAAGTGCCTTACGATAGTAACCAAGAGTTGCTTTAAGTGGGTTTGCATGTCCGTCTGTAGGACACCAGCTTGCTGCTATGATTTCTTTTGACATGTAAGGACAGATTTCGCGGGCTTCATCACCGGAAATCATCTTTACATCAAGACCGACTTTTGTACTTTTTGCCGTGTGGGCTTCAAGAATACCGATGTCTTTTTCTGTAAGGCCCAGGCGGATGTTTCCTTTCTGAACATATTCAACATCTACACCCAGTTCTTCGCTGAGGGTCGGCCATATATTTGCAACGGCATACATTGCCAGTGGAAGTTCCTTTGGATCGCGTGCTGACTGGCGTACACCACCAGCGTTGCGGCAGGAACCTCCGTTACCAATTTCTTTCTTTTCAAGGACAAGAACATCAAGACCTTCTTTTGCAAGGCGGTAGGCTGTTGAACAGCCCATGATTCCACCACCAATGATGATTACATCCGCAGTTCTTTTTTCCACCATCTTAGTCCTCCTGAACGTCAGTAATGTTCTGACTGAAAATACCAATTTCAACTGGACGAACAGGCGAGCGTCCCTGAATCATTCCGACTTCACTTTGTTTAATCTTAAGTTCGCTTGCAATGATTCCCTGAACAAGGCGCTGACAGGTCTGACCCTGACACAATCCCATTCCTGAACGAAGGTATCTTTTTACTTCGTTCATTGTGCTCATGCCGTCATGAACGGCACGACGGATTTCTCCGCGGGTTATTTCTTCGCAGCGGCAAATGATCATGTCATCACCTGGTTTTTCTACAAAAGGTTCTTTATTTGCAGTTCTAACTAACTTTGCCATAATTTCCATCCTTGCCGGTTTTATGCCAGCTTAAAGAAGCGTGCGCTGCCTACAAATTCAGAAGGAACTTTCATTGTCACAACAGCTGTCTTATCCATTGCAGGAACCACTTTCACATCGATGATTTCCGCATCACAAACTGGCTTGCCGGAACGGTCCAATGCCTTTCCTTTGTCACCAACCTTAAGAAGAGGAAGGAATTCGTAAGGAAATGCAACGCTTGAATATCCCGGTTCAAAATCCTTGTTTACAAGGAAGATTGCCTGACCTGAACAGGTTGCAACACACATTCCGCAGCCAGTACATTTTTTCTTTTCATTAAGTGCCGGAATTTTCGTGATGTTTGAACCAACCATAATGCAGCCAAACTTGCAGGCTTCCTGACATGGGTTACACGGAATGTTCTGCGTACATTCAATAACCGGATGAATGCCTTCTGCATCAACCTTTGCTGCCGGGAATGCCTTGATTTCTTCATCTGTTACATAGCCCTTTGCAAGAAGATTTTTAGAAATTGGATAACCTTCATCTGTTGTTACCCAGTCATTGCGTCCTTTGTTCTTTGGCGCAAACATGCCCTGACGAAGTTCACCAAGAGCAGCCTGAAATCCGTGATATTTTGTGTTGAACTGGTCTTCGTCAATGTAGCCGGCTTTCATGCAGACATGGCTTGCAACATTTTTTCCCTGAATCATTGCAGAAGATGCTTCTTCAATTCCGGCAACGTCACCGGCACAATAGATTCCTTTTACGGATGTTTCTCCGTGTTCATCACACAAGGCAACGTTTCCGCCCTTAGAAGGAATAAGATCCATCTTACACGTTGCATTGCTTGCCAGCTGACTCATTGGTGTAAGACCAACCGCAATACAGATTGTGTCTACTTCAAGTTCTTTTTCTGTTCCCGGAATTGGCTGGAAACGGTTATCAACCTGAGCGATTACAGCAGACTTAACTCTGTCTCCGCCCTTTGCTTCAATTACGGTGTGTGACAAATAGAAAGGAACACCTGTTCTTGCAACCTTTGAAGCATGAACACCATAACCGCCGACACGAGGTGCAGCATCAATTACAGCAACTACTTCACATCCTGCCTGCAAAAGCTGGAAGCTTACGACAAGGCCAACGTTTCCAGAACCAACCATAAGCACCTTGCTTCCCGGCTGAACGCCCTGAAGGTTCATCATTGCCTGAGCAGCCCCTGCACCGATTACACCAGGTGTGTCCCATCCCTTGAACGGAATCATGTTTTCTGCCGCACCGGTAGCGATGATGATGTAATCACCCTTGTAATGGTGAACGGTTCCGTCCATCTTTACAGTTACTTCTTTATTTTCATAAATGCCCATTACCGTGGCATTCAGTTCTACTCTTACACCAAGATCAGTTGCTTCTTTCAACAAAGCTTCGCCAATCTTAAATCCACGTTCTTTTGCGTGATGTTCCTTTGAACCGAAGAACTTGTGAATCTGTTTAAAAAGCTGACCGCCCGGACGTGCGTTTTCATCAAAAACGATAACGTCCATTCCATTTTTCTTTGCTTCAATTGCCGCGCTCAAACCAGCCGGGCCTGCTCCGATTACAATCAATTCATGTCTTTTCATTGAGCTGCCTCCATCTGTTCCTTTGTTTGAACTCCATACTGAGTCTGAACAGTCATACCTTCTGTCAAAGGTGTTATACACGTGCGGACATTTGGCTGTCCGTTAACAATCATTACACAGTCTGTACATCTTCCGATTGCACAGAAAATTCCTCTAGGCTTATGATTTTTAGAAGTGTAGCGGTGAATCATTACGCCAGCCGCCTTGAGTGCTGCCGCTATAGATTCTCCTTCACAACCGGTATAGTCTTTCCCATCGAATGTAAAGTGAACCTCTCTACCTTTTTCATAAGTTCCTAAAATAGGATGTTCCTCAATTCTCATTTTTTATGACCTCACTTTGAAAAACTGGGAAACTACAAACATCTTTGTCTTTAGTCCCCCAGGCAAGAAGTTCAATCCGAACAGCATAACATCTTTGTAGCAGCTGCCA
Organism: Treponemataceae bacterium; assembly: GCA_024402495.1. Lineage (GTDB taxonomy): Bacteria > Spirochaetota > Spirochaetia > Treponematales > Treponemataceae > UBA1240. Next base: position 8,293 of record JAKSTR010000030.1, read on the forward strand.
GAAACCAACGTTTTTTATGCAGTAGCGATCTTTGCGCCTTTGATTGCCTGCATTTCTATTTCAACAAGCTGAGTTGGTCTGTTCAAAGATGCAACTCCAATCCATGAACAGGCAGGACGGAACTCCTTGAAATATTCTGCATAAGCTTTTGTAATGTCATTGTTTTTAGATACATCAGTTGTCCAGATGTTTACTTTTACAACTTCTTCGCATGTGTAGCCGTTCTGTTTAAGAAGCCCTACAAGTTTGTCAAAGATGTATTTTGCCTGTGCGTAGGCATCACCTTCTCCGTAAACTGTTCCTTCCGGAGTAACTGCTGTTGTTCCAGAAACATAGGCAAAAGGGCCTGCAATTGCGATACGTGCATAACCAGCAAAGTCTTCGTATGCAGCTCCACCGTGAACATTAGTTCTTTTGAATTCACATTCCATAGTAAATCTCCTTATGTTTCATATTGGTGAATTTTTCACGTTGTTTTATACGTTTTTCACCTAATTTTCATAATTATGAATGTTATACTGAAACTTTAAAAGAAAATCAATACGTTTTTTCATGTTTATGAATTTTCTGCACAAATTTAGGCAATGAATTTTGCTTGATTTTCACGAAAATGAACGTTTCTTGATATTTATAAAAAAGAGTTATATTATTGAAACTGGGGGGTATACACAATGGGAATTGGTGAGCAGCTTAAAGTTTTAAGAAAATCAAAATCTATTACACTTACAGAAGTTTCAGAAAAAACAGATTTATCCGTTGGTTTTTTAAGTAATCTTGAAAGGGATTTAACCAGCCCGACAATTGATGTTCTTCACAAAATTTGCAATGTTTTAAACATCACAATTAATGACATTCTTCAGCCAGATTCATCAGAAGAAACGCACACGGCAGTAACAGACGGTTCTTCCGTAAAACCGGAAACATTCGTAGTTAGGGGAGATGACAGAAAACTGCTTTTTCAGGAAAACGATACAAAGTTAACTTATTTTTCAATGACAAAAGGCCATACAGATGTAAAAGTTTCTGCCATGCGCATAACTGGAAATGAACTTTATAAGTTTGACAAGCATGATCACGATGAACTTGGTATTGTTATCAGCGGAAGTTTGGAAATTCAGCTTGAAGGAAAAAGCATTTATTTATATCCGGGTGACACAATCTACATTAAAGCAGGTTACGTTCATGCCGGAAGAAAAGCTTCTGATGAAGAATGCTTAAGCTATTGGATAAAATTAAGTTCGGAAATAAACGATTTGAAAAAATAAAGCCGCCCTTTGTTCGTAAAGGCAGTTTTGCTGTTTGCGTAGAGTGTGATTTTACAGTTTTACGGCTTTTACGCGGCTTAAAAAATATAACCCAAAGCCTGCGCTTTATAAATTGCGCAGGCTTTGGGTTTTTATTCTGAATAATCTTCAGGTGTTATTTTTACGTCACAAATCAGCTGTCCGTCGTTGCCGTAATAGCGGTGTTCAAAAGTTGTCTTTAGATTTTTAAGATTTTTTATGGTTTCGTCTTCAGATGTTCTTACTGAAGTAGCAAGAATAGGTTTCATTGCTGCTGCAAAGGCTTCTACATCTATGTCATCTGAATTATACTTGATTGCATAATAATAAATTAAAGAATCTTCTGTATTGCTGATTCCCCAGAGGAATGTAACTTCGTCAACTTCCATAGGAAGTAATGGCTGGGTTAATTTTGCACACTGCCGGATTGTTGCTTCTGCCGCAGAATCAACTTTTGGCTTTGCGCTTATTGTCGTGCAGCAGAAAAAAACTGCTGCTAAAACTAAAATCAATTTTTTCATACTTTTCCCTTTTGTTTTTTTTCAATTTGAAACAACTAAAAACGCCCGCCCTTAAAAAGAGGACGGGCATTTGTTTCATGCTGCCAATTCATAATCAGCAACTGCAATTTCTGTCATTTGCTGCTTTAATGTTTCTACCATTCTGTTAATTTTTTCAAGAACATCACCTGTATAAACAACTTCATTACATTCTGTACATTTATGACAAGGAACATTTCGGATGATAATTATACATTTGCCTAAATCTCTAACATAAGTTGTCGTTGATTTTTCTGCTTTTGCGCCACAATTCATACAAATCATAATTACCTCCTTCGTGTTTTATAATCATCTTCCCACTGATCCAACGATGGATAGTAGGCAGTGATTAAATATATGGTCGAATATCGAGTTTATATGAAATGTTTAAAAACAGCCTTTCGACAGTCCCTGCCACGAAAAAAAAGCGTTCGCCCTTCGGTCGTGACGAGTTTTTTTTCGTGTCAGTGCCTGTCTGCGGCTGTTTTTATCACAATTATATAGATGTCTTTTGACCTTTTATATAAAACTCGAAATTGAACCTATATATATTCTTTATCAGTGCTTGTAACAACATGTAGGTATTTACCGTTTATCGACATACCCAAAATTAAGCAGCTTGGTAACGGTGCGTCATCTTCGTATTGATTAATAATTTCACCTTCAGAAATAACTTTCATTACATCTGATAAACTAATCTTACGTTCTTCCATGCGCTGCTGTGCATGAGCAGTAACAGCAATATTTTCAAGATTGTTTATTTTTCTAAGCTGATTTGTATCAATCACTTTTTCAATATAGCACCAAAGAAACCTGTCGTCTATAAAAATGCCCGCCCTTAAAAAAGAGGACGGGCGTTTGTTTCTTGTAAGCGTGCTTACAGTTTTCTGTCATGCTGAACTTGTTTCAGCATCTTTAAACAAGATCCCGAAATAAATTCGGGATGACCGATTTATTTCGGAACGAAAATTATTTCATGTTAATCATTGATTTGTCGTAATCAGCCGGTGCTTCGTAACCCATAAGGTTCATAAGTGTTGCCGGCCATGAAGAAATACCCAGACCGCTGTTCAGGTCGGTTGAATATTCGCCCTTGTATTCCGGGTCGTAGATGATGCCAGGAACAGGGTTAAGGCTGTGTGAAGTTTTAGCCTTCGGTTCGCCGTCAGCGCCTTTTTTAACGCTTCCGTCTTTTCCGTGTTCGTACATATCATCGCTGTTTCCGTGGTCTGCTGTAAGGCAAAGAATACCGCCGGCTTTTTCAACAGCTTCCTTAATGCGTCCAAGCTGCAGGTCCATGCCTTCCATAGAACATACAACAGCGTTGAATACACCAGTGTGACCAACCATGTCGCCGTTAGGGAAGTTGAGGCGGATATGGTCATATTTGCCGCTTTCAATGGCTTCTACAACTTTGTCTGTAATTTCAGCACATTTCATCCACGGGCGCTGTTCAAAAGGAACTACGTCAGAAGGAACTTCGATGTATGTTTCAAGGTTTTTGTCAAATTCGCCCGGGCGGTTACCGTTGAAGAAGTAAGTAACGTGACCGTATTTCTGGGTTTCAGAAATTGCCATAAGTTTTACTCCGGTTTTTGTAAGGTATTCGCCCATTGTGCGGTCAATTGAAGGCGGATTTACGAGGAACTGAGCCGGTTTGTGGTTGTCGCCGTCGTATTCCATCATGCCTGCGTATTCAACGGCAGGAACGCGAACGCGGTCAAATTTGTCAAAAGCTTTTTCTTCAAAAGCGGCTGTAATTTCAAGCGAACGGTCGCCGCGGAAGTTGAAGAAAATAACGCTGTCGCCGTCGTTGATTGTACCAACAGCTTTTCCGTCTTTTGCAATAACAAATTCGTGCATGTCCTGATCCAGAAGACCTGCATTTTCTTCGCGGTAAGTTTTAATTGCTTCAACAGCTGAACCGAACTGGCGGCCTTCGCCAAGAACGTGAGCTTTCCAGCCGCGTTCTACCATAGACCAGTCTGCATTGTAGCGGTCCATTGTCATGTACATACGTCCGCCGCCGGAAGCGATGCAGTAATCGCAGCCTGCAAAACCAGCAAGGAAAGCTTCAAGCGGTTCAAAATATTCAAGTGCAGAAGTTGGCGGAACATCGCGGCCATCAAGCAGTGCGTGAACGCGGATAGATTTGATGCCTTCCTTATTTGCTTCTGTAATCATTGCCTTAAGGTGTTCAATGTGCGAGTGAACGTTTCCGTCTGAAACAAGACCGATGAAGTGCAGTGTGCTGTTTTTATCCAGAACATTTTTGGCAAGTTTTTTCCATGTTGCGCCCTGGTACATATTGCCTGTTGCGATAGATTCGCCTACCAGTTTTGCACCCTGTGCAAAAACGCGGCCGCAGCCCATGGCGTTGTGACCAACTTCGCTGTTACCCATGTCGTCGTCGCTTGGCAAACCAACGGCTGTACCGTGTGCCTTAAGCTGGGTGTGAGGGCAATTTGCTGTAAACCAGTCAAGGTACTTCATTTTAGAAGCCTTTACTGCGTCGCCTTCTTCATATTTTCCGTATCCAACGCCGTCCATAATTACCAGAACAACTGGTCCGCGGCGACCCTGCCATTTAGGGTTTTTCTTCAATGCTTCTACAGCCATTTATAACTCCATTTTTGCCTGCACAAAATGCTGCCGTGCAGACATCAAAAATTTGCAATTTCTTCAAATATAATGAATTTTTCCATAATATACAACGAACTAAGCCATTTTATATTGATACGCCAGACTGGTTCCGCCGCAGATTGCAAAAAAATGCAAACATTGCACTTTGTAATTTTCAATGTTAAAATAGAAGAAATATGGAAGCTGACAATATTAATTTTAAGCAATATAAAACTGCAGCAAACACAAAACTTCAAAAGACACTTCTTTTTTGTAGTCTAGTTATTTCTGTTATATGTTTGGCAATTGAAATAGGTATGTTCCTTACGCTGATTATCATGAATCAGTCTTTAGACAGTAAAGTCCTATATGTAATCATAAGAATTGTATTTCCAACTGTTTTTAATTTTACTTCGCTTATTATTGCCTATAAAGTTTTTAAAAATAAACGAATAACCATAGAAATAAAAAGTTATGCAGTTTCGCTTTCTTTTTTTACAATTGTGTCAGTCGTTTCAATTTTTCATAATTATTTCAGCATTCTTCTGGTTGCGCCGTCTTTTGTGTTTTTTATTGCTTCAATTTTTGGCAGCAAAAAGCTTATAAAACATTTGGGCATTCTTACCATACCGGTTTTTGTTTTGGAATGCGTTACTTTTATGCTCGATAAAGAAACAGGTCCAATGGTTTACCGTGTTTTAACTTTGGTTTGCACTATGTGCATTATTGTTGTTTCGTACAATTATTCAAAACAGCTGGTTGAAACTACCGCAAACCAGCTTGAATACATCCACAAAAATTACCGCACGCAGTCGCTGCTTATTGAAGAATTGAAAATTGAACCGCTTACAAAGCTTTACAACCGCGTTGCCTTTGAAAATACCGTTACAAGAATTTTGCGGCGTTTTGGCGAAGATGAAATTTGTCCTTATATGGTTGTAATCGACCTGGATTTTTTCAAAAAAGTAAACGACATTTACGGGCATACCGCCGGCGACGAAGTTTTAATAAGGCTTGCTTCAATAATGAAAAAAAACATGGGCGGTCCGCGTCAGGCTTTCCGTTACGGCGGCGAAGAATTTGTTCTTTTGTTTGATGACGGAACGAAAGAAAGTGTTTTAAGGATTACGGAAAAAATACGCACCGATTTTGAAGCAGAAACCTACGATTTTGCGCCGGATTTGCATGTTACGCTTAGCGCCGGTGTTGCAGAATATACTGCAAATCTTAGTGGCAAAGACTGGTTTGACCACGCCGACAAAGCCCTTTACGAGGCTAAATCCAGCGGCAGAAACAGGGTTGTGGTTTTTTCCTGCTGAAAGAGCAGCGGAATGCAATCTTAGTCCGGGGCTTTTATGCCGGCGCACTTTATACGCGGCTGCAAGCATTCGGGCTGCTTGCGTAAGGTTTGCTTGTTGAGCTTTTTAATAAGCCGGCGCTTTTTTTGAAATGCGCGCTACAATTTCTACCGGAATTTCGGTAAACCACGCAATTACAATTTTTATTGCGCTTTTTGGCGGCGTAATCTGGCAAAAACTTGGCATTGAAACGTTGTTTATCGTTTCGGCGGTGCTGGGGCTTTGCAACAGTGCTTATGCGGCAACAATTAAGGTTGCAAAAAAAGCGGCAAAAAATTGAAAAGTGTGAATTTATAAGGACATTTATATGAAAAAAATTTCGCTTTTAGTTCTTGCCGTTGTGTGTTGCATTACCGCTTGTTCCAAAAAAGAACCGGTGTCAAATCCGGCAGCCCCGGTTTTTAACGACGTAAATCAGCAGGCTTTGGTTTTGGAAAATATTCAGGATGATGTTGCCGAAACTAAGGATTTTCGTTACGTGAATGCGCGTGAAGGTTTGCGCGTAAGAAAAGCACCGGGACTGGATGCCGAAAAGGTTGGAATTTTAGAAAACAGAGAAAAAGTTGAAGTGATTTCTGAAACAAAAATGACAATGCAGATAGGCATGCTTTATTCATCTTGGGTGGAAATAAAAACTGAAAGCGGTCTTACCGGTTTTGTTTATGGCGGCTATCTTGAAAAATCCCTTAACGATGTAGAACTGATTCAGAAAATTGAAGGCAGATATGCTGATGCCAGCGGTGAAAATTTTGTTACCATTGAGCCGATGGTGAACCAGCGTTTTCGCATAAGAACAAATTACCCGATGTTTGAAAAAGTTTTTGCGGACATAAACTGGCAGGATATTTTTACCAAAAATCTGTTTTTTGCCAGAGCTGACGGGAGCGGCGGCATTGGCGGTTCTATTGCTGTTAAATTTAACGAAAAAGGAAAACTGGTATTTATAGAAGATTTGGTTAAGTGTGAATTTGACGACGACTTAAACATTGTAAACAGACAGAAAAATTACAGCGAAGTGATTTTGGAAAAAGTTTCGGACACGGCGGAAGAAAATCCAAGAATCTTGCAGGATTACCGGGATTCTTTTCCTTCTGAAAAAGCAAATGCTTACAGAGATTTGGCACTTTATTTTTATCCAAAAAGAGATTTTGTCATAAAAAATACTGAATCCGAAGAAACAGAAGACGGGGCATATTTTTATAAAGGGAATTATATACTTAGTACTTCTACGATTTTTGTAAATAACGAACTTTTGGAAGACGGACTTATAAAAATAGGAAGCTCAAAGAGCCAGATTTACGATTTGCTTGGCGTTCCGTTTAGAATAATCCGGGAAAAGAAAACTGATTATATGGAGTATTCCATGAATTTTTATATGGATAATTCTATGAATCTTTGTTTTTCGGAAGATTCTGAGGGTTCGGAAGAAGGAAATGTAAATTTGAGCACTTCTATATGTTTTTATTTTGATGATAAGGACTTGGTTTCTGAAATTCATTTTTCAGCAGAAGGTTTTTAGTGAATGCTGGTTTTTTGTTGGCTGGATTGAATGGAAAAAAATATGAAAATCGGGTTTCAAACTTCGGCTTATAACGGGCTGACGCTTTTGCAGGAACTGACTTTTGCAAAAGAGCATGGCGCGGATTTTTTTGACGTTTTTTTTGACGGCTTTATGCCCTGGGATATTACTGATGAAGAGTTCGCCTTGATTAAAAGCATGAAGGCTGACGGCTTCGGTTTTTCCGTTCATCTGCCAATAAATATTGATAAATGTTCAGCCGCGGAACTTGCAGAACTTGCCGGTTTTGTAAAAATCGTAAAACCTGTTACGGCCACCGTTCATTTTGATAGATTGAACTGGAATTTGCTTGAAAAACTGGTGACCGGGTTTAGTTCCTGCACCAGGCTTTGCATTGAAAATACAATTCCAGACAAAAATCCAGCCCTCAGCTGCGATTATTTTTCGTTTATGGTTCAGGCCTGCAAAAATTATCCGGTAGCGGCTACTTTTGATACCGGCCATTGCAATGTTAATTTATTCGCACGCGGTAAAAGCAGCCGGGGCAACATTGCCGGTTTTGCGCAAAAACTTATTGAAAACGGCGTGCTGATTGCCACGGTGCACAACCACGACAATTTTGGCACAAAAGACGAGCATAAATATATTGGTGCCGGTAACATTAATTTTGAAGGTTTTTATAAAGTGCTGAAAAATGCCGGGCAAACGCCGCTGCTGGTTATTGAACACTGGGGCGACAACGAAAAAAGCTTTAATGCCTTGAAAAATCTGGTGCAGTTTGCGTAAGCCGGTTTAACGCCAAATGAAAATTAAAAATCCTTCGTTTTTTTGCGCCTGTTTACACGTTGCAGCATTTGCGGCGTTTAGTTTTCTGCCAAAAAATCAGGCCTTTCGGTTTGCAGCATTTCAATAAATGCGTCTAGAATTTCCGGGTCAAACTGAATGCCTTTAAATTTTTTCAGCTCAACAAAAATATCCTGTTCGGTCATGGCATTGCGGTAAACGCGGTTAGAATTCATCGCGTCAAAAGAATCAACCACGCAAAGTATGCGCGCCACCAGCGGAATTGCCTCGCCGTACAAACCCTGCGGATATCCGCCGCCGTTAAAGCGCTCGTGGTGGAACAAAACTCCGTCCAGAACAATCTGGTCGTCGATAGATTCTTTTAAAATATTGTAGCCAATTTCCGGGTGCTTTTTAATTGCGGCATATTCGGCGCTGTCAAAAGCGGTTTTTTTATACAGAATGCTGTCGCGTATACCGATTTTTCCAATATCGTGAACAAGCCCGGCGCGGTAAACGCTTTTTGCAAAATCCTTGCTGCAACCCATTTTCAGCGCGGTTATTCTGCTCAGTTCCGCAACACGCATGGAATGGTCTTTCGTGTATTCGTCCCGCGAATCCAGCGCTTTGGTCATGGAATTAATCATTTTAAAAGACAGATGCAGGTTAAATTCTTTTTCTTTTTCTACGGTAAAAGCGAGTTCTTCAATGTGCTTTTGCTTTAATTTTACCAGATCTTCCTGGGCAATGTTTTCTTTTTGTATGCGGAAGTTTATGTAAAGCGAAAAAATAAAGCTGCTGGCAAAAAGAACCGGAAAAAGCGAACAGAATTCGGCGGTATACGGAAAAATGCAGTTTCTTACCGGCGTCCACAGGCAGACAATTACGAAAAAAAGAAAATAACATCCGATTATCAGCGAATGTATCGCGCCGCCAACAAGAATTGGCAAAAACGGAAAAATAATTATCCACAAACCTGCAAAACCGTTGTTGTAGCCTTTTACAAAACAAAGCGAATAGCATAATACAAACAGAATCGTGTAAAAATTCAGCACGAACTTTATGGCGTTCCACTGCATCAGCACAAAAAAGAAAACCAGACCCGAAACTATTAAAAAAAAGCATACGCCTGCAATAATGAAATGTTCGCTTTTCAGGTTTACGGTGAATGTAAAGCACGCAACAAAAGCAACAACCAGACATATTGCCTGAATTGTGGTTTTGTATTTTTTTTCGTTGTTGTCCAGACTGTTGTATGAAAAAATGTGCCAGATTTCTTCTATATAATTGTGCAAATTTTCTATATGTTTTTTTAGTTTGTTCAATTTTACCTGCTTGCTGACTTGTTTTCTTACTACTGTAAAAAAATCGGCTGTTTTGATTTCAAGCTTTTGTATTTTTTTAGTTATATTTTAAATAAAATGCAACAAAATCAGCTTTTGCGGGTCTATTCTTAATGGTACAAGAATTAACTTTGTGTTATTATAGAGCGTACAAATCAACGGCATTTTTACAAATTCCTTTGCTTGTACGTTCAAATATTTTTACGGAGTTTTCCAATGAATGTTGTAGTAATTGGTGCCCAGTGGGGCGACGAGGGCAAGGGCAAAATTGTAGATTACCTTGCCGATGAAGCACAGATTGTTGTTCGTTATGCCGGTGGTGCAAATGCCGGTCACACCATTGTTATTGGTGACCAGCAGTATGCTTTGCACTTGGTTCCCTCTGGTATTTTGTATCCAGAAAAAAAAGTTTATCTTGGCATGGGTATGGTAATTGACCCGGAAGCCCTTTTTGAAGAACTTAAAATGCTTTCTGACCGCGGCATTAAATGGGAAGGTCGCGTGTTTATTTCTGACCGCGCCCATATTGTTTTGCCTCGTTACCGCAAAATGGACAAAGAACGCGATGCCGCACGCAAACGCCCGATTGGTACAACTGGCCGCGGTATTGGTACAACCTATTCCATGAAAAGCGAACGCGACGGTATCCGTCTTGCAGACCTTGAATGGGAAGAAAAGCTTGCTGAATTTGAACCTGAAGATTTGGAATTCATCAACAAATACAAAGACAAGCTTCTTGCTATGCGCGTAGACATTACGGCAGAAATGTACAAAAACAAGAATGCAAATGTTCTGCTTGAAGGTGCACAGGGTGCTTTGCTTGACATTGATACCGGTACTTATCCTTACGTTTCTTCTGGTATGTCTTGTTCTGCCGGTGCCGCTGTTGGTGCCGGTATTGGTCCTCGTTCGCTTGACCGTGTACTGGGTGTTTTCAAGGCTTATTCTACACGCGTTGGCAACGGTCCAATGCCAACTGAATTTGATGAATCAACCCAGAGTGAACTTTACAAGTTTGTACGCGATACTGGCCGCGAATACGGCGTAACAACCGGTCGTCCGCGCCGCTGCGGTTATCTTGACCTTGTTGCTTTGCGCTATGCCTGCCGCACAAACTCAATTGATGAACTTGTTTTAACCCACCTCGATATTTACGATACATTAGACACTATCGAAGCTTGTGTAGCTTATGAAATTGACGGAAAAGAAGTTACTGACTTCCCGGCTTCAATTGAAATGCTTAACAAGGCAAAACCTGTTCTTAAAAAATTCTCAGGCTGGAAACAAAGCCTTAAAAACTGTCGCAGTTACGAAGATATGCCGGCAAATGCAAAAGCCTACGTTGATTTTATTGAAGAATTCAGCGGAACTAAGGTTGGCATAATTTCTGTTGGCTACGACCGCGAAGACACATTTATTAGAGTTAATCCTTGGGGGTAATTAATGCAAACAGTCTCTGCCCTTGGCGCTTATACTTTGCCGGCTTTGCTTGCAAATTCGGTAAGGCAGTTTGCCAATAACACGGCTTTATCTATGATAGATTCCGGCGCCGTTACTTACAGCGAATTAAAACAGCACGCTGATTTGGTTTCGCGCAAGCTGGAAAATCTGGGTGTTAAGGAAGGAGACAAAGTTGCTTTATGGAGCGGAAGTTTGCCGCAGTGGGGCGAAAGCTATTTCGGCATTGTAAACCGCGGTTTTGTCGCGGTTCCGCTTCTTCCCGATTTTTCGGCTGCTGAAGTTGAAACGATTTTGCAGCATGCCCAGGTTAAGGGCATTATTGTTGCTCCAAAACTGTATGCAAAAATTCAGCAGCTGCCGGAAAATCTTTTGCCTTTCGTTATAAATATAGAAGATGGCGAACTTTTGCGCGGTACTTTAAGCGACGATTTTAATCCGAACAGCGCTCTTGCTGATGTAAAAGTTGAAGAAAATCAGCTTGCTTCCATTATTTATACTTCAGGCACAACAGGACGTTCCAAAGGCGTAATGCTTACCCACAAAAACCTTGTATGGAACGCAATTCAGTGCCAGACAATTCAGCGTGTTCATCAGTATGACCGCGCCCTTTCAATTTTACCGCTTTCCCATGTTTACGAATTTACCATTGGCTTTTTGATGATGCTTTTGTGCGGTGCAGGTGTTTATTATCTGGGCAAAGCCCCAACTGTAACAACGCTTTTGCCTGCAATGCAGAAAGTACGCCCAACAGTTATGCTAAGCGTTCCTTTGGTAATTGAAAAAATTTACAAAAGCAAAATATTGCCTGTTTTTGGCAAAAATGCATTTATGCAGCGCCTGCACGGCTTTGCTCCGGCTAGAAAAATTATTCACCGCAAGGCTGGCGCACAGCTTAAAAAAACTTTTGGCGGCCGATTAATATTTTTTGGAATCGGCGGCTCAAAAGTAGACCCGGACGTAGAACGCTTTATGAAAGAAGCGCATTTCCCTTATGCAATTGGTTACGGTCTAACCGAAACTTCGCCGCTTCTTGCCGGTTCCAACCCCAAATATACAAAACCGGGCTGGGTAGGGCCAATTTTGCAGGGCGTTGAACTGAAAATCATTAACCCGAACGATAAAGGAATTGGCGAAGTTGTAGCCCGCGGACCAAACATCATGCAGGGCTATTACAACGCACCGGATTTAACAGCCCAGACATTTACCACCGACGAAGACCCTTGCGGCGCGGGCTGGTTCCGTACCGGCGATTTGGGTATTATCAGCGAAAAATACGGTCTTGCCCTTAAAGGCCGCCTTAAAAATATGATTTTGGGTGCTGCCGGCGAAAATATTTATCCTGAAGACATTGAATTTGTATTGAACCAGCACCCGATGGTTGTAGAATCTCTGGTTGTTGAAGATGATGCCGGGCTTGTTGCGCTTGTTCAAATTGACAAGGAAAAAATTAAATCTGCGCTGCAAAGCAAAAATCCACAGGAAGTTTTAAGCGCCGTTGGAGATATTCTTGGCGAAAAAGTGCAGGATTTGAAAGAAGATTTGAAATATAACCGCGAAGCGCTTTTAACCGAAATTAAATATTTTGTAAACGAAAAAGTGAACAAAGTTTCTAAAATCGGGCGCGTGCAGTTTGTTGAAAGTTTTGAAAAAACCGCAAGCCAGAAAATTAAGCGCTATATGTACAACTTAAAACAGAAAGTCGGTCACAACGACAGCGACCCGAATGCGGTTGAAGCTGCGCAAAAAGCCAAACCGGCAGAACAGGAAAAATCTGATTCTGAAAACTAAAATCAGCAATTTTTTACTATAAAAAACAATAAAATACAGCTCTGGAATGAACTCCGGGGCTGTTTTTGTTTTAAAATCTGTGTAGTGCAGTATTCTGCTGGCTGCAAATTTACAATATTTTTTTCAAATTTGCTTCGTCGCAATCGGTTTCTTTAAGGAATTAATTTTGTAAAAGCTGCGAAAACCGTTTTACAGGCATAAGATTAAAAAATTTTAATCAAATTTTAAGAAATTTTTGTTCTGTTAAAAAGTTCCAAAATCTCTAGTTATTTGAAAAATGTAGAAACATATAGAAAATCGTTGAAAAATATGCAATATGTCGCATTGTGCTAAAAATATTACTAAAATATTCCAAAAATGCTACTAAAAATTACCAATCAACATCTGTTTACATTTTGGAGATATTGTTAACTTTGGACAAATTTTTCTTAAAAATTTATAATAATTGCCCGTTCTTAATAAAACAGCCTGATAAAATCTCTAAAATTCCTAATTGGCAAAAAAAACAGCATTTGTTATATAAAAATCATGCAAAAAAACATGAGCCTTTTGGTGCTTGCTTCATTTTTAACTTTTTTTCTTTCTTCTTGTGCAAGCATTGGGCAGGTTTACCAGATTAACGAAAAAAACATTCAGAATGCGCAAAACACCGAAGTGCCGAATGTTTGTGAAAATTTTGAAACTTTGCCGGAAGAGCCGCTAAAAACTAAAAATCCAACCCACGCAGAGTTGATTGGTACAAATTATTCAATTTCTGACGAAGCTGTTTTTAATAAATTTGAAAATCCGGATCAGAAATTCATTTTTTTGCGCCTTTACGATGTTTACTACGACCGCAGCCATTTTTACGGTGACATTCTTAATTCTTTAATGGGTGTGGTTGGCAAAGCGCCTAACGGCATCGTTTACGACCACGTTTCAATTTCCGTGGATTTGGAAGACAACTTTATCGGCATGAACCCGAGTACCGGTAACGATGCCCATTACGAAGAAATTGCCATCATGGGCGACAACAAATACATGAACACGAACAACAAAATCAAGTCTATGTGTACGGTTCTTGCAATTCCGTGTACGCAGGCTGAATACGAAAACTGCAAAAAGCTTCTGGAATACAGCGTTGACCCGAAACAGAACTTTATTTTCAATATTTTTGAAATTGCGGCGATGCCTGTAACCCACACTGCAAATATGCAGAAGCTTAAAAAACAGGATTTGGGCAGAATTGATGAATTTGCGGTAAATACTTACGAAGGCGTTGAAAAAATTGTTCCGATTGATGACCCGGCGGCAATATTTACTTCAAAAAGTTATGTCTGTTCAACTTTTGTGTGTTTTGTGCTGTACCACAGCCTGCAAAGTGTGCGCAATTTTTGTCAGGTTACGGGCGTGGGACCGCGCGGTATAACGCCTTCCGACCTTTACAGTGTGCCGGGCGCAAAAGTTCTGTTTAACTGCGTTTATCAGGATTACAATCTGGCGCTTTTTCAGTTTGTAAGCAGTCACCCGGAATTTGATGAATATGTGGCATTTTCAGAATGAAATTTCTTAAAAAAAACAAGGGTAATGAAAAAGTAAAATAAAAAAAGAAAAATAAAACGTAAAAAAAATAAAAGTTGAAAAGTAAAAAAGTAGAAAATTTAAAAATAGCGCAGATGTAAAAAAATTAAATAAAAGCAAAAGAAACTTGCAAGTGCAGCTTTTTCATGGGTTCGCTGCTCTTGCAAGTGGTTTTTGCTTTTTATAAGATTGCATAATATGAAAAGATTTATAGTATTAGCATTTGCTTTGCTGACTGTTTTATTTTTCTCTTCTTGCAGTACGCCGCGCTATGTGCAGAAAACTGAAAGCGATGCAAAAAATTCAAAATCTTCTGTTTCGCCGCGAAACACCCTGAGTGACGACAATTTTTCCATAAACACCACCGATTTTTTTGATAATGAAACCATAGAAAGCCACAAATTCATATTTTTGCGCCTTTACGACGTGCGCTATGTGCCCATTCGTTCTGCTTCTGAAATTTTAAATGTAGCAATTGGCATTTTGGGCGCTGCGCCTAACGGCATAACCTACGACCATGCCGCAATTTCCTATAAGCTAAGCGATGATTTCATCGGGCTAACTTCCAATCCGTTAAAAAATGCCATCCAGATTGAAAAAGCCCAGCAGAAAGACAAAAACTCGTTTATGAACCGGAACGACCGGCAAAAATCCCTTTGTACGGTTATCGCAATTCCGTGTTCTTTGCTGGAATATGAAAACTGTAAAACCCTTTTGGATTATGCGCTGAAGGGCGAAAAATATTTTGTTTATGATATTTTTGAAATTGCGGCGATGCCGGCGGCGAATAAAGGCAATAAAGAAAAGCTGAAAAATTACCAGTACGAAGATTTTTCTTCATATAAAGGCGATACGCAAACGTTAATTTGCGCCATAGACGACCCGGCAAAGGTTTTTGAAAGCTATAACTATGTTTGTTCTACGTTTTGCAGTTTTGTTTTGTATAATTCGCTGCAAAGTTTTAGAAATATCTGCGACCAGACCGGCGCAGGTCCGCAGGGAGTAACGCCTTCCGAACTGTTTTGTTTGCCCGGCGCAAAAGTGCTTTTTCACAGCTTTTACGCCGATTACGACAAGACTTTGCAGGCTTTTTTGAAAAAATATCCGCAATTTTCTTTGTATTTGTAGTTTTGTTTTGCGCCGGAAGTTTTTACCGGCGCAATTTTTTTTCCGGTATGTGCTTTGGGGAAGCAGACGCGCCGGCGGTTTTTAAAACCGGCGCTTATATTGCGAAACGTTTATTTTTTCAGTCTTAAAAGACGTCTGATTTTGTTTTTGGCGCGCTGCAAAAAAAGCCGCGGCAGGCGTTCTTTGGTGTTAAAAGATTTTTCGCTTTGCAGATATTTTTCATATTTCTGCAAAAAGCTGCCGTCGAAGGCTGTTGCTGCCAAAAAATATTTGTCTGCCGGCAAGTGCAGCAAAAAGCAGTCCTTTACTGCCGGAAAAAGCTTCTGGCAGTGTTTTGTGCCGCAGCTCCAGTAGCGGATTACAGCGCCAAAACAGCCTGCATTTATCATCGGCTGCCCGCGTTTAAGCAGTGTTTGCAATGCGGCATTTGTCAAACTTTCGTCACCTTTATGGAAAAGTTCTTTCTGTACTTCAAAATATCTGGCGCTGATTTTGCAAATTTCCTGATAAAGACTGTCGAAAAACTGCCAGTCGCCGCCAATAAATTCGCCGCCAGCCCACAAGCCCAAATCTGCTTCCGGACAGAAAAGCTGCAAATCGTTTACCAGCCGTTCGCGCCCGGCATCCGGGTACATCTGGTCGGTAACATCGTAAAACATCGGTATGTTGTTTTTTACCGCCTGCAAAAAGTTTGCCGGTACCGGGTTTATGCAGATTTCGTCAATATCAATTAAAAGCGAATAATCGTCTTTTTGCAGGGAAAAATATTTATAAACATCAATTTTAAAATGCGCGCCGTAAAAACTAATTCCTTTCGGCACGTTCAGGCTGAATTCAATTTCTTTTAACTGCAAGTCAGGCTGAATTTTTTGCAAAAGTTCGCAGTTGTTTGTTAAAACCGTATAATTAAAGCCCTGTGCTTTTAGCGATTTTGCAAGATTGCTGCAGGATTTTGTATAAAGCTCCAAATCTTTGATTTTGGGCGGCTTTGAAGAATTTGCCCCGAAGTTTTGGGCTAAAGTTTCGCTGCCTTCCTGTACGTACAAAAGTGAATAAAACTGAATGTTTTTCATGCTGCCTCTTTAAAATTCTGTAAAAAACAAAAACTTTCTAAACCAGAGTAAAGCCCTGCTGCTGGCTTTCAATGCGTTTCAATCGTTCTTTGTCTAAAGTAATGCAAATATTTTTTTCGTTGCTTGGCAAAACCGTACCTTTCGGCGCGTTTTTGGCACGGCGCAGATGCTTGACCTGGGTATAATACAAATCGCCCCTGCCGGCTTTGCGTCCTTTGGAATAAAAAAGCGCCAGATTTCCGGCATCCAGCAAGGTTTCCAGCGGCACGCTTTTGCCGTTCTTGTTTTTTATGAAAACATAGCCGCCCGGCCAGTCGCGGGTGTGCAGCCACCAGTCCTGACCTTTTACGTGGCGGCGCAAAAGCTCGTCGTTTTCGCTGGCGGTGCGCCCCACCAGAATATGCCAGCCGTTTATTACAAAATCCAGACCGGGGTGTTTTTTTTCAATTTTCTGCCGGGGCGTATTTTGCCGGCGCATTTTCTGCTGAATAACCAGCGGATTTTTTTCGGCTAAAAGTTCTTCATAATCGGCGGTAAGTTTTGCAAGTTCGGATTTGCTGGTTTTAATGTCATATTCCAAGTCGCTTAAACCGCTTACCGCCTTTTTGTAGCGGTCATAATATTCCTGAGCATTCTGCTGGGTTTTCTTTTTGGGGTCAATTTCTATGCGGACGATACCGCCGTTTTCGTAATCTTCGCATTCTACAAATTTTTCGCCGTTTGCCGACGCCTGTTCTACCAGATAGCCGTAGGTTAAAAGCAGGTCGCCGATGTGTTTCCATTTTTCTGCCTGCAAAAAAGTTTCGCGCTTGTTTTCAAGGCGTTCAATGGCGGCTTCCAGGCGGCTGCGCTTGCTGTTGTAAAGTTTTTCAGCCTGTTCCAGAAGGGCAGTGCGGCTTAAGGCTTCGGCATGTTCGCTGTAAAAAAGTTCAACTTTGCGGTTGTAGCTTAAAACACCCTGCTTTTCTATAGAAGAAAGTTGTTCGTTTTGCGAATTGACTGCGTTTTGTGCAATTTCGTCAAAAGTGCGCGGTTCAAAAACTTTAGGCGTTTCGCCTTCTTTTAACTGCCGAATTTCGCATTTGTAAGTACCGCCGCTGATTTCGTTGCGTTTGGGACGCCTGAAAAACACGTCCAGAATGCCTTCGCTGCCGTCGTCCTGCACTTTGGCGTCGGTTAAAATTATGTTTGCGGCGTTGCTCCACAAACGGATGTACATATTGAAGTTTTCTTCGCCGTGGCTAAGTTCCAGTTTTATTATGCGCTCCTGACCAATCTGGGCGGCGCTGTTTATCCGCGCACCCTTTATCCGCGACTTCAAAAATTCCATAAAGCGCAAAGGCTTGTCGTTTTTGGGTATTTTTTTGCGTGTTGAATGAATGCGAGTTGCACCCGGCGCAAGACAAATAAGAACGGTTTGCGGTTCTGCGGCTTTGTAAGTGTAAAGTGCAATGCTGTCAAAAGTAGGCTGCACAATTTGCTGAATGAAAGAACCTTCAAGGTTCAGTTCCTGCAAAACCAGATCAATTTCTTTACAATTTAGCGACATAATACCCGGAATTTTACAAGTTTTTGATAAAAAAGAAAACTACCATAAAACAGAACCAGATAAAACTGCAGCGAAGCAATCCGCTCAAATGCTGATTTTTCGAGTTAGGTTCTGCCAGCGGCATCTTTCCCGTTTGCTATGTAAATCAAAATAAGTGCCTTGTGCCACTCGTGCTACGCGTTGCAAACTGCAAAATTTGTAGCACGAAAACTGTTGGATTGTAGAAGAAGCAAAAAAACTACATATATGGTAAAAAAGCGCAAATTGTGAGCAAATGCGAAAACTACGCCAATTTATATGAGCTTTGCAAAGACTATTTTATTTTTGCAGAATGAAACACCATTGTTTTACCCGGTGAAACAACGTTGTTTCTTACAGCGAAACACTATTGTTTTATCTTGTGAAACAACAGTGTTTTATCAGATAAAACTTTTATCTGAATGAATACCGGGTTTAAAACTTTTGTCATTCCGAACTCGTTTCGGAATCCGCAGCTTTTACTGTTTGATTGCCCCCAAAGCCTTAAGATACTTTCCCTTAAGGCTTAAGACATTTTATCTCAAGGCTTAAAATACTTTATCCCAAAGCTTAAGAAACTTTACCCTAAGGCTTAAGATATTTTATCTCAAAGCTTAGGATACTTTATCTCAAGGCTTAGGGAACTTTGCCGGAACGTCTTGAAAAGTTTTTCTACCGCAAAAAAAATTTTGCGACTATGTTTAAAAATTTTTCTAGCCATTCTCAAAGTTTAGAATCGCCATTCTCAAAAATAAATTTAAACGCTCTGATTTTTAAGTTTAAACGCAAAAATTTTTTATTACTGGTGAAAATAGGAAATAATTTCCAATCAGCCGTTGTAGTCAGGCACATTCTCGAAAAAAACCGTTCGCCCTTCGGTCGTGACGAGTTTTTTTGAGAATGTGCCTGACTACAGCAACCTTTTGAAAATTCGAATCAATTTCTCCGAATAATTTAAAATATTTTATAAATCTTCGCCAAAAGTGCATAAAAATTATTTTTTGGTCAAATATATCCTTTGTAAGGCTACTTACAAAGGAAAAACTATGAAAAATAAAAAAATGATTCCAATTACCAATGCCGT
>JAKSTR010000031.1 GCA_024402495.1 Treponemataceae bacterium
CACGTGCTCTGGCCAGCTGAGCTAAGTTGGCATAACTGACGAAAAATAAGTTACATCATATTAAAAAAAACGTCAATACCGGCACGCGGTTTTTTGCAATTTTTTCCAGTATTTTTCTTTTGCGCAAATGCCAGGCTTAAAAAATTTCAAAAAAATAAGGGAATCTGTAAAAATTTGCTTTTTTTACAGATTCCCTTTGCTTTCATTTTTTCAGCCTTTGCGCTTACTTTGCGCTTTATTTGTAATTCTGCTTGCTTTTCTGCAAATTTTCCAGATTACAGGTTTTTTACCTTGTCAAAAATGTCTTTAATTGCCAGCAGCAGATTACGTTTTTCCGATTTGTCAAGGTTTGCCAGATCAACCGGAATTTCCGGGAAAACAAGTTCTTTATTGTCAGTAATTTCTGCAAATGCAACCTTACTTTCGTTTTTTATGCCTACAGGCATATAACCTTTTATCGGTTCAGAAATGCCTTTTAAGGTATAAGTACCGGCTTCAACGCATTCAATTTCATTTTTAACAAGCGCATAAGTATCAGGACTCATCAAAATTGTATCTGGTTTTGCGGCGGCTTCAAAACGGGCAGCCATATTAACGTTATTGCCTATAATGGTATAGTCCATTTTCATGTCGCTGCCAAAGTTACCAATCGTGCAGTAGCCGGTGTTAATGCCAACGCGCACGTGGAACGGATTTGCAATTCCCCTGTTCTGCCATTCCCGGCGGAATTTTATCATGAACTGCTGCATTTCCATTGCCATGCGGACTGCGCGCAGGGCATGATCCTTGTCGTTGGTAAAAATCGGGTCACCAAAGAAAACCATAACCGCGTCGCCGACATATTTATCAATGGTTCCGCCATATTTTTCTGCAATTTGCGCCATATTGTCCAGATACGAATTAAGCAGCGTAGACAAATCTTCCGGTTCAAGGGATTCGGTAGTGGCTGTAAAATTGGCAACGTCCGAGAAGAAAACCGTAAGTTTTTTGCGGTAATGGCGCATGGTTGAAGCATCGCGTTCACCGCCGGCGATAGACGCATAAAGCTGGGGCGAAAGATAATGCTTCATGTTTTCGTTTAATTTATCAATTGTTGCCGTGCGTTCCTTTACTTTTTCTTCAAGCGAAGAATTCATGTCTATTATGGTCGTAATTTTTTCGTCCAGCTGGCTGCGCATTTCGTTAAAAGCCGTACCAAGACGGCCTATTTCGTCGTGCAGGTCAAGTTCAATTTCGTGCTTCAGGTTGCCGTTGCGTACAACGTTTACGCCCTGCAGAAGAATTTCTATAGGCTTGATGATGCTGTTGGAAACGCGTATGACGAGGAATATGACCAGCAGCATGATTATGACCGCACTTAAAAGGAAAATTCCCAAAGCCGTGGCAAATTTGCGCAGGTAAGGTACAGAAGAAATATACAGATGCAGAAGACCGCAGCTTGTGCCGCTTTTGTCCATAATGCTTGCGTATTCGTTCAGTCCGCCGCTGGTAAGGCTGATTTTTTCAAAAAGCGCCGTATCGTGGCTTGCATCGTTATAGGTTTTTTTGTCAATAGACAGGTTGCTTGTAGAAATTACAGGTTCTGCCTTTGTATAAACGGCAAGTTCGCATTCAAGGTTCTTGCTTAAATTGATGAAAAACTCTTTGTTTTCCTTAAATATGAACCTGACGGCAACAACGCCGATAATGTCTTTTCCGTAAAAAACCGGATATGCAACAAAATAAGCCGGCGTTTCTTCGCCTGCAAGCATCGTATAAACGGAATCTGTGCCGGAATTGCCGCCGAGCGCGTTGGTTATCAAAGTCTGTTCCTGCGGCGTAATTTTGTGGGAGATAATTAAAGGTTCACCTGCACCGTTAAAAATTTCAATTGAAAGCTTCCGCCCTTCCGTCTTTACATTTGCCAGATAATCTTTAAGGCGCGAAGAACTTTCCAGCTGCAGTCCAAGCTGCACGGCTCTGTCGCCTGCAAGCCGCTGCGCTAAACTGGCAGTTTCAGATTTTTCGTTTTCCAGAAAAACCTGTGCCAGAAGCATTTTGTTGCGCAGCATGCCTGTAGCTTCCTGTTTTGTGGTTATGTACGAATAAACCATTGCCAGCGTACTTGTAGTAAAAATAATTGCAAAGGAAATCCACAGAAAATAGCGCCGCAGCCTGCCTTTGATTGAATCGCGCCGGGAAATTGTTTCGGTTCCCTGTGCTGGATTTACGGGTAATTTTTCTTCATCGTTACTCATAATTTTCTCCGTGTTTTGCCTGTCTGCCCAGTAATGTTTTTACTGTTTCCGGCGGCAATAAACTGAATAATGTTGCCAGTTTTGGCCCTTTTGTTGTACCGAACAAAAGCATGTATAAATTGCAAAAGAATTCTTCCGTAAGTTTCTGTATTTCTGCCGTACTGCCGGCAAAAGTTTTGGGCAAATCGTACAGCAAGGCAGAAATTTCTTCTTCTTTGCCAAGGTTTTCTATTTTTTCTGCAAAACTGTCTATAAGCTGCCTGTTCTGCATGTTTAGCGAATTATAAAAAGCGCCGTTAAACTGCAAATTAAGGCTCTGCATATTGTGCCCGTATTTAAAAAGCCAGCATCTTGCACATTCAAGCCTTATTTTTATGCATTCGCCAAGTTCTTCTGCCGTATTATGGGTTTTTACTGCACCGGCTTTTTGCAGAAGCGCAAGGGCGCCGTTTACGTCCTTTGAATAAGTTAGTGCCATTACCAGCTTTCCGAAAGGAATTTTCAGGCTGTCCTGCTTTACGCCCTTTACGGCAATTTCATAAATCCGGCGTTCTGTCTGCGTTGCATCCGTGCCGGTTGCCTTCTGGCAAAAAACGTCCCATTCGTGGTAAAGCCGGGCAATGTTTTCTTCAATATCAACGCTGAAAGGCTTGTTAGGCGCATTTTTTAAAAGCAGCCAGCGTATAAGTGCCGGTTCTAGAACATCGGTAAAACGGGTTGCCAGAGCCCGTTCCTTTAAGGCACGCGAAAGCTTTGCCGCACCCGGCACGCCGATAAAGCGGTACAAAAGCGAAAACGGTACTGAACCGCCGAAAATTTCCTTTACAATCCGGCTGGAAACCGCATAGCTGCCGGTTTCTGTCAGCTGGTTTTCGCCGGAACTTTCAAATGCAACGTTGCTGTCGTGCCAGCGCGCAGACCAGTTAACTTTCCACATGAGCTTGCCGCAAAAATCCTTGCCAATTGTGTACAGCCCTTTATTGCCGCAGTCTGCGCATACGTAATTTATGCTTTTTTCCTTTTCGTTAAATGCCGTTACCGTTGTATGGTCGCGGCGGCAATTATGGCAGTAAACTTCAACCGGAAAATATACTTCGCGCTTCTGTTCCAGTTCCGGCGTATACGGCAGCTTATGTTCATTGAAAATATCAAAAATTTCTTTCCTGTTTTTAAGGGCTTTTTCAATGTAGGTGTTGTAAGTACCGTTCCTGTAAGTATTTGCCTGATAATCGTATTCCGGGGTTATGCCGCATTTTGCCAGATTATATTCAAAATCACGCATAATGTGTTCGCCGTAGGAATTGTCGCAAAGGTTCCGGGCATGCCCTGCTGCTTCTTTTCCGTTCAGTGTTTGCATGAAATCTGGCACTTCGTGAAGCATTTTACCGGCGTGTTCCTTTACGGCATTTTCTTCTGCAAAGTACGGTATTTTGCAGAAATGGTCAAAATCATCCCAAAAGTAAACGAAACGTGCATTATAGCCGCGTCTTTTCAGTTCTTCCGTAACAAAACTTGTAATTGCCGCTTCCCTGAAAATGCCAAAATGAATTGGTGCAGACGGCGTCATACCGGCAGAACAGACAATCTCTTCTTTTGGGTCCAAACCCTGGGGACGCTTTTTCAGATATTCAATTAGGCTGTCTGCTGCTTCGTCCAGCCAGAAATCCTGATTCTTACACTGATAAATCAAATACAGCTCCTTTTCCTGCTTTAATAGAGAATGTCTATGGAAGCAAGTGTTTCAAGCGGTAAATCCAGACCAAGTTTTCTGGCTGTTTCCAGATTCATTGCGATGGACGGAAATCCGGTAAAGTTCTGGTCTAAAAGCCGGGGAATGACGCCGTAAAAAATTGCTTCAATTTTGTTTGCGTTGTAAAGTCCTATTTTTTCGCTTTCCACGGATGAAATGCCCATCAGTATTCCGTCCTTTACGCGAATTTCGCCTTCCAGTGCAAAAGACGGAACTCCGGCTTCTTCAAGTATTTTGGCAACTTTATCCGTAATGTCGTATTCCGTAATGGCGGTACTTGCGCCAATGTAAACGGCATCAGCCCTGGAAGCAACGTCCTTTAATGCCGCAAGATAAAGCGAAACAGTGTCCGGCGCAGTATATTCCTTTACGTTTGTGTTGCGGACAATTTCAAAACCGTTTTTTAGCGCCATAAGTTCAACGTCGTTTACGGCGCTGTAAAGCCTGCCCTCGTCGTTGTCGCCGTAAACGATGCCAAGTTTTTCAAACCCTATCAGTTCCTGAAAAAGCTCAATCTGGCGGCGGTACTGGGTAGTGTCTATGCGGCAGGTTATGTTGTTGCTGCCGGAATCGCTTGATGCATAGATTATGCCGGAACCAACCGGGTCGGTAACGGCTTCTATAAGTACCGGCACTTTTAAATTTGCCGCAGAAGAATATATTTTTCCTGCAACGCCGCCAAAGGCAATGATTAAATCAACGTCATTGCCAGCAGCAAGCCGCCGGGCTTTTTCCATGTTCGCTTCGCCCCAGTTAAGGTTTAAAAAGTATTCCACGGGGAATTCAATAAAGTCGCTGGGGTTTGCGCCAATTGAACTGTAAACATCGGCTAAGCTGTCGGTTTCTGCCGGCTTAACGCTGTCTTTAAGCCAGCCAGTAGATTTTAGCCCGTTGATAATGCCGCTTAAATGATTTGCAAATTCCCAGTATTCGCCGCTTGCAACAATGGCAACCCTGTATTTGGTGCCGTCAAGCTTTCTGCGCGGCGTGTACACAATTTCAACCTGCGCATCCATAACAGCGTCCAGATCATCGTTAAGCGAAACAGCCGTACCCTTCTGGTCAATGTAAATTTCATCAGAATTGGAAATAATTTCAAAAGGCACTTTGTATTCAATTTTTTCAGCAGTATCAACATTTACTGCCATGGAAGAAACGTTTTCAAATCGCTGGCTTAGTGCCGAAGGTTCAACGCCTGCAAAAATATGGCTTATTTTGGTTGCTACCCAAATTCCGCCGCGAATTGTTGATTTTGCAGAAAAACTGTACAGAATTCCGTCCTTTACGCGGATTGAACCTTCCAGCGCAAAAGACGGTTTTTTATATCTGTTCAATATTTCTACGATTTGCGGCGTAATGTCATATTCAGTTACTGCCGTGCTTGCACCAATGTAAACCGCGTCTGACTTTGCGGCAACGTCGTTAAGTGCGGCAAGATAAAGGTCTACCGTATCGTCGGCGATTTCTTCCTTAACGTTCGTATTGCGGATAATTTCAAATCCAAGTTCACCGGCAACGGCTTCAATTGCGGCAACCGCGCCGTAAACACGTCCAAATTCGTCATCGCCGTAAACAATTCCAAGCTTTTTAAAGCCTGTCGCCTGATGAAAAATCCGCAGCTGCTGAAGGTAAAGTTCCGGATCAATTTTTCCGGTGTAAAAACTTCGTCCGGAATCTTCAACCGAAACGGCAAGCCCGGCATCAATTGAATCGGTGATGGCATCGCCGAGAACAGGAACGGGATAATCCTGATTATTGTAGAAAAGCTTCGCCGCCATTCCGCCGTAAGCAATTATTACGTCAACGTCAGGCTTGTGCTTGATGTATTTTTCATTAAACTGGTCAACGTTGTCGCCCCATTTAAGGTTTACAAAATATTCTGGCACAAACTCAATGTAATCGCTGTAAGGAGTCTGGTTTAAAAGCTCAATCAGTTCGTAACATTCGCTGCAAGAATCGGGAACGTTAATGCGCTTTGCCCAGCCTATGCTGGAAAAACCTTCTATCAGACCTTTCAGATTGTCAAAAAATTCCCAGTAATCGCCGGAAGAAACTACAACCCCGATGCGGAATTTCTGGTTTCTGTCCTTAAGGAAAGGCTTTTCCGGTTCATCGTAAAGCGAATTCTGTTCAGAAACGTCTGCAATTTTTTCTGCGCTTTTAAAATGCCTGCTTACATAATCCTGGTCTTTCTGAATGCCGTTCCAGAAATTTGCGCTGGTATAGCGGTTTGTACAGCCGGTAAAAAAAACAGGGCACAGCAAAAGTGCAAATAAAAACCCCGTATTCAGCAGTTTATGGTTATTTTTCATCTTGCTTTTTCTCCCAGCGGCAGTTTTTGCCAAGTAAAATAAACAGAATGCCGCCAGCTAAAGACCAGCCGCCAATAAAAAACAGGCTTCTGTTAAAGCCCAAAGCCGTAATTGCAATGCCGGTAACCGCAGGTACAAAAACCGAAAGCACCTTTTCAATTACCTTGTAGCTTTGCAGGACATTTTCGCCTTCCACGCCCTTAATTCTGCCTGCTTCAAGGTAAACTTCTTCAATTGAATCAATAAACAGGTTGTCAACGCCCATGCACAGCATGACAATAACAAACAGGGCTATTCCGCCTGCAACCGAACCAAAAATAAGAAACGAAATACCGGCAGTAGCAGCGCCAAAACCAATCAGCAGCTTGTCATTCTTAATTCTGTCTGCCATTCTGCCAGCTGCCGCTGCTGCAAGGCTTACAACGCTGAAAATGCTTAATATAAGACCGATGTTGCTGGAACTTAAATGCAGCGTATCGCTCATGTAAAGCGGCAGCAAAAAGTTAAAAAGACCCCAGTAAATAAGCTGGAAAGGAATGTTTATGCAGAGTACATAAACAAAAATGTGCCTTGAAAACAGAACCCGTGAAAAATCTTTAAGCGTAACATTGCCGGAAATTTTTTCGCCCGGCTGACTGCCCTGCACCGCTGTCTTTTTTTTGCCTGGTACGCAGAAAACTGAAAAAGCCAGAAATACAAAGGCAAAGACAATGGAAATAATTAAGCCGGCATTGTAGCCGAATTTGTTTACTATTACGCCGCCTACAGGAATTGATGCAATAGAAGCCGCCGCCAGTGCCGAAGCGTTCGTACCGAATCCGGCACTGCGGGTTTTTTCGGACGTGTATTCTATAACCAGCGACGATGTGCTAAGCAGAATGCCGCCAAAGCCAAAGCCTGCCACAAGGCGTGCCAGCGTTAAAACCTGCATGTTGAAAGACATAATTGTAAGCACCGTGCCGGCAACAAAAATAACTGACATTAAAACATAGCGGTTTTTAACCGTAATATTTTTAAAAGCAAACAGCGTAACAAACATTGAAATTGTTATGCCAAGCATGTAAGAACTTACAGGCAAAGAAATTATTGTATCTTCACCCATGCCGGCAATAAACGGCAGCAGCGTATCCCTTGAGTTTTTGTATACAGACTGAATGAACATTGGCAGAAACGACAGTGTTTCGTAGGCAGCAAACATAAACAGAAAAGTGCTGATTTTTATAAGCCGCAATGCCGTAGCGTTTTCTTCATCGTTCATCTGTGCCGGTGCAACCAGCAGATGTTTTTTATTCGCCAGCAGCGCAAACACGTCCTTAAGAATGAACGCAAAAATCAAGGCAACCAGAACAACGACGGCGCTGTCAATTGTCATGTCGCGCAGAATGCGGTTGATTTTTGCACGGTTAATTTGAAGGACAAGATAAAAATCATGTCTGCCGCTGTTTTTAAGCGGAGTAATCAAAAAGTCGCTGTCGGTCTGGTTAATGGTTAAACCGCCTTCAGTTTCTTTTGCCGAATAAACTACGTTCAGGTCTTCATCTGCCATGTAAATGGCGGCGCAGTTATCGTTGCCGGCAAGACGATTTGCAAGATAATTGTCTATGCCTTCAATATTTTCAAAACCGCCTGTAAAACGCGCCGGCGATTCTAGTGCGCCGGTAACAGATTCTGCCAGAACCTGCATGTTTGCATTAAAAATGCCTGTAATCGCCTTGTTGTACATGGTTTCCGTAAAAACAGAAAAACCTGCCTGAGATGCCAGCACCAGAACAACGGTAAGAATCATTTCCGCTTTTGCAGAACTGCCGATTGCAAAGCAGAAAAGCAGGTACAGCACAAAGGCGGCGGCAAAAATGCACAGGGCATATTTCAGCAGAATAAGCACGTAGCCGCGGGTCATTTCAGAAATCGTGTCCTGCTGAACTTCCATGTAAAGCGTACCGGTAAAAGTGTCGCCGGTAAAAAGCGGTATGCACAGAAACCACGAATTTAAAAACTTGAAAGTATAGTAATTCGTTTTGGGCGAAGGACTTGAGCCTTCGTAATATGTAAACGGCATTTTGTTCTGGTTAAGCACCGTGCGCGTTGTGTTCAGTATTGTGCCCCTGCTGTCTGCAAGGTAAACGTGTTCAATGCCGGTGGTTTCTGCCAGAATGTTCGTAAAAAGATAGTCAATCTGGCTGTCCAGAAGATAGATTTTTTTGCCAAGGTTAAGCGAAGCTTCAATTTTGTTTTTTACCGCTTCGCCGGAAATACTGTAACGGCTCATCAATGCGTCGGTGTATACCGATTCAAAGCCGGAATGGGAAAGTATTCCGTTAATCGTAAAACTGGCAATTAAAACCACTGAAAAAGCGATAATTCCAAGCAGTCTGCTTTTCATATTTCTCCCTGAATAAGCTTTGGAACGGGCATTTATAAAACTTTAAGAACGCCCTATTCAATTATTTTGGTCACAAACGGATTAAGCATTGCCTGACTGGCACTTGCATAATTTGCCGCAAACTCAGCAAAGCCGCCCGTAAAATATTTTTCAGAAGAATCCGTAATGTCCAGAACCGTAAAATCAAAAGTCTGACCGACCAGTTTTGCGCGGCTGTCGGCAGGCGTCAAATCGTCTTTTCCGGCAGCAAGCACGCCAAAATCAAGCACGGCTCTGGTTCTAAGCCCGGTTAAAGGCGGTTCTTCCGTAGTTTTACCAAGCGCCGTAAAACCATCATGCCGCGCATTTTCTACGTATTTTTCAGCAGTTTCCAGAATTTCACCCTGAATAAATGCCGTAGACTGGCTTAATTCTTCAATTTTGCAGCCTTTGGAAGAATTGTAACCGAAAAAAATGCCCTCGCCCATCCGCAGTTCCTGCACCAGATTTTTAAGCCTGCCGCTTTTCAAAAGGTCATACATAACGGTTCCGCCCAGCGAAAGAAACTCCGGTTTCTGTACGATTTTGGCAATTTTACGGGCTGTCTGCGCCAGTTTTTCCACGTCTTCAATCTGCGGCAAACCGCCGGTAAGGCACGAAAAATTGGAAGAAACGCCGATAATGTCCAAATCTGCGTAATTTTCTGCAACAGAGCAAATCTGGTTCTGATCAAAACCTTCCTTAAGGTCGCCGTTTTCGGCAATAAGCACAACCTGCGGCATTATGTTATGCGGCAGCTGCCTTATTGCGTCCAGCAGTGCTGTATGCGAAACAAAAACCCGGTCCGGGCGTGCGTCTGGCGGTAAATCCGGCAGGCTTTTAATTGCGCCAGCCGTAGTTTTTATAAGTGTTTTTGTTATTTTTTTTTCATTTTCAATTGAAATGGAAGCAGGAAAAAGACCGAAATTGCTGCAATTGCTGTCGCAGACGGTGGTAATTTGTGCAGTTTTTAACAATGGCAAAACTAAAGGCTGGTAAGAAAGGCAGAATTTTGAAACAAGTGCGAGAGAAATGCCGTTTGCCCTGCATAAATCTGCAATTTTACATGCATTTTCTGTTAAATCTTCTATATGCCAGACAATTCTGCTCATAGGCAGAAATTATACCATACATATTTGTTTCTGTAAAATTTTTAATTTTTTGTTTCAGCTGTGCCAATTTGAATTGTAGTGTGTGCCGGATTTTGCACCGGCGTTTTGGGCTAATTATTGTACAGCGGCAGATAGTGCTGCCGGATTACGCTGTCCCAGGTGTAATTTTTTTCTACATAATTGCTTGCGTACTTTATCATCTGGTTAAGGCAGTTTGGGTCGGCATTCATTTTTTCGGTCAGTTCGTTAATTTTACCGGCTAAAACTTCCGGCGTATTCGGTTTGTACAAAAAGCCGGTTTCGCCTTCTACAATTTTGTTCAAGCCGCCTGCCGCGTGGGCAACCGGCACGGTTCCGTATATTTGCCCGATAAAATCTTCCAGACCGCATGGTTCAAAAAAGCTAGGCATAAGCAGAAAATCGCCCACCGCAACGCAAAGCCGGGCGTACATGCGCTCGTAGCCGTGAATGTAAACATATCTGCCGGGATATTTTTGCGCCAGTTCCTTCTGCATGTCTTCAAGCCGGGCTTCGCCCTGACCAAGCACGATAAAGCACGCGTTTGGATTTTTTTTCAAGACAATCTGTGCCGCGTTAGTTAAAACTTCAATGCCTTTTTGCCCGGCAAGACGCCCGTGGCTGGAAAAATAAACATTCTGCGGCTTTGCATCGATATAGCCGTAACGCGTCAATTCCGGCACGTCAAGGCTTGCCCCTTTTGCCAGACGCTGCAAAAGCCATTCGCGGCACTTGTATTTGCCTGCAAGATCTCCGGCGGCAGGATTATATGCAAACGGCAAAAGCGAAATTGCAGTATCATCCGGCGAATATTTAAAGGCATCGATGCCGTTTGTAATACCGATAATCTGGATGTTTTTGTTTACAAAGTATTTGGCAAGCTCGCCGGAATAAGTGTCTTCCGGGTTTGTAATTTCTTCTGCGTACCAGGGCGAAACGGTAAAAAGCCGCGCATAAAATGCAGAAATTAAAAACGGTTCAACCTGCTGACCGACCACGCCTGCAAAAAGCATCGGCATGGGCAAGCCTGTAAGCTCGTAGGCTTCTTTTAAGGAATGAAACTGCTGGTGGTAGCCTACACCCGCGTTGTGAATTGTTACAAAAAATTTGGTATTTGCAAATAATTCGCTTAATTTTGGCGAAGCCTTTGCAAAAGCAGGCACCAGCGCGGTATGTGCGTCCTGGCACTGCATGACGTCTGGAACTTCGCCGGTGTGCTGGGCAAAAGCTACCACCGCTTTTTGAAAAACAACGTTGATAATGTTTACGTCGTGGTGACCGTTGCCGCGCCTGTGATTCGGATTCTGTTCTTCTTCAGTTCTGGTATAAGTATAAACCGCCTGTTTTTCTTCAAAAACCGGGTGCTTTACAAAAACAATGCGCACGCCTTCTAAAAAACCCTGAATGTATGAAACTTCGTAATTTTTTTGTCCGCAGGGAATTGCTGATGAAATAAAAGGAACCGGCGAAAAATCGCTTAATTTTGAAATGTCTGTGCAGCCGTAAAAAGGCATAAAAACCGTTACTTTCTGCCCGGCGCGCACCAAACCTTCTGCAAGAGAACAAGCCACGTTCTTAACGCCGCCAGCTTCGGCAATGCCTGCGTATTCACGAACAACCTGCCAGATGTTAAGCGATTCTTTCATTTTTAAATACTCCCAAAGTGTTCCATGCTAAAAATTTCAGCATTTTAACTGCCTTCAACTGAACGGAACGGACTTTTAACAGGCTGAAAATTGACAGCCTGAAGAACAATTTACCAGAATATTACAATTTATGCAAAGCTGTTCTGCAAGGTTACTGCCCCGGACCAAGGGAAAGCAGGTTTATTCCGGCAGAAAACAGCAGGAAAATTACGGCAAAAACCACGGCAAAAATACTGAAAAAAAGCGCCGGCAAATAAATGCAGGTTTTTTGCACAACCGAAAAAGTACAGCACAATATAAGTTTTATAAAAGCCGTAAGTGCCAGAAGTACCGAAATGTATGAAGTTATTTTAAGAATCAGCAGAATTGAAGAATCCAGAAAGTGCTGGTAATTGCCCAGACCGTAAAAAAACAGCAGAATCAGCAGATAAACGAACAAAAAAGCTTCTGTCCGCTGAAAAAGCCTGATTAGCAATATTTTTTCGCTTTTCTGTTTCACTTTTTCTCCTGCAAAAATTGCACCCTGCCCGTTTTGCCGGCAAATTGAATAATTGCGTTTTTACCTTTATAATAGAAAAGAATAGTAAAAGCTCTTTTCACCGTAAAAATTTACGGTAACTTTTTAGAGTAAAATTACAAAAAAAATTAGAAATTCTGCAAAAGCATTTTGAAAGTTTTGGAGATTTTTTAGTTTTTGGAGATTGTTTTTATGAAGAAATTTCTTTTAAGCCTTTTTATCATTTTGGTTTTAGCCGCGGCTGGTTTTGTTTGGGGCTGGGTTCAGCTTTTTGTACCGCAGGGCAGCGCCGGCGTACTGATAACCAAAACCGGCGGCATAAAAACAGACCCCATTATTGCCGGCAGCGACGGCTTTACATGGTACTGGGAACGCCTTTTGCCAACCAATACCAGACTGATGGTTTTTGAATTAAGCCCGAAAACATTCAGCCACAAAATCAGCGGCACGCTTCCTTCCGCAGAAATTTACAGCAAATTAAGCGCCGGCGAACCGAATTTTGACTATTCAATTGAAACCGAAATTACGATGGCGCTGAAAACCGAATGTCTGCCGCAGCTTTGTGAAAAATTCAATTTGAAAAATCAGGACGATTTGAACCTTCTTTTTGAAACCCAGGGAAAAATAATTGCGCAGAAAGCCTGTCAGGCGGCGCTGGAATTGAGCCTTGTTGAAGAAAATACCAGCGAAAAAGACAGCGCCAGAGTTTTTGCCGTAAAAAGCGAAGACATTCTGGCAAAAATTGATTTAAGCGATCTGGACTTTCTGGAGATTTTTTTAGTTGAAGTAAAAAACGCAAGCCTGCCTGACATAAAGCTTTACCAGAATGCGCGGGCAACTTATCAGGCGTATCAGGCGCAGGCAGACCAGATTATTGCCAGAACCAAGCTTGAAGAAAATGCACTTGCCGCCGCCGAATATGCGGAAATTGAACATTATAAAAAAATCGGAAAGCTGCTGAATGAATACCCTATTTTGCTGGAATATTTTGCCGTGCAGAAAGACGATTTGCCAAAAGCTTTTGAAGAACTGAATACGGTAAAAAGCTACCGCGCCGAACAGGCAGGCAGCGGCAAAACCGCGGCGAACCAGCCAAAATCCCCGGCGCAAAATACCGGTAAAAGCGAACCGGCTAAAAATGAACCTGCGGCACAGCCTGCACCGGTTCAGGGTGAAAACAGTGCCCCGGAAGTACAAAATAATTCAGCAGAAGAAAATAAAACCCCAGTTACAAGCGAGGAAAGTTTATGAAAAAAGATTCTGTAAATAGCGAAACCAAAATTACTGCAAAAAGCGGTTTTTTCATTCTGCTTTCGCTTGCAATAAGCCTTGTTATTACGCTTTTTGGCGCGTGGCTGAAAGGTACCAGCGGCTTTAACGGCTTTTTAAAGTTCAACAGGGACTGGCAGAATGTTTACAACGGCGTTCTGTTTTCTTCGTGGCTGCCGGTTATTTTTATGCTGGTTTACGCCGGGCTGATTCAGGCAAAGCCTAAAACTGCAAAAACAGCCCGGGCGCTTTCGCTGGTGTATTCTGCAATACTTTTGCTTTGCACGGCTGCCGGGTTTTTTTATGTTTCTTCGGTTGCGGTGGCTTCAACCAGCGGGCTTGCCCCAATTTCAATCTTGCCTGCCGGCAATTCTCTGGAAGACCGGAGCCTTTATGCCAAAAAATATGAACCGCTTCTGCGCATTGGCATCAGCAGCGACCCTATGTACGGCGACCCGGACGCAGCAAAAACCGAACGCACGGCAACTTTGCAGAACATGAAAGCCCAGAAATACGACGCGGTTTTTATTTTGGGCAATTTAAGCCATTTTGGGCTTGATACCGAAGCTTACCGCGAGGCGGCAGACGAAATAAGCGAAATTATGGAAGGTCAGCCGGTGCGCTTTGTTATGGGCGGGCGCGATGCGCTGATAAATAACCGCTACCGTTTTGCAAGAAACTTTTGCGGCAACGATAAAGAGCCGTTTTACAGAATTGATGCCGGTCCTGTTCACCTGATTGTGCTGAACCTTTTGTACGATACGGCTGAATTTACGGCAAAACAGAAGGACTGGCTTATAAAGCAGCTGGAAAACATTCAGCAGACGGATACAACGATTGTGCTTTGCCACAGTTATATGGCAGCGTCTGGTACAAAGACAAGCACCGGCAAAATTGCCGCCGACAGCACCGATATTCTGGGGCGCGTAAGCCCGATTCTGGAAAAATATCACGTTGATCTGGTTGTAAGCGGAAGAAACCATTTTATGGAATATCTTGAAAAGCACGATGTAAGTTATGCCGTGGTGGGCACTTTGGGCGCGCCGCTGGAAAAAAACATCACTTATTTTTCACCATATTCAAAATGGATTGACAATACCCACTACGGCTGGCTTGAAGTTGAAGTTTATACGGACTTTTTTATAATGACCTTTTATTCAAGCGACGGTCAGGTTATCGGGCAGCTTTCCAAAGACACGGTTATAGAATAGAAAACTGTCATTCCGAACTCGTTTCGGAATCTGCGCTTTTTTTGCGGGCGAACCCGTGCCTGACCCCCTTTAAAAACAGAAAAACCCTTAAATAAACCGCTGCCCTTTACGGTAAACGGTATTTAAGGGTTTTCTGCTTTATAAGTTCAGCCGCTTAAGCCTTGTTCTTGTTCTTGCGAGACAAAACAATACTCTGAATCAGCAGGAACAGACAGATCATGAAAGCAACCGTAATGTTTGTCCACCATGCGTCGTCAAGACCGAGTGAACTAACAATATTTTTAATTGTTGCAAGCGACATTACGCCAAAGAAAGTACCAATAATGTTACCAACACCACCGGTAAGCATTGTACCGCCAATAATAGAAGAAGCGATAGCGTTCATTTCGTAGCCGCTTGCGTGGCTTGGCGAACCAGAACCAACGTGCATAAAGTAAACAAAACCACCAATTGCAGCAAGCAAACTGCATATAAAGTGTGAAAGGAACTTTGTGCGCTTTACGTTGATGCCAAGCATGTTTGCACTCTGCTGGTTGCCGCCTACAGCGTAAAAGCTGCGGCCAAGCTTAGTCCAGCGCAGTACGCAGAAAAGCAGTACGACTACAACCAAAGCAACGACAACGCCCGGTTCAATGTAGGCATTTACATAAATACCCTTTTTGTTTACCGAACCCATGCCCGGAATAATGATGCGTGCGTACATCAGGTTTTCAAATGCAGAATTGCTTACGTTGAACTGAGTCGGGTTTACGATAGTCGTCATACCTTTTGCAAAGAACATACCGGCAAGCGTTACGATAAACGGCTGAATGTCAAGATAGGCAACTAAAAAGCCCTGTACTGCACCAAAAAGAACGCCAATCATCAGGGCAATTAAAATTGCACCAAAAATTGAACCGTTACCCATGCCCGAATCAAGATGAACGGCACAGCTCATGCAGACCAGCGCAGTCATGTAGCCAACGCTGATGTCGATGCCGCCGGTAATCATAACCAGACTTAAACCGCATGAAAGAATAATCAGTGCAGCATTATTGTTCAGCGAGTTGAAAAAAGTTTGCGGCTTTCTAAAACCGGCACCCAGAAATACAACTGCACAAACATACATTGCAACAAAAACCGCAATTGTAATAATCAAAAGCAAGTTTGTATCAGAAAGTGAGCGTTTTTTTGCCAAAGGATTTTCATTAGCTTTTGCAAAACTCATAATTAATTACCTCCCTTTGCAGCGGCAGGAGCTTTTGCAGAACCTTTTTTACCCAGTGCGCTCATTTTTTCGCGTACAATCGGGCAGCTTAAAACAACAAGAATAATAACAACCACGGCTTTGTAAGCTGGCAAAGCAGTAGAATCAACGTCAAACTTGTAAAGAGTTGTTGTAAGGAACTGAATTACATAAGCACCCAGAACAGAAGCCCACATGTTGAACTTACCGCCGCTCAAAGCGTTTCCGCCAAGTGCAACAGCAAGAATTGCATCCATTTCAATGTCTTTTGCAATAACAGAATAGTTGATGGTAGAAAAGCGGCTTACCTTGATGAAACCGGCAATTGCAACACACAAACCCATAATTACATAAGTAATGAACTTGATGAATTCAGGGTTAATACCGTTAAGGCGCGAAGACGAAGCATTGATACCAACCGACTGAGTATAAAGCCCGATGTTTGTAAACTTAAGCAGCAGCATGACAAGTGCAACACAGACAATTGCAATAAAAATCGGTGTCGGCACCGGAATGCCCGGCAAAAAGTTACCAAAATAAGAGAAAACAGGGTCAGTAACAATAGGCAGACGGTTCATGTTAATCCATGCGGCAATAGAACGGCCGGCGGTAAACAGAATAAGAGTTGCAACCATAGGCTGAATCTTAAAATAGGCAACCAGCGCACCGTTAAAGGCACCAAAAAGCATAGAAACAACAGCACAGGCCAGAAATGCAACTACAATCGAACTCTGCAATTCAGCCGGCGAAACTTCGTTGCCGCAAAGCATGCGCAGAACAACAGAACCTGCAATCGCAATACCTGCACCAACAGAAATGTCCTGTCCGCCAGAAGCGGCAGTAACAAAAGTCATGCCCAAAGCCAGAATTACCAGTTCAGAAGCATTGTCCAGAATAGTAATCAAATAACCAGTCAAAACCGGAAAACCGCCGCTGCTTTGACCCAGGCTGATTCTAAAAAAAGACGGATCTGCAATCAGATTGAACAAAACCAATATGATTAAAGCCGCAATAGGAATAAAAAGCTGTTTACGAACCAGAGAAACTGCCATTTCCTTGAAGTTTTTGTTTGAACTCATTTTTCTCCTCCGGCAATAGTTTTCATAATCTTTGTCTGAGTCAAATCTTCGCCGGTTAATTCACCAACTTGTTTTAAGTCGCGCATAACAACCAGACGCGAACAGGTACGAAGCATTTCATCAATTTCAGAAGAAATGAAAGTAACGCTCTTACCTTCGCCTGCAAGTTTCAAAACCAGTTCCTGAATTTCGGTTTTGGTACCAATATCAATACCGCGGGTCGGTTCGTCCAAAATCAGATATTCAGGGTTAGAAAGCAATGCGCGTGCAAGAAGAACCTTCTGCTGGTTACCGCCGGAAAGCGCCTTGATAGGAGTTTCCGTAGAAGCGGTTTTAATTTCCAGAAGCTTGATGTATTCATCTGCAAATTTTTCGCTTTGTGCGCGGCTGATAGGCTTAAAGAAACCTTTAAGAACCTGATGCGCAAGAATAAGGTTTTCGCGCACCGAAAGGTCGCCGATAATACCGTCGCGCTTGCGGTCTTCCGGCAGATAGCTGATGCCGTTTTTCATGGCGTTAATAGGCTTGGTAATTTTAACTTCCTTGCCGTTAACCTTTACCTTGCCGCCGGTAACTTTGTCTGCACCAAAAACGGCGCGCACCGATTCACTGCGGCCTGAACCAAGCAGACCGGTAAAGCCGTTAACTTCGCCCTTGTAAATCTTAAAGTCGAAAGGCTTAACGCCTGCAACACTGCCAAGCTGTTCAGCTTCGTAAACAGGTACTTCGTCTGCGCCGTGTGCTGCGGCAACATTCGGCTTTTTCATGTCCGAAAGACCGTCAAGTTCCTTGCCCAGCATTTTAGAAACAAGCTCAACCATCGGCAAATCTTTAATTTCATATTCGCCAACCAGTTTACCGTCGCGCAAAACCGTAATCTTGTCGCAAACTTCGTAAACCTGTTCCAGAAAGTGCGTAACGAAAATAATACCAACGCCTTTTGCCTTAAGGTCGCGCATAAGGCGGAAAAGCTTTGCAACTTCCTGTTCGTCAAGAGAAGAAGTCGGTTCGTCAAGAATCAGAATCTTGCATTCCATGTCAACAGCGCGTGCAATGGCAACCATCTGCTGAACGGCAATTGAGCAGGAAGAAAGCTGCTGGGTCGGTTCTGCCGGAATACCCAGATCCTTCAGGATTTTTCCGGCTTTTTCGTTCATAGCCTTCCAGTTTGTAAAAAGACCTTTCGATCTTCCGATATACATATTTTCTGCAACGGTAAGATTGTTGCAGAGCGTAATTTCTTGGTAAACAGTACTGATGCCTACATTCTGTGCATCCTGCGGCGAACGGATATTTACTGCTTCGTTATACCCCTTTACAAAAACAGTACCTTCGTCCTTTTGATGTACACCAGTTAAAACTTTAATCAATGTTGATTTTCCGGCACCATTTTCACCCATCAAAGCGTGAATTTCACCTTCGTTCAAAGTAAAATCAACGTTCTGCAGGGCTTTTACACCCGGAAAAGTTTTATAAATTCCACGCATTTCCAGAACGGATTTTTCCTGCATGGCATCCTCCTTAAAAAAATCGCAAGTTACCCTTTTGCCCGATAATCTGCGAAAAACCAGCTTTAGCAGGCATTTGCCTGTTACGGGAATATTTACAGCCGCAACGCCTGAAAAAACTGTCAAAAAAAAACACGAGGTTCGGACTTTGTATCCGTCCCCCGTGTTTCATCACCTAAAATCCAATCAG
Organism: Treponemataceae bacterium; assembly: GCA_024402495.1. Lineage (GTDB taxonomy): Bacteria > Spirochaetota > Spirochaetia > Treponematales > Treponemataceae > UBA1240. The sequence continues at coordinate 18,476 of JAKSTR010000031.1, forward strand.
ATTAAGTTAAATTAGATTCCGTAGTTAGCAACGTCAGCTGCTGTGATTGTTTTTGCATCGAAACCTTTTTCGTTCATGATAACGGTCTTTTCTTTAGCACCGTTTCTGATGATGTCGTCGATGTAAGCAGCCTGGAATGGGTTGCACTGCTGGTCGAAGTTCCAGTTACCTTTGAGAACTTCTTCAAGTGCCCATTTGTTGCAGTCAAAACCGATTACGATAACTTTACCGTTAACACCGTGTGTGATACCAGCTTTATCCAAAGCAGCTACAGCACCTTTAGCCATGTCGTCGTTTTCAGCGTAGATTACGTTGAAATCTTTTTTAGAATCGATAACTGACTGAACAATCTGCTGTGCGTTTTCTGCGTTCCATTCAGCTGTCTGCTGTTTAACGATTTTCCAGTTTTTCTTGTTCTTTTTAACCATGTCGTTCAAAGCACCAGAGCGGCCTTTCTGTGCAGCAGAACCCATAACACCCTGAATGTGGATGATGTTGTATTTTTTGAGGTTCTGAGAAGCAAGCCATGCAACTGTGTTTTCGCCTTCTTTTGCCATATCAGAAATGATAGAAGCTTCGTAAAGGCTTGGGTCTGCATCGATTGTGCGGTCAAACAAAATTACTTTAACGCCGTTTTCCTGTGCTTCGCGAAGAACACCAGTCCAACCAGCTGTACCAGCAGCAGAAAGAAGAAGATAGTCAACTTCGTCCTGAATCATTTTGCGAGCAGCATCAATCTGTTCGTCGTTTTTAAGGCTGTAGAAGAATGAAGCGTCATAACCGTTGTCTTTTGTAAAGGTTTTCTTCATGTCTTCAACGTTTGCTGTGCGGTAACCCGATTCGTTAGGGTCGTTGTTGATGATACCAACTTTGATTAAGTCAGCTGCGAACATTGGCAATACCATTGCGGCTGCAAGTGCAATTGCTAAGATTTTTTTCATGTTTTCTTTCCTCCGAAAAACTTTTTCAAGCTGTGCTTGATTTATGGTCTTAATATAATCCCGGAAGCCCTGAAAGGAAATTAAAAGATTTATGAACTTTTGTTGAAGTTTTTAGGAATTGAAAACTGGACAAATTGGAGATATTAAAAAAAGGTTAAGAATTTTATTAAAAAAGGTTAAATATTTTAATCTGATTTTAATCTTTTTAAGAAACAGGTGTAATTTTTTCCACTTCTTTACCGCAGCACAGTCTTGCGGTACGTTTTTTCTCCCGGCAGCAAGCTGCGCAGAATATTTGTCATGCTGAACCTGTTAGCCTGCGGCGGCTTTGCACAGCATCTGATTTGTTTCTAAAATCAGATTCCGAAACGAGCTCGGAATGACACTTGTTCTACAAACAAGCAAAAGCACGCCTGTAAAGTTTATCGGTACGTTAGTCGTTTTCGCCTTCAATTTGTGAAGAATTTTGCGTACTGCTGCGGTATTCTTTTGGAGAAAGCCCGGTATTTTTCTTGAAAATAAAGCTGAAATAATGCGGATCGTTAAAGCCAACCTCGTAGGCAATGTCCGTGCTTTTCATTTCGCTTTTTGCCAGAAGGCTTTTGGCGTGTTCAATGCGCACCGCCGTTAAATATTCTATAAAGCTCTGCCCGCATTCCTGCGAAAAAACCGCGCTGAAATGATTCGGCGAAACCGCCACTGCCTCTGCAACAAGGCGCAGGCAGATATCCTGATCGTTGTAGTTTTCGTCGATATAGCGCTTGGCTTTCATTATCATGTCGCCGTAGCGGCTGTTCATTTTTGAATCGCGGTAGCGCAGCACCTTGTTAAGCATGAAGCGGCTCTGGCTTGAAAAATCTTCCACCGATTTTACAGCCCCGGAAACAAAGTTGCTGGTCAGTATTTCGGGGCAGACGTCTTCAACCTTGCCGCCAAGCTGTTCAATAATGCGCGAGCACGCGCTGATAAGTTCAATTATTAAATAAGAACCCATTACCGTAAACTGAAACGGATTGTTGCCTAAAAGTTCAATCTGCTTTGCTATAATCTGGTCAATTTCTTCTACAAGGGCGTATTTCAGCTTGTCTACAAACTCGCCGCCGCTAAGGTTAAGCAGCGTTTCAGGGTTTTCGCTTTGCAGGTCTACGGCGCTTATCAGTTTTCCGCCGCCGTTCTGCACCGCCATCTGCAGGGCTTTTTTTGCCTCGCCAAAAGATTCGCTCAGCGCGGCAAGCCGTTCTACCGTTAAGCCGATGCCTATGCCTGCAACTTTTATGCCCTGCTTAAAAAGCTGGTGCTTTACTGCGTCGGTGGCGGCAAAAACGGCTTCTTCTGCCCCTTCTTTTGTAGAAGTTTTTACCATAAGGCACAGTTCGTCTTTTGCAGACAAAAATACAAGGGCGTCGGTATCGCTGCTTTTGCCGGAACCGCTTTCCTGTTCAAACAGGTTTTTAACGAAAGATTTGATTGCAAAAAGTTCCGTTTCGCCAAAAGATTTTATGCCGTTCTGTTCGGTTTTTATTAAAAGCATGGTGTAAAAGCGGCTTAAAACCTTCAGCCCGTAGGTTTCTGCGCCCTGCACAAAATCGCTTAATGCAATATGCCCCTGGGCAAAGTCGCTTAAAAAACGGTCTTTGGTAATTTCTGTCTGGCTTTCTACCTGAGCCTTTAGTTTTGCAATGTCTTCTTCTTTTTTGTTTTCGGCTTCTATGCGCGCGCCGGCTTTTTTAAGGGCTTCTATAAGTTCTTCTGCCGTAAAGGGTTTTAAAAGATAATCGTCAATGCCAATGCTTATTGCCTGTTTTGCGTATTCAAATTCGTCGTGACCGGAAAGTATTATGATTCTTATCCACGGCTGAATTTTCCGCACGATGCGGCACAGTTCAAGACCGTCCATGAAAGGCATTTTTATGTCGGTAATCAGTATGTCGGGCTTAATTTCGTGAATCATGGAAAGTGCCATTTCGCCGTCCTGTGCTTCGCCTGCAAGGGTAAAGCCCGGCTGGTCTGCAAGGCAGCTGCGTATGCCGTCGCGTACAATTATTTCATCATCTGCAAAAAAAACCTTAAACATTTTCCAATTTTCCTTCTTTTGGGCCGCTTAACGGCACGTTGAAACTTACGGTTGTGCCCTGCTTTAATACGCTTACAATATTCAGCGACGCCTGCTGATTATAATACAAATAAAGCCGTTTATTCACGTTAAAAAGCCCGTAAACCGAAGGCTTCTCGGTGGTTTCGGCGCGGTCAAAATCCGTAGAAAGTTCTTTTGTAACCTGGGCAAGCCTTTCTTCGGTCATTCCTATGCCGTTGTCTGTAACTTCAAAATGAAGCAGGTCGCCGCTGCGCGTTGCATTTACCTGCAAATGCCCCCTGCCGCGCCGGTTTTTTATGCCGTGATACAGGGCGTTTTCTACCAAAGGCTGCAAAACCAGCTTAAGCATGGGGAAATTGTAAAGGCTTTCGTCGCAGTTTATTTCGTAGTCCAGAATGTCGCGGTAGCGGATTTCCTGAACGGTTAAATAGCTTTTTATGTGTTCGATTTCTTCGCCAACGGTAATCCATTCCCGTCCGCGGCTTAAGCTTATGCGGAAAAAGTTGGAAAAAGCCTTCGTAAGTTCTACAACCTGCTTTGTCTGCCCAACTTCCGCAAGCCAGATAATCGTATCAAGCGTATTGTACAGAAAATGCGGCGTAATCTGTGCCTGCAAAGCCTGCATCTGGGCTTTCTGAAGGTTTTTCTGTTCGCGTATGTTTGCGTCAATCAGCTGCTGGATTTTGGTTGCCATAATATTAAGGTTGCCGGTCAAATGCTCAAATTCCTGTATTGAAGGGCTTGTAATGCGCCTGTCCAGCTGCCCAGCCGCAATCTGGTTTGAAAAATCTTCAACTTTGGAAATTGCGTGCTGAATGTTGTTGCTTAGCGTGCGGCGTACGATAAAGGCAAAAACAACCGCGGCAAGAAAAAATATTAAAAGCGAAATGGTCATTATGTTTGTAAGGTGTTTAAGCCGCTCGTTTGCTTCGGAAGAGCTTTTTATTTCTTCAACAATATATTTCTGCAATAATTCTTCAATTAAAGAAGCTACGCCGCGCACTTCTTCAAGAATTACTTCGTTTTCGCTTACAGAAGCGCCGCGGCGTATCTGGTCGCCCAAAAGAAGAACATAGTTTTCCAGTGTATCCAAAGCCCGGCTTGCAACCGCCAAAAGTTCAACCGCCTCGCCGCCTGTACGCTGTATTTCCTTAATGCCTTCCCGCACCTGATGAATGTACAGAATCTGGTTGCCCGAATAAAAATACTGCTGCCCGGCAACAATCTTCCAGATTTCGTCGGGTATTTTTACGGCAACAGTCTGAGAAAAGTCGTTGGCGCGGCTTACATTGGTAATAATCTTATCATACTGAATGGTCTGAAAGCCGGTCAGCAGCAAAAGTCCTATCGGCGCAATGGTTAAAAAGCAGATGATTATCAAAATGCTGCCCAGAACCTGTTTGTTAAGGCTTTTGGGCGCTTTTTTTCTGAATGGCGCAATAAACATTTCCGTGGTTTGTCCGGGGCATATTCTGCTTTTTTCAAAAAGATTTTTCATAAATTAATATCCGCGTGGTTTTATGCTGTCAAAATCGTCGTTTTCCGTAAAAAAGGTTTCGTTTACGTGGGTAAATTTCGGAATTTCGTTGCCCTGAAGAACTTCCTTTACAAGGCGGATAACTTCTTCGCCAAAATCCGGATTGCATTCAACGTCGCAGTTTATTTTGCCGCTTTTAAGGGCATCAATTGCCGCCTGTTCCGCATCAATTGAAACTATTACCACGTCTTTGCCGGGCTTTATTCCGCGTTTTTCCAGAATCTCCAGTGCGCCCAAAGTCATGCTGTCGTTATGCGAAAAAATGGCGTCGATTTTATAGCCCTTGTTTATGCTTTCGTCCAGAAACTGGTTCATTACCTCGCGTCCGCGGCTGATAAGGAATTCTCCGTTTTCGCTTGCAACAATTTTAAAGTTCGGGTACTGGTCAATAATTTCCCTGAATCCCGCGTAACGCCCTTCAGAAACCGAAGAACCGTCTGTGCCGCGCATTTCTGCAATGTTTACGGTTTTTTCCGTACCGAACTTTTCTACCAGAAAATTAGCCGCCTTTCTGCCTTCGGCATAACTGTCCGTACCGACAAAACCTGCAAAAAGGCTGGAATCGCTGCACGATAATTTGCGGTCAATTACCAGAACCGGAATGTTTGCGTCTTTTGCTTCTTTCAAGACATTGTCCCAGCCGTTCTGCACGATTGGCACAAAAACAATTGCGTCAACCTGATACGCAATGAAAGAACGCAATGCTTTAATCTGGTTTTCCTGCTTCTGTTCGGCGTTGGCATAAACCAGCTGAATACCTGCATTTTGCGCCGCGCTTTGCATTGACTTGGTGTTATAGCCGCGCCATGCACTTTCTGCGCCAATCTGCGAAAAACCTACGATTATTTTGAGCTCGCTGTCCTGTTCCGGCTGCGTGCCTGACTGCGGTCTGGCTTTTGTACAGGCGCACATACTGAAAATTAAAAAAATCAGGCATAAAACCCGGAACGGCTTTGCAGCGCATTCGCTTCTGGTTTTGCCGGTATAAAAAGTTTTATTGGCTTTAATATTAGTTTTAGTTTTAATGGAAGATAAATTGATTTTCATGGGTATATACAGAATAAAGCACAAATTGAACTTTGGCAAATCAAACAAAATGTTATCTTAAAATGGCGGCTGCATGTATAGTACGTGATAGCCCAAACTTTTGTCATTCCGGTCATTCCGAACTGGTTTCGGAATCTGCTTTTTGGGAACAAATCAGATGCTGTGTGCAGCCGCCGCAGGCTAATAAATTCAGCATGACTTGCTTTTGCTGTTTGCTTTTTCTCTTACTGTTGCTTTTGCCTGCGCAAAAACTGCGAATATTTTTATAAAGCTTTGAATGTTCTTTCAGTATTTCTAAAAAACTCGGCGTTCGCGGTATTATAGTAAAATATATTGCGCACAAAGTATTTAAAATGCTAACTTGAAAACATGAAAACCGCAAACGCAAAATCTGCAAATTCAAATGTTCAAAATCCCATTACCGAAGGCAATATTTTAAAAGCCCTGCTCTATTTTTTCTTTCCCATTCTGTTTGGCACGTTTTTTCAGCAGCTTTACACAACAGTAGACGCAATTATTGTAGGGCGCTTTGTAGGCACGCAGGCTCTGGCTTCGGTTGGCGGCGGTTCTGCGGTTTTTGTAAACCTGCTGGTAGGCTTTTTTATGGGCATATCTTCCGGGGCTGGCGTTTCCATAAGCCAGTTTTACGGCGCCAGAAACAGGCGCGAAATTTCTGCGGCAGTGCATACTTCCATTGCGCTAAGTATTGCAGGCGGAATTGTCATAATGATTTGCGGCATAGTTTTCAGCCGCCCCATGCTGGTTTTAACCAAAACTCCGGCAGAAATTATTGATAATTCGGTTTTGTACCTGCGCATTTATTTTTTAGGCATTATTCCGATGTTCCTTCAGAATATGGGTTCCGGCATTTTGCGCGCAGTCGGCAATTCCAAAACGCCGCTGATAATTTTAATAGTTGGCTGCGTTTCAAACATTTTTTTAGACCTTCTGCTTGTAATAGTTTTCAGGCTTGGTGTGGCAGGCGTTGCCCTTGCAACTGTGCTTTGCCAGATTGAAACGGCAATAATTGCGCTGGTTATTCTTGCAGGAACAAAAGGTGATTACCGTTTTGAGCCCAAATTGACCAGATTTACGCCGCATATTCTGGCAAAAATACTGAAAATCGGGCTGCCGGCTGGCTTGCAGGGTACGCTTTATACAATCAGCAATTTGATTATTCAGACCAATATAAATACTTTTGGCACTGTTTCGGTGGCGGCGTGGGCGGCTTACGGCAAAATAGACGGCGTGTTCTGGATGACGGTTAGCGCACTTGGCATTGCGGTAACAACTTTTGCCGGGCAGAACTTTGGGGCGCAGAAATACGGCCGCGTAAAAAAAGGCATGCTTATTACTTTGGAACTTACCGCCGCCCTTACCGTGATTATCAGCTTGTTCTTCTGGAATTGCAGCGAAATGCTGGTCGGCTTATTTTCTGATGACCGGGCTGTTATAGAAAAAGGCATTGAGATTCTGGAGTTTCTGGTGCCTTTTTACATGACTTACATTTCAATTGAGGTATTAAGCGGCGCAACCCGCGGAATTGGAAAAAGCCTTTGCCCGCTTTTGATTACGGTTTTTGGCGTTTGCGCCCTGCGCCTGATATGGCTTTTTACCGTTGTAAAAATGAAGCCGCAAATGGAAACCGTTTTAACCAGCTATCCCATTACGTGGATTGTTACGTCTGCGGCGTTCTGGATATACTGGCTGATTTGCTGCCGCAAAATGAATAAGATGGAAAGCCTGACAGAAAAAGAGGCGTAGTTTTTTGAGACTCAAAAACTGGGGCTTTTGCGCTCATAAAGCAGCAGCTAGAAACAAAGCAAACGGCAAAAGCATGGATTCCGAAGCAAATTCGGGATGACAAGCCTTAAAACTGATATTCGACCTGATAATTTGAAATACGGTATTTTAAAGGTTTTTCTTTTTTCCTTTAAAATATTTTATTTTAAAGGAAAAGTATCTTTGTCGCTTTAAAATAAAATATTTTAAGCGGAAAAAGGTCTTTGCCACTTTAAAATATTCTATTCGTGCAGTCGGGTTCAATTTAGGCGGCAGAATACTAAAAAAACTTCAGGTTTAATTCGGGGTTTAGCGGCAAAACAAGAATGAAGCGCCCGTTTTCGGCTTTCAGTTCCAGTGCTTCATCCGGGGCTGCAACACGGTTGCTGAGGCTGTAAAAACCCTTGTGCCAATCCAGATTATCCAGCTCCCAGACCAGATTTTTGCTTTTGCATACAGGTTTTTCCGTTTTGTTCTGGGCGCAAAAATACGGCGGCACCGTTACCGCAAAAACCGAAACTGCGTCTTTAGGGCTTAAGCCGCTTACGCAAATATTGGCGCTTGCCGGAAAATCAAGGCAGATAAAGATATTTTCTTCTGTAAGCCAGATGTCAGGATAGTTTTTCTGGGCAAACATTGCAAAAAGCGCCAGAAAATGGTCCATTCTTCCGCCGCTGCCGCCCACCAGAATATTAAAGCCGCAGCCAGTTTCTTCTGCCTTCATAAAAGCCAGTTCCGTATCGGAATAGTCTTTGTCTTTTTCAAATGTAAAAGTTTCAAGATTTTTATATTGTTTCGCCAGATCTTCTGGCACGCTGTCCATATCGCCTAAAAAATACTGGCAGTTCAGTCCGTAATTATGGGCGCACACCAAGCCGGAATCTGCGGCAAGCATGACGGTATTTTGGCGGCTGCTTGAAATGCTGAAGTTTTGTTCGCAGGTTAGGTTTGCCAGAATCCTGTTTAGCAGCGGCAAAGCTTTGTTTTTGTCTGGAAAATTTCCGCCTGCAAAGATAAGGGCACATTTTTCTGTTTTGGTGCTGTTTTTCATTCCTCAAGACTAGCTTTTTTTTTCACTTTTCACAATGCGGAAAATCACCGCGGCATTTTCAAATTTCACCGTGCGTTTTTG
>JAKSTR010000032.1 GCA_024402495.1 Treponemataceae bacterium
CAAAAACTCCTCCGCGTGCTTACACAATCAGAAATAAGAGACCAGCAAGAAGCACGCGCGCACGCGCTTTACAAAAAAAGCTACGGCTTGTAAACTTTCCCTATGATTAATACTATTTTGCAAAATTTACCATGGTTTTGGTTCGGTTTAGCGGTTATTTTTGCCGTTATCGAAGCTTTTACCCTTACTTTATGCACAATCTGGTTTGCCGCCGCCGCAATTTTGATGGCGTTTCTGGCATTTACGCCAATGCCCTTTCTGGCGCAGATTCTTGTCTTTTTAATAATTTCAATTATTCTGCTTATCCTGTTCCGCAAAACAGCCTTAAACTACATCAACAGCAAAAAGCAGGCAACAAACGTAGAGGCTTTGTGCGGCAAAAATGCGCTTGTGGTAAAAGACATTAAAAAGTTTGAAAAAGGCGAAATCAAGATAAACGGCGTAATCTGGAACGCTTCCTGCGAAAACGGCGAAGAACTTTTGCAGAACAGCGAATGCAGAATCGTCCGCATTGAAGGTACAACCGCCATTGTTGAACCTGTAAAAAACTGAAAACATAAAATATGCGGGAAATTTTAATTTTTCCGCAAAAAATAAGGAGAAAAAAATGCAAATTCTTATTATTGCAGTAATTGTCATGGTGCTTTTGCTGATTGTCGTAAACATTCGCATCGTTCCGCAGTCAAAAGCATTCGTAATTGAACGCCTTGGCGGTTATTTAACCACATGGCAGGTTGGCCTGCACGTAAAACTGCCGTTTATTGACCGCATTGTTAACCAGCCTTCGTTAAAGGAACGGGTTCTGGACTTTAAGCCGCAGCCGGTTATTACAAAAGACAACGTTACAATGATGATTGACACTGTAATTTACTTTCAGATTACAGATCCGAAACTTTACACTTACGGCGTAGAAAGCCCGATTAACGCAATTGAAAATCTTTCGGCAACAACACTGCGCAACATCATCGGTGAACTTGAACTTGACGGCACTTTAACCAGCCGCGACGTTATCAATACGCGCATGCGTTCAATTCTGGACGAAGCCACAGACCCGTGGGGCATTAAAGTTAACCGCGTAGAAGTTAAAAACATCATTCCGCCGGAATCAATTCAGGTGGCAATGGAAAAACAGATGCGCGCCGAACGCGAACGCCGCGAAGCAATCCTTAAGGCTGAAGGCGAAAAACAGTCTGCAATTCTGGTAGCAGAAGGTAAAAAGGCTGCAAAAATTCTTGAAGCCGAAGCTGAAAAGCAGGCTGTCATTCTTGAAGCCGAAGCCCAGAAAGAAGCGGCAATGCGCCGTGCCGAAGGTGAAGCCGAAGCCATACGCGAAGTGCAGAAAGCAACCGCTGAAGGTTTGATGATGCTTAAAAAAGCCGATGCCGACGAAAAGGTGCTTAAATTTAAAAGCTACGAAGCACTTGCAAAAGTTGCAGACGGAAAGGCAACAAAACTTATCATTCCGTCAGACTTGCAGAATATGGCTGGCATCGTAAGTTCAATAAGCGAAATTGCAAAAACTGCGGAAAAATAAACGGTTTGCAATTTGGGCACGGAACGCCGGTTTTTTAGCCGGCACGGTGCCCTGAAAAATGTTTTTCTATTTTTACATGCAGAAGCTGCCGCAAATACGGCGGCTTTTTTATTCTTCCCTTCTGTAATTTTGGGCAAATTTCAAAAAATGCAGCACGGAACTTTATATTTTCACCCTGCCCCGCCACCGGGCACAGCAAAGCCACGGCAATTTTTCGGTTTAATGCAGGCGGGTTCTAGTTTTTTCAATTATTTTCAATTTTATTCAAATAAATAGTAAAAAAATGCGTTTATGGTATTGTAACTAAATGAAATATAATGTACTTTTTGACTTACAACTAAACGAAACTGCCGTTGACAGATTTGGTTAAATTCCGCGTAATGGAGAAAGTAGATGCTTGAAAATAAGGGCACCAATCAGTATTACATTACCAGACAGGATTCCACTGAATCTAACGCTCGAAGCTACCCCCGCAAATTCCCATTCGCGCTTGCAAAAGCCCAGGGGTCGTGGATTGAGGACGTAGAAGGAAACAAATATCTGGATTTTTTGTGCGGAGCCGGAACTCTCGCACTTGGCCACAATGATCCTGAAGTTAATCAGGCCATGGTGGATATGCTTACCTCGAATGCACCGTTGCATACACTGGACTTAACGACACCAGTTAAAGACGAGTTTGTGCATACGCTGCTTAATTTGCTTCCTACGGAGCTGAAGGATAATGCAAAAATACAATTTTGCAGTCCTTCGGGTACAGATGCAACTGACGCTGCACTTAAGCTGTGTAAAACAGCCACAGGTCGTTCATCTATTATCGCTTTTCAGGGCGGCTACCATGGAATGGGACATGGAGCAATGGCTTGTACCGGAAACTTAGGCGCAAAATCAAAAGTACAGGGACTGATGCCGGACGTGCATCACTTCCCGTTTCCATACTCTTACCGCTGTCCTTTCGGCATTGGCGGAGAAGCTGGCGTTGACGCTGCATGTGCTTTCTTTGAACGCACATTGAAAGACCCGGAATCGGGAATTACAAAACCAGCCGCAGTAATCATTGAACCTATTCAGGGCGAAGGCGGTGTAATACCTGCCCCTGCGAAGTTCCTTCAGACAATCCGTCGCGTAACTGAAGAACTGGACATTCCGATGATTGTTGACGAAATTCAGTGCGGTATTGGCCGTACCGGTAAATTCTTTGCATTTGAACATGCCGGAATCGTGCCGGACGTTATTCTTGCTTCTAAAGCTGTCGGCGGAAGCCAGCCTATGTCTGTTGTCATTTACAATAAAAAACTTGACAAATGGACACAGGGCGCACACGCAGGTACTTTCCGCGGCAACCAGCTTGGAATGAAAGCAGGTACAGTTTTAATTAAACGCGTTTCACAGCCGGAATTTCTGGCAGACGTAACACGCAAGGGCGAATACCTTAAAAAACGCATGCTTGAACTTAAAGACAAAGTTTCAATCATCGGCGATTTCCGTTCCTGCGGTTTAATGGCTGGTACCGAATTTGTAAACCCGAATGATGCACCGGACGCAATTGGCACAAGACCTGCAAGCGGCGAAATTGCTGCTAAAGTACAGAGAATGTGTTTTGACCGTCGCCTTATCATAGAAAAAGGCGGTCGCAACGGTTCCGTAATGCGCTGTCTGTGTGCATTAAACGTAACCGATGCTGACTTAAAAAAAGCATTAGATATTTTTGAAGAAGTAATTCTTGCAGTTGATGCAGAATACTCAAAGAAGGGCTAATTGTGGAAACATCAAAACTGTTTCTAATTAACCAAGATGATTCTAAAGCCGAATACAAGCGCATTATGGAACAAACCGTAAATGCGCTTACGGCTAGTATCACTGACGACCGCGCCTATGCAGGACCTACACCGGACGAATTAAAAAAACATGTATATGTTGATGACATTCTGCCGGAAAACGGTCTCGGCTGGGACGCGGTTCTTTCACGCTTAAATAATCAGATTCTGCCTAATTTTTTGCGCACGTCGTCTACTGACTATATGGCGCATCTTCACAGCCCTGCTACAATCGAAAGCATCGCTTCGGAACTGATTCTTTCAACATTCAACCAGTCAATGGACTCGTGGGATCAGTCGCCGGTTGCAACCGAAGTTGAACTTGAAGTTGTTAAAAAGCTTTGTGCAATGTACGGTTACGGCGACGGCGCAGACGGTGTGTTTACTTCCGGCGGAAGCCAGAGCAACCAGACCGCAATCATTCTGGCACGCGACTGGTTCTGCAACGAAAAACTCAATTTTGACATTAAAAAGCACGGTTTACCGGAAAATTTCAGAAAGCTTCGCATGTATACTTCTGAAATTTCGCATTTTTCAATGGAAAAAAGCGCCCACGTTCTGGGTCTTGGTTACGAATGCGTTGTAAAAGTGCCGGTTGACAGCCGCAAAAAAATGGATCTTGCCGCATTGAAGCAGCTTATTGAAAAAGATAAGGCAGAAGGCAATATTCCGTTCCTTCTGGTTGCAACAGTTGGCACCACCGATTTTGGCAGCATTGATCCGCTTAAAGAACTTTACGACCTTTGCAAGGCAAACGGCATGTGGCTGCACGCAGACGCAGCTTACGGTTCGGGCGTAATTTTATCGCAGAAATACAATAACCGCATTGCAGGTTTAAATCTTTGCGATTCAATTACCGTAGACTTTCACAAAATGTTCCTGCTGCCAATCAGTTCAAGCGCCGTGCTGGTAAAAAACGGCAAGACTTTTGACGCTTTAACCATTCACGCAGACTATTTGAACCGCGAAGAAGACGAAGAAGACGGTTATACAAATCTTGTTGATAAATCGCTGCAAACAACACGCCGTTTTGACGCATTAAAAGTTTGGGTTGCATTTCAAACCCGCGGAAAAGACGGCTGGAGCGAAATCATCAGCACAAGCATGGAAAATGCCCAGTATTTGTATCAGAAACTGAAAAACGACAAAGATTTTTGCGTTGTAACCGAACCGGAAATTTCTTCTGTAGTTTTCAGGCTTTCTTCTGCAAAATGCGGCGGTGACGAACAGGCAGACGAAGTGAACAAAAAAGTTCGCCGGTCGCTTATTCACAACCACGGCGTAGTAATCGGGCAAACTGTAAGCGACGGTCGCGTTCACTTAAAGTTCACCCTTTTGAACCCGCTTATCACCCGCCAAAAGCTAGATTCGCTGATTGAACTTATCAGAAAACTGGGAACTGAGGCAAAATAATGAATGTTTGCCGTAAACCGCTGGGCGAAACCTTAATTGAATTGTTAAAAGAACAGAACCGTATGCTTGCCGGCGCAGAATCTTGTACCGGCGGCGGCGTAAGTGCCGGCATTACTGCAATTGCAGGTTCTTCGCAGGTGTTTTGCGGCGGCGTTGTAAGCTATACAAATGCGGTCAAGCAGAATGTGCTTGGCGTGCCGGCTGAAATTTTAGAAACTTACGGCGCGGTAAGCGAAGAATGTACGGCAAAAATGGCAGAAGGTGCTGCAAAACTGTGCGGCGCCGACACAGCTTTTTCTGTAAGCGGTATTGCAGGTCCGGGCGGCGGCACTGAAAAAACGCCGGTTGGTACAGTCTGCTTCGGTTTTTTTAACCGCGGCAAAATAACCACCGGCACTCAGCATTTTTTGGGCGACCGCAGCGATGTACGCCGTCAGGCTAATCTGTATGTTCTTCAAACACTGGTAGAAATGCTTCAGGCTGAAAAATAAAAAAAACACTTCACAAAAGCGAAGTGTTTTTTTTATGACCAAATATTTTTTAACAAACCTTATCTAAAAGTAACTCTAAAAATGCAGCTGTTTGAACCATTCAAAATAGTCTGCTTGGTTTCAACGCTTACATTGCCCTTCCCTACCAGTTCTTCCCAGACAAAAAGCAAACTTTGCTTGGTACTTTCGCAGAAAAACGGACTGTCCACATACCGGGCTTTTACCAGATCGCAGACGCAGCAAAAATACATCACGTCAAAACACTTGCCTTCGGGAATGCCGGATTCGTCCACAGGTTCGTAAATAATGTTGGGACTGAAAGCGTCTTGCAAAAGGCGGATAGTTTTCATCAAATCGCCGCCGGAAGCATTATAAGCCTGTTGGTAAACGCTTAAAATTTCGGCTTCTGCCCAAGATTTACCGCACTGACACATAATTTTCTGGCGTTCGGCGGTAGAAATCAATTCCAACGAATTAGAAAACCCTTTGAACCAGGCTTTTAAATATTCATTTTCTTCCATTAACCGCCCCCACAAGCATTGTTGATTTGTGTTACTTGAATTTATAACTATTTGCCAAAATCTTCAATATGAACGGGCAAAAATGAATGCTTGCCAGTTGAACCGAATTTTACGCACGATGGCAATTTTATACACAAAAACGCTTCTAATCTGCGGAAAAAAATGCAAAAACTATGATTTTTATATGTTTTTACAAAAGTGCCAAATATTTGTGGTGCAGTTTACAATATAAAATTATAAAATCTTTATGTACACGTAAAATACCGCGCCAATTGCACAAAATTCCGGCAGCTTGCAAAACTAAGGGCGCGGTTTTTCTTTTTGTATATACGGTTCTGCGATGAGCAGTTTTTGCAATTCTTCAGTTGAAAAAACCGGCGGGTGCTGGCAAATTACCGTTGCAATTTTACTTGCCACGCTAGAAGGATTATTTGTAACAAAGCTGCCCTTTTTTTTGTGTACCGCAACCTTTCCGCTGGAAAAAATGAAATTGTCGTTTACAACATAGCCGCTTTTTACCGGCAGATAATTGAGCATCGTTAAAAAATTGCCGTCTTCAATTTGCCAGCCTGCATTTGGCGCACAAAAAACGCAATCTGAAAAAATCTCCAGTTTATCCAGCAAAGAAACCGGCTTTTTATTTTCTTCAATATTTGTGCAATTGATGCTGTCTGTGCAATCTGCACAAGCCGAATCGGCAGAAGAGCTGGCGCCTGCAACGGCAATAACCGCCGCGGCGTAAGGATTCTGTTCGCATTCGCCCAAAAGTTCTGCCATGCCGCCGCCGACACGGCACGCAAAATCAATCGGCACAAATTCGCCCCGGTCGTTTTGAATAAAATCAAACTGGGCAAAGCTTACGTCGTTTTTTTCAAACAGAAGGTTTAGCCAGTTTTCTATTGCGTCTTTTATTTCGCTATCAGGTTCAATCAGCTGAACCGTGGCGGTGCAAGGCTTGCTGTTGATTGTAAGCACGCTTTTACGGCACAAACGCACGATTTTTGCCCTGCCGCGGCACACAAAGCAGTCGGCGCTGTATTCGGTGCCGTTTATGTACTGACACAGCATTACGCCGGATTTTTCCACCTGCATGAGCGACAGAATTTTGTTTTTTATTGCGCCGGCTTCGGTGTAAAGCCGTTCAAAATCCTGAATATTTTGGGCGCTGACTACTGCCGTGCCGTATCCGCTGTTTGCCCCGGCCGGCTTTATTAAAATCGTTCCGCCGTCTTTTACGGCGTTCAGCGCCTGCTGCGGAGTTTCGTAAATTGCGGTGGCAGGCAAGCCGGCATTTTGCAAAAGCCGGTTAAAAAACAGTTTATCACGGCTGACTTTTAAGGCACTGGCAGCAATTTTGCAGTTTTTGCCCTTTATGCATTGAGAAATCCAGTATTCGCTAAGGGGAATAAGCAGCGAACCGGCGGATTCATCGGTAAAAGTAATGTTTTTGCACTTTGAACCAAAATTGGGCAAATAAGGCTTCATAAAAGTAGCTTCTACAAAATCGGCTTCAAAACCCAGCCGGGCAAAAGCCGCAGCCAAATCTTCCAGCCCAAACACCGAGCAAGCACCGGCTAAAACAATTTTTTCCATAATAAAAAATATAATATAGGAAGCATTAAAATTTCAATTTTGAAAGGAATGCCAAAAACAGCGCGCCCGGCGGGCATAAAAAAAGCCCCGGATATTTGAAGTGAACTCCAAATACTGGACACTTCAATTTTGCCGGAGCTTTGCGGTTTATTCCGGGTTTTGCAAATATTCTGCGCGCTTATATTGTCCAGGACAATTCGGTAATTGCCACAAGGCGCTGCAAAAGCGAACAGATTGGGGTTTCTATGCCGTGTTTTCTGGCAAGTTCCACAACCGTGCCGCAGAACCACTGGTTTTCGGTTTTGCGCTTTGCTTCCACGTCCTGAAACATTGATGTTTTGCCTTTCGGGTCGATGGTGAGCATTATGTTGATGTTGTCTTCGCACATTTGTGGCGTAAGGGCAATGCCTTCGGCGTTGGCAACGGCAATTACTTCTTTTGAAGCATCGCGAACCAAATCGTTCAAAACATCGTGGTTGAATGCACCGTAAGGTGCGCGGCACAGCGAAGTGATTGTATTGCAGGTTACGTTCATCAGATATTTTTTCCACAAATCAAGCTGAATGTCTGCCGGAACGCGGTGTTTCTGGTTTGCCTGTTCAAATAATTCTTCAATTGCCTTTACGCGTTCAGTTTTTTCGTTTGATTTTTCGCCAAAAACGATTGTGCCGGTATCCGTGCAGATTATGTTGTTGCCTTCGTGCACGCTGCTTAAACCTACGATGAAGCTGTAAAGAATTTTTTCTTCGCCATAAACGGCGGCAATGTCGCGTTCGCTTTGTATGCCGTTTAAAAGTGAAAGAATTGTAGTATTCTGACCGACTGCGTTTTTAATCTGCGGCAGAATTTCTGCCAGCTGAAGATTTTTGGTTGCAATAATTACCAAATCAACGGGTTTTGCGTCTTCTGGTTTAACAAAATTGAAATTTTGTTTTTCGCCGTTAATGAATATTCCGTCTTTCTTATAACGTTCCAGCCGTTCGCCCTGAGCAATGCAGTACAAACTGCTGCTGTCCAGACAAGACAAAAGGTTTTTGCCAACTACTGCGCCAACTGCGCCCATACCAATCATACAAACAGAATTTATTTTCATATCTTTACATTATAGCAAATTAAGCAAAAAGTCATCATTTTTCAACTTTGTAAAACGGCTTTGCGCAGCGATTTTTGCTGTATTTGGGGCGGCAAAACAGCACGCGCAATTGAAAAAAATTGCTAAATAAGGCAAAATTACGCTTATGATAGAATTAACAAGCAAACAGCGTAAATATTTAGAAAAACTTGCCCACGATATTGAACCGGTTGTAATTGTTGGTGCGGCAGGTGTTACCGAAGGCGTTACAAAAATGGTTGCAGAAATGCTTGGCGCCCACGAACTGATTAAAGTTAAGTTTAACGAATACAAAGATGACAAACGCGAATTGACCGAACAGCTTTGTGCCGAAACCGGCGCCACTTTGGTGCGTGTTATCGGCAACCGCGCAATTTTATATTTGCCGCGCGAAAAAGAAGAAGACCGCAAAATCAAACTTTAACTGTCTTTTTTAATAGAAGATACAAAAGGGCTGCAAAATAAGTTCAGCAGATGCAACTTTTGCCTGACCAGGGCAAGCAGGCTAAGCATGGCTTTACTTATCAGGCAGCCTTTTTTTATTTTTGAATTTCTAAAAACCCGGCATTTGGGCAAATACAAAAAAACTGCCGTAACTATTGCAATTTTCATAAATTCCATAAAAAAACTCTATAATCTCTAACTAAATCTCTAAATTCATTAAAAAAAATGGCTAAATACGAACAGCTGTGTTACAATATGAAATACAGGTATTGTTCTAATGCTAAAAAATACTATGCACAGGTGGTAATAAATGAAAAAAGCATTTCGGATAATTATGGTGGCGTTTCTTATTCCATATTTAATTTCCTGCTCATCTAAAAACGAAGCAGTAAACCCGCTAAACCATCATGTAATTATTACATATTTAACTACAGGCAACAAACCCACTAACAGCGGTACAGCAGAAATGCTTGTTAAGCTAAACGAAAGGCTTACGGAACTATGTAATGCCGAATTGGAAATATACTATATACCGTGGTATAACTACGGAACAAATTACAACTTAAAGCTTGCAGAAAAAGACGGTTCCATTGACTTAATAGGAACTGCAACAGACTGGCTTAATGCATGGGACAATGCAAATCTGGGAAATTTTATGCCCCTTTCCGATGAGATGCTAAAAACTTATGCACCAAAAACATGGAACAGCGTATCAGCAGAACATTGGGATTCCTGCCGATTGAACGGAAACATATATTTCTGCCCGGAAGACAATTTTACGCAATGGACAAATCACGGTTTTATGTATCGCCTTGACTGGGCAAAAGAAGCAGGCATTAACGGCGTTCACAGCTGGGAAGATTTGACTGCTTATCTGCAATTCGTAAAAGACAATAAGGACGTAATTCCGTGGGATTCAAACTGTTCTTCAAGTACGTTTCATGCAGAAGGATACATTCAGTCTAAAACCGATTACATCATTATTGACGGCGTTACTTCTACCAATATGATAGGAAGCCACAGAAACGACCAGACAAAAGTATATTCCCCATTTTACGAAGGCAAAGAACTTGTTGAATATGCAAAACTGATGAAGAAATGGAACGATATGGGTGTCTGGCCTAAAAACATCATGATAGAACGAGGCGGAAACAGAGACAACAGGGATGAATTCTGCGCCGGCTTAACAGGAATGGAACAGCATCACTCGCAGACTTGGTACACTACCGTATACAAGCAATTGCAAAAAAATGTTCCCGGTGCAGACTGCGGATTTTTCTGGTTTGGAGAAGAATCGCAGAATCTTGTCTACCAGACAATAACCCACGGAGCAATGGCAGTATCAGCAGCCTCAAAACACCCTGAACGCGCACTGATGGTTTACGATTTGCTCCGTAACGACGAAGAATGCTACAACCTGATAAATTACGGAATAGAAGGCGTTCAATACACACGCAACAGCGACGGATACAGAGAATCAGTACCCAATTCCAAAGGCATAACGACAAATTACTGGTGGGGAAGAAATGACGCACTTGAAATACGTGACACCCAAACCGCATGGGCAAAATTTGATGAAATGTGCGCAGAATACAACAAATACAAAATCGATTATCCCTTTGGCAACATCGTATGGGATTTAACGCCCGTATCTACAGAAATTGGAAACGTAGTAAATGTATATGGTGATTACATGGCAAACATCTGTTATGGTCAGACAGAAAACCCGGAACAATACGTCGCAGAATTCCGTTCAAAACTGAAAGAAGCAGGCATAGAAAAGGTCATCGCAGAAATCCAGAGTCAGCTTGATGCTTTTAACAGACAGAATAAGAAATAGGAGATGAAGATTATGAATAATAAAAAATCGAGTCTTGTAAAAGGATTGATAATTACTTTAGGGCTTCTTTTCGTTGTGCTTGCTTCTTGCCAGGGTTTTATAATAATTAAGCTGGTCAAAACGTCAGCAGCAAAAAGCTACGAACAAAACTGTCAGGAAATAACAAAAGCATATTCCCTTATGCTGAACAACCGCCTTAATATGTATCTTCGTGAAATACGCTTTTATGTAGATTCGGACGTAATACAGGCACAGGACATAAACCAGATAATTGAATGGACAAAAAGCAGGAATCAAAAGAAAAGTTCCAATATTGATGCAGTTTATTTTTGTACGACGGACGGCAAAGCATACAGAGACGACGGAACTGTAACAGATTTTTCTAACAAAGACTTTTTTAAGGAAATAATAGTAAACGGAAATTACGAATACATAAGTAATCCGGAAATTGATGAAGAACTGCAAAAATCAATAATTTACGTTGCACAGGCAGTAATATCAAACGGAAAAAAACTTGGCGTTTTTGCCGCCGTTTACCCTGTAAGTACAATAAGAAAACTTATATCAGACATTCAGTTAGGCGAAACCGGAACGGCATGGCTTCTTGACGGAAACGGCAACGTAATTTATTACCCGGAAAACGAATATTCCAACAAAATCAATTTTATTACCGATTTGCCCAATGGACATGAAGATTTAAAAGCCGTTGCACAGAAAATGTGCAACAGAGAAACCGGCTCCGGATGGATTTCTTCATTAACTTCCGGCGAAAGGGAATATGTAACCTATACGCCGGTACAGAACACGCCGTGGAGCATAGGCTTTAACATCAGCAGCAATCAGATTTATTCAATCGGAAACCAGATACGCACCACAATGATAATAGCATCAGTTATCATGGCAATAATTCTTCTGGTCGTAACCGGCATTCTTCTTTTAATTTCACTTAACCCGTTAATAAAAGTAGAATCTGCAATTAAAGATATTGCAACCGGCAATGCAGACCTTACCAAACGCATCGACATGAAGTCAAATAACGAAATTGGCGGAATTATCATTGGATTCAATGCATTTACGGAAAAATTGCAGTCCATAATTTCAGAATTGAAAAAATCGCAGGATACATTGGAAACTGTCGGTCATCAGCTTACGCAAAGCACATCCGATTCCGCAAATGCCATCTCCGGCATCAAGGAAAATATTCTTGAAACAACCGCCGGAATTAAAGACCAGACCGGAAGCATAGAAGAAACGTCTTCGTCAATTAACCAGATTTCTTCAAACATTGAATCAATGGGAAAAATGATTTCTGCACAGGTAACAGAAATTGCAGACACAAGTACCATTGTTCAAAAAATGGTCGACAACATCGATTCGATTAACATAACATTTGAATCCATGACAGGTTCATTCAACAATCTTTCTGCAAGTGCAAAAGACGGATATGCAAAACAGGAAGATGTAAATGGAAAAATAAAACAGATTGAAGCAGAATCTGCCATGCTTCAGGAAGCCAACGAAGTAATTGCGAATATTGCAAGCCAGACAAACCTTCTTGCCATGAATGCTGCAATAGAAGCTGCACATGCAGGAGAAGCCGGAAAAGGATTTAGCGTTGTTGCAGGCGAAATACGAAAACTAAGCGAAACTTCTACAAGCCAGTCAAAAACAATCGGTATGAGTCTTGAAAAAATAAGAGGCTCAATACGCAGCGTTGTTGATGTTTCTCAAAAATCAAGCGATGCATACAAAGATATTGTCAGCAACCTTAAGATTACGGATAACTTTGTTAAGAATATTCATGATGTACTTGAAAATCAAAAAGAAGAATCTAATCAGGTTATTGCATCGCTAAAAGACATGAACGAAAGTTCAGGCAAAGTAAAAGCCGCTTCTGCAGAAATGACTGATGACAGCAAGCACATATTGTCGCAGGTAGAAATTTTGAAAAGCGGTACGCTAAAAATGCAGGACTGCATGGAACACATGGATGATGGTGCAAAGATGATAAACGAAAGCAGCAACCAGCTTATCAATATCTCTGCAAAGGTAGAAGAAACCATTACCCAGATAGGAACCCAGATAGATAAGTTTAAAATTTAGGCTTTTTCTAGCAAGCACTTTCTGAAAAAAGGGTCTCTGAAATGACAGAGACCCTTTTTTTCTGCGTAAATTCCGTAACAGAAATCAGGCGAAATGAATTCGAAAATCTTCTGTAATGAAATATCCGAATTCATTTGTAAATTCATCTTTCAATAATTCTATTTCAGCAATTCCAGTTCTTCGGCGGTCAGTTCACGGGCAGCGCCAGAGGCAAGATTCGGGTCAAGCTGCAATTCGCCAACGGCAACGCGCTTAAGATAAATTACTTCGTTGCCCATTGCGGCAAACATTCTTTTTACCTGATGATATTTTCCTTCGTAAATCGTTAAATACGCTTCGGCGGAGCTGCTTTCTTCCGGGTTCAGCCATTCCAGTTCTGCCGGTTTTGCAACAAAAGCTTCTTCGCTGCTTTCGCGCGGAACTTCGATGCCGGCGCCAAACTTTTCTTTATAATTTTCAGCTTCTGCCGGGCTTACCCCTTCTTTTAGCCGCACAAAATATTTTTTGCTTATGTGGTTTTTGGGCGAAGTCAAGCGGTGGGTCAGGCTTCCGTCCGTTGTAAGCAGCAGCAGACCTTCGGTATCAATATCAAGGCGCCCAACCATGTGTATTTCGCCGCCGGGAAAACGGTGATTGTATTCCTTGTCAAGCAAATCAAGCACGGTCTGGTGCTCGCCGTCTTTGGTAGAACTTACAACGTTTGCCGGTTTGTTCAGCATTAAATACACGTGATGGCGAATGTTCAAAACTTCGCCGTCAACGGCAATTTCCTGCACATTCGGGTCAACCTGAGTATCGGCAACCGTTACTACCTTGCCGTCTACGGTTACCGTGCCGGTATGCAAAAGATTTTTGGCTTCTTTCCGCGTGCCGAAGCCGCAGGTTGCCAGTATTTTATCAATTCTTTGGGTTGTTTTCATGCTATCGTTTTGTCCTTAAAAATTGAATTCTTAATAGTCCGAATGTCGAGTTTGAAAAATTTACAAAAAAAGTACCCTTCAGGCAGTCCCTGCCTCGAAAAAAAGCGTTGCTCGAAGCTACGCTACAAATACGCCCTTCGGTCGTGACGATTTTTTTTCGCGTCCGTGCCTGCCTGCGGTTGCTATTTATAAAAATCATCCTGCATTTTCAGGCAAATATTAAAAACTCGAAGTTTGGGCTAATACGACCGAGAAAGGCGCGCTGACGTTTAAAGCCCTGTTTACGCAGTTTTCAGTTCGGTACAAACCTTAAATTAAAACAGCCTGAAAATCATCATCCCGGCTGGGTTTTTTGAAGTTCAGGCTGTTCAGCAGTTTTTAGCGTGCGTTAATCGGTACGTATTCGCGCGGTTCCAGCACGTTTTTATATGCCGGGCGGTAAATACGGTTATCCGAAACTACTTCCTCAATGCGGTGGGCACTCCAGCCTGCAATACGGCTGATTGCAAAAATCGGCGTGAACAGTTCGCGCGGAATGCCAAGCATTGAATATATAAATCCGGAATAAAGGTCAACGTTTGCACAGATGCGTTTTGTGCTGGTCGGATGTTCTTCTGCAAAAATGTCCGGAGTAAGCCTTTCAATAAGGCAGTAAAGCTCAAATTCTTCCAGACAGTTCTTCTCAACAGCAAGCTCGCGGGCTTTGCGGCGCAGCTGAACGGCACGAGGGTCGCTGATTGTATAAACAGCGTGTCCCATTCCGTAAACCAGACCGGTTCCGTCACCGGCTTCCTTGCGCATGATTTTACGCAAATAGTCTTTTACCTGATTTTCGTTGCTCCAGTCTTTTACGCCGGCTTTCAAGCCGTCCATCATTTTCATAACCTGAATGTTTGCACCACCGTGGCGGCGGCCTTTAAGCGAACCAACGCCTGCGGCAATTGCAGAATAGGTATCGGTATCGGCAGAAGAAACTACGTGAACCGTAAAACTAGAGTTGTTACCGCCGCCGTGTTCTGCGTGCAGAATAAGGGCAAGGTCAAGAAGCTCTGCTTCAAGGCGCGAATACTGTGCATCCGGGCGGATGAGGCGCAAAAAGTTTTCGGCAGTAGAAACCGTCGGGTCTGAATAGTGAATGTACATACTCTGACCGTCGTAATAGCGGCGTTTTGCCTGATATGCGTTACTTACCAGCGAAGGAAAACGTGCAACCAGATCAATGCACTGGCGGATTACGTTTTCTGCTGAATTATCTTCAGGGTTTTTGTCGTAGGAATAAGAAGCCAGAACGCCGCGGGCAAGCTTGTTCATAATGTCCGGCGACGGTGCTTTCATAATCATATCTTCCGTAAAGAACTGCGGCAGTTCGCGGCGGCTGCCCAAAAACTGAGTAAATTCATCAAGCTGTTCTTTTGTAGGCAGTTCGCCAAAAATCAAAAGATATGTGGTCTGTTCAAAACCAAACTGACGGTTTGCTTCTGCATCGGCAATAAGCTGTTCTACGTTGTAACCGCGGTAATACAGGCGGCCAGGGATAGCAATTTTCTTGTCGTCTTTTACTTCGTAACCAGAAACATCACCAATTTTGGTTAAGCCAACCAGAACACCGCGTCCGTCGCTGTAACGCAAACCGCGCTTAACGTCGTAAGTTTTGTACAAAGACTGATCAATGGGGTCATTGTTTTTGGCTAAAGTAGAAAGCTTGCTTAAAAAAGCCTGTTCGCTAAAATCGCTCATTTTCACCTTCCTGTTTAATTTTGAATATTTATACAAAAATCTTCCAAGATTTTTAATAATTATGCAAAAAAAGTGCATAATGGTCAATACTATGAAGGCAAGGTAAAACTGTATGTTCAACGTTGACAATGCAAAATCATAATGGTAAAATTATGCGCTACTTTCGACTAAAAACAGTTGAAACTTTTATGTATCTGATGAAAAGCAAGCGCAAAAAACACCATATATATAGAAGATTTTTGTAGATTTTCAAACAAAATTAAAGGATGTTCATAAAAATGGCTTCTAAAACAACGTTTATCACGGTTGGATCTATCATCATCTTGATTCTTTCCGCAATCACATTCATTTTTGTGCCGGCTCTGGCTGGCGGCAGCGCAGACCAGGCACAGGGTATCAAACCTTTCGGTTATTACAAAAAGCAGCCTATCGAATATAAAGAAAATTCGGTTTTTTTAAGTATGCTTGAAAACACGGTTGAACAGCGCCAGCAGCGCGGTGAAAACGTTAACGATCCTTCTGTTTTTTACAGTTCGCTGAACGAAGCTTTTAACGCAACCGCATTGCGCATGTACATGGCAGATCAGGTAAAAGAAAGCGGCTATATCGTTCCGCACAAAGCAATCAGCCGCGTTATGATGCAGTCTTTTGTTGACGAAACCGGCGCATATTCACCAAAACTTTACAACGCTGCTTCTAATGCAGACAAAATTGCAATGCAGGAATCAATTAAAGACGAACTGACATACCAGCAGTTTTACTACGACCTGTTCGGTGAAATCAACTATTCAATGCCAAGCGCAAACACACTGTTCGGTTTGAAAACTGCAAAATCTGAAGTTCCATTTATTGCTTCCATGGATGCACCTAAAAAAGCTTTTGACATTGCAGCATTTTCTGTTGGCGCTTACCCGCCGGAAGAACTGAAACCATACGCAGAAGCACACGCTTCGCTGTTTGAAAAACTTAACTGTTCGGTTATTACAGTAAGCACAAAAGCTGAAGCAGAAAAAGTTCTTAAAAGAGTTAAAAACAACGAAATTACTTTTGAAGATGCAGTTGCAGAATATTCAAACAAAAACTATTCAGATGCAAGCGGCAATTTGCGTGCAAGCTACAATTACCAGATTAAAAGCCTTGTAACTTCAGAAGACGATTTTGCAGCACTTTTGCAGCTGGGCGCAGATCAGCTTTCCGGCGTTATGCAGACAGGTTCTTTCTTTTCTGTTTTCAAATGCAACGGCGCAAGCACAAAACCTGATTTTAACGATCTGGCAGTGCTTGAAGGCGTTTACAACTACGTAACAGACAACGACATTGCAATTATTGAAGATTACTTCATGAGCAAGGCACAGGATTTTGCTTCGCAGGCTGCCGTAAACGGTTTTGACAAAGCCTGTGAAAACTTTGGCATAACAAAAGTTACAACCGATGCTTTCCCATTGAACTATTACAACAACCCTCTTCTCAACTCAAATCCTATGGATGTTGAAGTTCTTGCAGGCGTTGGCGCAAACGAAAACGTTCTTAAAACATTGTTTGCACTTAAAGACGGCGAAGTTTCTTCTCCGGTGCTTTTTAACTACAACGTAATCGTTGCAAAAGCAGTTTCTACTTCTACCGAAGCAGCTTCGGCAGACTTTTTGCAGATGTTCTACCCTTACTACACTTTGACATTTGACCAGTCAAGCGCTTCGCAGGTGCTTAACAACACCGGTCTGGTTAAAAACGATGTTTTGAGTGTTTATCTTGAAGAATTTCTGGCAAAATAATTTTTTGCAAAAACAGTGACTGATAATCAGCAAAATGAAAAACCTTGTTTGGTGCAAACCGAGCAAGGTTTTTCTGTTATATATAAAAACCGTTCTCTCTATTCAAAATACAACCCGGCTTCGGCGGCGCTGCGCACGGTACAAAGCCTTAATATTTTGCCCCAAACCCTGGTAATCTGCTATTCGCCGGTTTTGGGCTACGGGCTGCAGGAATTAGTGCAAAAAACCGAAAACAGCAGCTTTATTCTGCTGATTGAAAACGACCCGGTTTTATTTGAATTTTCAAAACCTTACATTGAAGAAATTTTGGCACCATATAACGCCGCCCCAAAGGAACAGAAAGCCTTTTATTGTTTTGTACAGAACGATAAAAACCTTTTTGAGCTTTTTGCAAACAAAACAATTCCGGATTTCAGCAATTTCAGGCGCTGCTTGCCCGTGGAACTTTCCGGCGGCGCAAAACTGAACCAGCCCTTTTACCAGAACCTTACCGCCCTTTGCGACGATGCCGTTAACCGATTCTGGAGAAACCGCATAACCCTGGTAAAAATGGGGCGGCTTTACGCACGCAATCTGCTGAAAAACCTTTCAAAAGTACCGTTTTCAAGCCCGCTTGCGGCAAAATCCATAAGCCGACCTATTCTGGTGTGTGCTTCCGGGCCTTCAATTGATTATATAATTGAACAAATTAAAGGCGCCGCAGAATTTTTCTACATTATCGCCGTAGACAACGCGTTTTTGCCGCTTTTAAAAAACGGCATTATCCCGGACGCGGTAATCGCGGTAGAATCTCAGATTGCAAACGAAAAGGCATTTTTGGGCACAGCCCAGAGCGGCATAAAAATTATTGGCGATTTAACCAGCCGCCCGCATATTCTGTCAATTCCCGGCGGCAGTTTTTCTTTCTTTTTAAGCGAATACGAAAACTGCCGCTACATAAAGCGCATCATCAGTCAGGAACTTTTTCCGTTTCCAGTAATCAAACCGCTTGGTTCTGTAGGTTTAAGCGCGGTAGAAATTGCGCTTATTCTGCGCGCAAGCCCTGCCCTGCCCGTTTTTTTTGCCGGACTGGACTTCAGCTACACGCCGAACAAAAGCCACTGCAAAGAATCGGTTTTTCACCGGAACAAGCTGAACGGGCATAACCGCCTGAACCCGATTGAAAATTCACCCCATTGCTTTGGCGCAAACAGTTTTTACATTCAGGGTAAAAACGGCGTTTTTATAACCGAACCGGCGCTGGCTTCTTACGGGCAGACTTTTGCCCAGCGATACAGCAAAGTACAGAATCTTTTTGACGTTTCGCCGGTGGGAATGGACATAAACTGCGCCAAATGCAGCGTAGAACAGATGGCAGAATACGGCAAACTTTTCGCCGCCGAAAATCCGCAGCTTCAGGCAGAAAATTTACAAAGCCGAATCGCTGCAAAAAACATTCCCGACAAAGAACTTTTTGACAGAATAAAGCGCTTTTATATAGAAGAAATTGAACGGCTTGAAGAATTAAGGCAGCTTTTAATAAACGGCGGCGATACAAACCGTATGCTTACCCTTATAGAAGAGCGGGAATATCTGTTCCTGCATTTTGCAGACGGCTACAAACCAGTTACCGCCGGCAACACCAGCATGCTAAAGCGCATCCGCAGCGAAATTGATTTTTTTATAAAAGATTTAACCATTGCCCTTAAAAACATGGGCGAACTTTAGCTTTCAACTGCAATGCAGAATTTTGCCAGCTTGACAAAATTCTGCGTTTTTTTAAAACTGAACCTGCGGTTTGTTCAAAAAAAACAGGCTGCATCACAGGAGGCGGTTCGTGAAAAAGAACTTTTCTATTAAAACAGTTGTTGCCATTGGTATTGGCGCAGCACTTTTCTTCGTTTTAGGTCGTTTTGTTGCAATTCCAAGCGGAATTCCTAACACAAACATCAGCGTTCAGTATGCAATTTTAGGATTGCTTTCTGCAATGTACGGTCCGGTTGCAGGCGCTTTAATCGGCTTTATCGGTCACACACTCATCGACCTCAGCTGGGGCGGAAGTCCGTGGTGGAGCTGGGTAATTGCTTCTACTTTTGTAGGCTGTGCAGCCGGGCTTTTGGGCAAAAAAACAGGTCTTGCAGAAGGCGAATTCGGCAAAAAAGGCATGGTAATTTTTGCATTGTCTAACATCGTTGCACATATCATTGCATGGATTCTGATTGCACCAGGACTTGATATTCTGATTTATTCTGAACCGGCAAACAAAGTTTTTGCACAGGGCGCAATGGCAGCCGTTGCAAATATTGTTACAACCCTGATTATTGGCGGTTTGCTTGCATTTGCATATTCAAAAACCATTGCCAAAAAAGGTTCGCTGGAAGCTGAAGACTAAGCACTTTTGATTAATGCAGAGGGTTTGCCAAAATTGAATTATAAATTCAGCATGATAATTTTTGGTAAACCCTGTTTGTTTTTTGGGCGGCAAAACCGAACGCCCAATTTTTAATTTTCAACTTTTTATTTTATGCCCCGTAATTTGCAAAACCCCATTATTTCTTTTAACAATTTTTCTTTTCAGTATAAGGCACAAAAAAAGCCTACATTAAACAACATTAATCTGGATATTTTTGAAGGCGAGCGCGTTCTGATTGTAGGGCCTTCGGGCAGCGGCAAAAGTACACTTTCCAACTGCATAAACGGTCTTTGCCCTTTCAGTTACCCCGGCGAAATTAGCGGCACCTTAACAATAGACGGCGCAAACACAAGCGATTTAAGCATTTTTGAACTTTCGCGCAAGGTTGGAACAGTTTTGCAGGATCCGGACGGACAGTTTATAGGCTTAACCGTTGCCGAAGACATTGCTTTTGCGCTGGAAAACGACTGCGTTGAACAGAACCAGATGCACCGGGCTACATTAAACGCCGCAAAACTTGTAAACATTCAAAATCACCTTGAACACGCCCCCCACGAACTTTCCGGCGGACAGAAACAGCGGGTCAGCCTTGCAGGCGTTATGGTTGACAACGTAAAAATCCTTCTTTTTGACGAACCGCTTGCAAACCTTGACCCGGCAACGGGCAAACAGGTAATTGAACTTATAGACGACATTCAGAAACAGAGCAGAACCACGGTTTTAATTGTAGAACACCGGCTGGAAGACGTTTTGTGGCGCAACGTTGACCGTATCGTGCTGATTGCAAACGGTTCAATTGTGGCAAGCACCACGCCCGACCAGCTGCTTGCAGAAAATTTTCTTGCGGAAAACGGCATACGCGAACCGCTGTATATTACCGCGGCAAAATACGCCGGCGTTGATATTTTAAGCCGGAACAAGCCGGCGCATATAGAAAGCTTTCTGCTTAGCGAAAACGACAAAAACAGAGTAAAAAACTGGTTTGAAAATAACGCACCGCCGCCATGCGCCAAAAACACAGACGCGTATTTGCAGGTAAAAAACCTTTCTTTCGGCTACAGCAAGGGCAAAAAAAACTTGCAGAACATCAGTTTTACGGTAGGCAAAGGCGAAATGGTCAGCATTATCGGGCAAAACGGCGCGGGCAAATCTACGCTGGCAAAGCTTATCTGCGGTTTTGAAACGCCGGACGAAGGCGAACTTTATCTGGACGGAAAGAACATTACCGGGCAGACCATACGCGAGCGCGCAAAAAAAATCGGCTACGTAATGCAGAACCCGAACCAGATGATTTCTAAACCGATGATTTTTGACGAAGTAGCGCTCAGCCTTGCAAAATCCGGATTGTCGCAGGCAGAAATAAAGGAAAAAGTCGAACAGACTTTAAAAATCTGCGGTCTTTACCCTTTCCGCAACTGGCCGGTTTCTGCCCTTTCTTTCGGGCAGAAAAAACGCGTTACCATTGCCAGCGTGCTTGTCATGGGCTGCGACCTGATTATTCTGGACGAACCCACCGCCGGACAGGATTACAAACGCTACACCGAAATTATGGAATTTTTATGCGAACTGAACCGCAAGGGCGTAACGATTCTGATGATAACCCACGACATGCACCTTATGCTGGAATACACGCCACGCGCCATTGCCTTTAGCAGTGGCAAACTGATAGCCGACACAAGCGCCGCAGCTGTTCTGTGCAATGCAAGTCTGGTAGAAAAAGCTGCGCTGAAAGAAACAAGCCTGTTTCTGCTTGCAGGCAAATGCGGCATACCGGCAGACCAGCGCGTAAACTTTGTTCAGGCTTTTATAAACCACGACCGGGAGGTACGCAAGAATGGCTGCTAATACGGTTTTAAATTATCTGCCACGCAACAGTATCGTTCATAATTTAACCGGCACAACAAAGCTGGTTTTCTTTCTGCTGTTTACATTTGCAAGCATGGTAACTTACGATACGCGGGTTCTGCTGGTTTTAATGATTTTCAGCTTTGCGTGCTTTAAGCTTAGCAGCATAAAACTAAAAGAAGTGCGCTTCATGCTGATTTTTATGCTTGTATTTCTGCTTTTGAATAATCTGTTTATATTTTTGTTTGACCCGAATCAGGGAACAAAAATATACGGCACGGAACACGTGCTTGTTCACCTGTTTTTTAAATACAGCCTTACCGCGGAACAGCTTTTTTATCATTTCAACATTTCGCTGAAATATTTTGTGGCGCTGCCGGTTGCTATTCTGTTTATTTCGGCTACCAACCCAAGCGAATTTGCGGCAAGCCTGAACAAAATAGGTGTTTCGTACCGGATTGGCTACGCGGTTGCAATTGCCCTGCGCTACATACCGGACATTCAGCGCGACTACCACAATATAAGTCAGGCACAGCAGGCGCGCGGCGTAGAACTGGGCAAAAACGAAAAACTGCTGAACAGGCTGAAAAACAGCGTTTCAATTCTGCTGCCGCTTATACTTTCCAGCCTTGCAAGAATTGATACAATTTCCAACGCGATGGAACTGCGCGGTTTTGGCAAAAACAAAAAGCGCACCTGGTATACGCAGAAACCTTTTAAAGCCGCGGACTGGGCGGCAATTGCGCTGGGCGTAGTTCTTTTAATTTTCAGCCTGGCAGTAACATTTTACGACGGCGAACGGTTCTACAACCCGTTCAAATAGCCGCGGCATGATTTTGCATTTTTCAGCCTGCGTGCATTTGTACGCGGCGCGAAACAAAATAAAACAACCTCGCCGCCAAACAGCGAGGTATGTTGTTTTTAATAAGTGAATGCAGTCGGGTTTAATACCCCGACACACGAATAAAACAAGGAGATTTTATGAAAAACTTTAAGAAAGCAGCGGCTGTTCTGCTGTTTTTAGCTGTTTTTCTGCTGAACGGCTTTTGCCAGAATGCCGGTTCGGTGGAAAATCTGACCCATTACACTTTGAAAAATGGTCTGGAACTTTACGTTGCCGAAAACCACACGGTTCCTTTGGCATATATTGAAATCTGCTTTAAGACCGGCGGTGTAAGCCAGACGGCGCAGAACGCAGGGCTTTTTCACCTGTACGAACACATGATGTTTAAAGGCAACAGCAAATTTAAAACCGCCGAAGATTTGCAGAATGCCATGACCGAGCTGGGCGTAACAAATTACAACGGTACAACTTCCGGCGAAAAAGTGAATTATTTTTTCACTTTGCCCAAAAGCCAGCTTAAAAAAGGCCTTGAATTCTGGAATTATGCCGTGCGAAAGCCGACTTTGGACAAGCGCGAACTTGAAGCCGAAAAAAAAGTTGTCATAAGCGAAATTACCGGCGACCAGTCGAATCCGGGTTATATGGCGCAGCTGAGCAAGCACAAAGATTTGTTTGCAGAAGCGCCGTACAAAACCGATGTTCTGGGCAGCGTTTACAACCTGCAGAACGCAACGGTGGAACAGCTTAAAGAAATTCAGAAAAATTATTTTATACCGAACAATGCGGCGCTTTTTGTTGGCGGCGACGTAAACCCGGCGGAAGTTTACAAGCTGGTAAACAGCATTTACGGTTCGTGGACAAAGGGCAAAATCGACCAGAATGACGTTAATTTTCAGTTCAGCAAAACGCCTTTTACAAAGCCCATGCTGAAAGTTCTGCCATACGACCAGATTTCGCCGCAGATTGCGCAGATTTCAGTAAGTTACCGCGGGCCGGACGCCTTTTTTGACCGGCAGGACACTTACACGATTGACATGCTTTTAAAATACGCCGCAAACCCGGCAAGCGTTTACAAAACCGAACTTGTGCAGAACCCTAAACTGAAAATTCCGGGAAACGAATACTGCGGCTTAAGCTACGTTACCATGCGCAAGCTGGGCGTTATAGAAAACGTTGCCGTTGTTCTCGATCCGCAGGACAATCTGCCCCAGCGTGCCATTCTTTTTGCAGAACTTTTGCCAGAATTACTGAAAAAACAAATACCAGACGAGAACGACCCGGCTACAATCGCTGAAAAAGAAATGATTTTTAATATCATGAACAACAGCAGGGTTTTTGAACAGGAAACAGCCGCCGGGTTGCTTAGTCAGGCGGAATTCTGGTGGTGCTGTACCGATGTAGACTATTATTTTGGCTATATGGACGAACTTGAAAAAGTTACCGGCGCAGATATGGAAGCTCTGGTAGACAAATATTTTAACGGCACGTTTCCGCTTATTACGGTTTACGTAAACCCTGACGTTTACGCCGTAACCAAAGCAAGTTTTGCCGCCGCCGGTTTTGAAGAAATAACACAGCAAAACGCATTCTGGTGGTCGGGTGCTGCTGCCAAATAGTCTGTTATTTCCGATTATCTATGCAGCACGAACGCATTTTGCAGGACAAAATGCGTTGGATTTATCCGGGCTCGGGTGCTGCTGCCCGATAGTCTGTTATTTCCGGTTATCTGTGCAGCACGAACGCATTTTGCAGAACAAAATGCGTTGGATTATCCGGGCTCGGGTGCTGCTGCCCGATAATCTGCAACTTTCAATTGGGCGAGATTGAGCCATAAAATATTTTTAAGGGAATTTTATGAAAAAAATAATTGCACTTGTGCTTTTCAGCGCATTTTTATTCAGTGCTGCATTTTGCCAGCAAAACGAAAACCAGCAGGCAAGCGCCTTTTTGGCAAACGGCGTGCCGGTTTATTACAAGCAGAACACCACCAACGCCATAGACGTTGTGCGCGTAAACATAAGCGGCGGCATCTTTTATTATTCGCCGGAACTTGCCGGTATAGAAAACGCAACGCTTTCAATGTGCCTGAAAGGTTCTAAAACAATGAATTACCAGACCTTGCAGCAGTTCTGCTACCAGACAAGTTCCTCTTTTGGTAACGGCAGCGGAGATTTAAACGGACATCTGCGCATTGTAAGCATCAGCAAAAACTTAAGCGATTCAATTAAAGTGCTTGCCGACTGTTTTTTGAACCCCGGCTTTGACAAAGGCGAATACGAAAAAATGATGACCGAATACCTTCAAAGCATTCAGGCAACATTAAACGACCCGATGTCGCTTTTAACTTACCAGCTGCAAAACATCATCAACGCGGGGCACGTAAGCCAAACTTCGGTTGCCGTTACGCCAGAATCAATTGAAAACATTACGCTGGAAAACATTAAAGCCTTCCACAAAACCCTTCTGGACAGCCGCAGACTGAGCATTTTTGCCTATACAAGCATGCCTTTAGACCAGCTTGTTGAAGAACTTAACCAGAATCTTGGCACCGTAAAGGCGCAGACTTCGCCGCTGAAAACAGGAGAAATTACGCCGGTAACAGTAAACTTTCCGCCGCTGGTTTTAACCCACCCTTCTGCCGCAAACGCCGGCTACGTTTTGCGCACCTATGCAGCGCCAAGCATAAAAGATAAGGATTACTGGGCTTTTCAGCTTGCAAACGCAATTTACAGCAAAATTATGTTCAACGTAATACGCACCAAACACGGCGTTTGCTACACACCGCAGGCGGGCGACTTTGGCGAACTTGCAAACGTTGGCGTTGAACTTTTGTACAGCTGCACCAATTACGAAGACTGCGTTGCCGCAATGGCAGAAGCCCGCAATCTGATGGCACAGGGAAAATTCATTACCGGCATAAAATCAAACGGCGACTACAAATTTTCTACAATTGAAAAACAGCTGGCGGCTTTTAAATATTCTGCAATAAACAGCATTTACGGTTCGCAGCAAACTTCGGCAAGCGTGGTAAACCGCATGGCAGCCGGGCTTTTTTACTACAACGATATAAGCGCTTTCAGCCGGCAGGAAGACTGGATTATGTCGGTAACGGCAAAAGACATTCAGCGTGTTTTTGCAAAATACGTGCTTGCAGAACAGGATTTTTGGGCGGCGGCTGTCGGACCGGGCGAAGAAATGCGCCTGCCTTTTTACCAGAACGAAGAATTTGAAGAATTGTCGGGCGAAACCATAAGCCAATAGCAAAAATCAGCAACCTCGCCGCAAACAGCGAGGCTGCTGTTCTTAATAAGTGATATTAAACCCTCCGCACGAATAAACCGATATAATAGAAGCAAATATGAAGATTTTTGTAATTTCAGACATTCACGGCAGCGTAAGCGCATTTGAAGAAGCTTGCGCCGCTTTCTGCAAAGAACAGGCAGAAATTATGCTGATTTGCGGCGATTTTTTGAACCACGGGCCGCGTAACCCGATTCCGCAAGGATACAATCCGCCGGCGCTTGCGCAAAAGCTGAACGGGCTAAAAAGCAAGATTGCCTGCGTAAAAGGCAACTGCGACGGCGAAGTAGACCAGATGCTTATAGATTTTTCGGTACTAGACCCTACCTGCCAGCTTTTTTTGCCGTGCTTCGGGCAGAACACCCGGCTTGCGCAAAATGCAGGCGGCGCGGATTTTGTACCGAACGGCAGGATTTTTGTTCACCACGGGCACCGTTTTACAAACCAGCAGGCGGCAGAACTGACCGACGACGGCACGATTATTGTAAGCGGGCACACCCACGTGCCAGTTCTGGAAGCGCAGAACAAGCGCATTTATGTAAATCCGGGTTCAATTACACTGCCAAAAGCCAAAAGCGCACCGGGCTATGCAACAATTGAATGTGTAAAAGACGCAGAATCTTATAAAATTTCTGTATGCCTTAAAAATATTGCAGGAGAAATTATAAAAGCCCTGAGCTTTTAAAGTACCGAATGGTTGCGCGTCATTCCGAACTCGTTTCGGAATCTGGTTTTGGGCATTAAGTCTGATGCTGAACTAAATTCAGCATGACAAGTGCCACACAGAATGGAAATATG
>JAKSTR010000033.1 GCA_024402495.1 Treponemataceae bacterium
TTGCTGATTGCTGATTGCTGATTGCTGATTGCTGATTGTAAAAACATTTTGACTTTCTCTCCATTTTTTTGTCAATCTATTTTTAAGATAAAAATTTAAATTATCCGGTTTTTATCCAGAAAAAACACGCGAAAAAAAATTAAAACGTTTTACAATATTAACAATATATATACCCTATTTCATTTTTTGTCAATCGTAAATTATTGTATTATAAAAAGTTATATTATATCAAATATCTCTAAATTCTCTATTTGTTAGTAATTTAATCGTAAAATCTTGCATTAAAACAAAGACATACAATGCAAAAGTCCGCAACATTTATCTTTTTTTTACTATTTTTGCAGGTTGAGGCTTTTCGTAGAGATTTGTAAAAATATAGGAATTATAAAAATATTTTAAATATCGGCGGCTGAAAAACAGATAAAACAAAAGCGCGTCATGCTGAACTTGTACAAAAATACTCCCAGTTTTTGTTTTGCAAAAACTGGGGGCTTTTGCGTACGCCAAGCTATAGTTAGAGACAAAGCAAGCAGCAAAAGAATCAGATTCCGAAACGAGTTCGGAATGACTCATTTTCTACAAATACAAAAAGTCCATTCAAACTTTCATTAAAATAGTCCCAGTTTTTGTTTTGTAAAAACTGGGGGCTTTTGCGTACGCCAAGCTATAGTTAGAGACAAAGCAAGCAGCAAAAGCATCGGATTCCGAAACAAGTTCATCATGACAGCGTAAACTGCAAAAGCGCGTGCGGCGCAGCTAAAAACTTCTTCCGCCGCCGCCGTGACTGTGACCGCTGGAAGAATGGTGCACGGTGCTTCGGCTGCCGCTACTTCCGCTTGCACTGCTGGACGTTGAAATAACGTGCTGAACAGTGTGTTCGCCTATAAAATTGTCGTTCAATACTGCTAAATCTATGGCGGCAAGCTTGCTGAACGGATATTCGTAAGTTTTTTTGCGGAATGCGTAAGAACCTTTTACCGTTCCGCAGAAAATTGCCCCCATAATAATTCCGGCAAGCAGCGCAATAAGTGCTTTAACCGGCGTATAAGTCAGCACGCGCGGACCTGTGTCTTCGTAACGGTACTGACCGCTTGAAATGCCCATCCGGTAAAAATTAACCACCGATGCATTAAAAGCTTTTGCCGCTCCGCTGTAATCGCCGTTTTTTACATACGGAAAAACATCGTCCAGCACCTTTTCAATACGCACATCGGTTAAATAGTCAATCATTGTGCCGCTGGTACTAAGCTGAATTTTGCGGTTATCCATATCAATCAGACAAATTACGCCGTCCGGCTGGCTGTCGTAAATGTAATAATCGTAAAAATCATCAGCAAAAGCTTCGCTGGTTAAGCCCTGCGTGTCGTCGGCTGTTAAAAAACCAATATAAAAACCGTTTGCGCAGGTTTCAGCAAACATATCTTCAAGGCTTTCAGCTTCGGCGCCGCTTAGCAAACCGGCAAGGTCAAACACGTGGCGTTCAGCCGCATTTGCTTCCGGCTGGGCACTTTGGGCAAAAGCTGAAAAAATACAGAAAAAACATACGCACAAAAGCGCTGTAATTTTATTCAGTCCGGCTTTGCCGTTCTGCAATTTTTGCATATATATAGAAGAAACTAACATAAAAAATACTCCAGTGCCGAAACGATGGCAAAAGTTACAGCTGCAACAATGGTGAAAAGACCGAAAAGTTTTTTGCCGCTAACAGGCAGTTCGCCGCAGCTGGCACCATTCTGTCCGTTCAGTGCAAAACTGTATATTTTGCCTTTATTGCCGCGATAGGTAATTGTCCAGATTGGCAAAAGCGCATAATTCCATTCTTCGCTGGTCTTTTTTACGCTACAATTTTCTGTTTTTACGCTTGTATAGCCCGAAACGGAATTGTACAAAATGCTGCTTGCATAATTGTTTACGTTTTCGTCTACAATTTCCTGCAGCTCGGCTTTGTCCGTATCGCGGCATTCAGCCTGAAAACCCAAAAGATACGCGCCGGTATACGGCTTAAGGCTTTCCCAATTGAAAGGCAGAACGCTTTCTACAAAACGGGTGTCCGCTTTTTTAAGCGCCTTGTTTGCCATATTCGGAAAATTCATTGCACCGCTGCGGTTTACGGCAAAGTTACGGGTTGTAACATATTCAATATTGCCGCTAACCCGGCGGTCTACTTTTTCTGCCTTAAAGGTGGCGGCGCAGTCTGCATTAACGGAAGTAAGCCAGTACGGGTAATAAACGCCGGTAAGGTTTTCTATCTGTTCCTTGCAAAAAAAGTTATTCGGAACAAATTTGTGTTTCTGCGCCCATTTCAAAAAGGTCTGGGTCGCCTTTTCTTTAGAAATTTCAAACGGAATGATTAAATCGGGCTTAAAGTCTTTGTCTGCGGCTTCGGCGCGTATTACCGAATTGTGGCAGTAAAAGCAGGTATTTACCATTTGGGTAGAAGGACAGGCAATCTGGGCTCCGCACTGCGGACAGTTGTAAAATGCCACGTCTTCGCCAGTCTGTTCGGTCTGGGAATCGTCGGCAAAATCCTGGCTCTGTTCGCCCTGCTTTTTCAATTCCATTCCGCGCAATTCTTCTTCGCTGAATGTGCTTGTACAATATTCGCACTTAAAGTTGCCCTTTTCGGGCATAAAAACCATAGAACCGCCGCAATTTGGGCATTTATATAGTGAAATCATCTTTTTTTCTCATTCTAGCTTGCAATAAGTCTGTCAGGCTCAATTCCGGGTTTGTATTTTCGTCGTGCTGAATTTGATTCAGCATCCACCGCAGATTCCGAAACCAGTTCGGAATGACAAAACTGTCATGCATCTTCGTCGTGCTGAATTTGGTTCAGCACCTACCGCGGGTTCCGAAACATGTTCGGAATGACAAAACTGTCATGTATTTTCGTTGTGCTGAATTTGATTCAGTACCCACCGCAGATTCCGAATCCAGTTCGGAATGACAAAACTGTCATGCATCTCCGTCATGCTGAACTTGGTTCAGTATCCACCGCCGGATTCCGAAACATGTTCGGAATGACAAAACTGTCATGCATCTCCGTCGTGCTGAATTTGGTTCAGCATCCACCGCAGATTCCGAAACATGTTCGGAAAGACAAAACTGTCATGCATCTTCGTCATGCTGAACTTGGTTCAGCATCCACCGCGGATTCCGAAACATGTTCGGAATGACAAAACTGTAAACCCGGAAATTTAGCCTGCTATTCAACAACTTCGCCGCAAGCAGCGAGGCATGTTGTTCTTGATAAGTGGTTGCAGTCGGGTTTAATACCCCGACCGCACGAATAAAACTTCAGGCTTTTGCAGTTTTGCCTGCAAAAGCCATACTGAAAAATATTTACAGTTCTTTACTGCCGCGGCTTTCCGCATTCGCTGCAAAATTTACCGGTATTTGTTGCACCGCAGCTGCAAGTCCACGGACCAACCTGCGGTTTTGGGCTTCCGCATTCGCTGCAGAACTTGCCGGTATTGGTTGCACCGCAACTGCAAGTCCATGTTTCATTCTGCGGTTTAGGGCTGCCGCATTTTCCGCAGAATTTGCCGGTATTTTTTTCGCCGCAGCTGCAAGTCCATGCATTGGCATTGTTAGCCTGCTGGGCTTGTGCCTGCTGCTGCATTGCATTTGCCTGAGCCTGCATCTGCGCAGTATTGGACTGGCTTGCCGCACTCATAAAGCCGCCGGCGCTGTTCATGCCCATGCCGATTCCTGCAAAACCGGTCATTGCGCCAGCCGCATTTGAACCGGCAGCTTCCATACCGCGGGCAATTGAACCCTGAACGTAGCCTTCGCGAATTGTAGGGTCGCTGAGCATTGCACCCTGATTGCGTACGTTGATAAGCTTCTGCGATTCTTCATCGTAAGAAACGCTCTGAATACCAACCGAAAGAACTTCCATACCGCGCAGTTTTTTCCAGTCGTCATCCAGAACTTCTGCCATGTATTTGCTAAGTTCCATGCTTTTAGAAGGCACGTGCGAAACGCGGACACCTTCCATAGAAAAGCGGTTGATTGCACTTTGCAGGGCACTTAAAAATTCTGCAAGATACTGTTCGTTTATGTCTTCAATTGTTACGCGGTCTGCGTTTTTTGGAATTGCCTGACCGTAAAACAGAAGAGGATCTGTAATTTTAATTGAATAGGAACCGAAAGTGCGCAGGAACAATTCGGCGTTGTAAAAATTATCAAAATAGCTGATTGGCGATTTTGTGCCAAACTTAATGCCTTTAATTTCCTGCAAGTTGATGTAATAAACGCGCTGGCTGCCGGAAGGTGTTCCGCCAAACTTAAAGCGTTCAAAAGTATCTTTCAAAACATCGCCAAACTGACCTGCAAAAAGTGAAGGACTTGAAGAATTGTCAACTTTAAAAGCGCCAGGTTCGGTGGTAAAGTCTACAATTTTTCCGCCGTCTGTCAAAATCATGCACTGGTTGTCGTAAACCTGAATGATTGAACCGTTGGAAATTGTCTGGTCTGTTGCTTTTGTGTTGCTGGAACGCTTGTCGTTGCGTGTTTTTACGCCGCGTACAAAAACAGTTTTATCATCCATTTCGCCCGGCTGAATCGTTTCAAGCCACTGGTCAGCAAACATTCCGCCAATTGCACCGGCGGCAGCTTTTATTAAACCCATAATAAACCCCTAAAAAATAAGTTAAGAACACCTCTAAAAAAATATTTTCTAAAGGTGTCCGCAGTTCAAAGTCAGCCCTAAAAACTGCAATTTTTAGAACTTTCCTTAAACCATTTGCTGGTAAAAAGTTAGTTAATATTTATTTTGGGGCAGTAACTGGAATTTTTCAAGCTTTTTTTACTGTTTTCGCGCCGGTACAGGCAGAAAAAAGCTGTAGCATGGTAAATATATTTGAAATTTTATGCAGGCGCATATTTTATAAGACAAAACTGCGCTAAATCTGTAAAATTGGCTTATGCAGGAAATTGAACTAAAAGCGTGGGACTACGACACGGAAAAAACAGAAAAGGCCTTAAAAACTTTTGCAACATTCGCCGGCACAAGCTTTAAAAGCGACCGCTATTTCATTCAGCAAAACCCGCCGCAGGAAGAACTGCGGCTGCGTACACAAAAAGATTTCAAGCCTTCCGCCGGTTCGGTACAAAACGGCGAGCCTGAAGAAAACTGCACATTCTGGGTTACGCACAAAAAGCGCTTTAAGCAGAACGGCATAGAACAAAACGAAGAAACCGAATTCAGCGTAAGCGACGGCGCCGCATTTGAAAAAGTTCTGTATACAATCGGTTTTAAGCTGAAACGCACAAAAGAAAAGAAAACCGGCAACTGGTATTACCAGAATTTTCATATTGAAACGGTAGAACTGACCGGGCTTGGCAATTTTGTAGAAATTGAAACGGTTTTGCAAAATCCCGGTCAGGAAGAAACAGCTGCCGCAAAGCAGAATCTTTTGAAAATTTTGCAGAAATGCCGGATAGATGCACATAATATAGAAGAAAAATCCTATTCCAGACTTTTGGAAGAAAAAAATCTATAAATTTGCCAAATCTCTATTTTTCTAAATAGAAATATTGGCTGATTTTTGCTAATGTTGCTGTGTAAAAATGCCGGTTCTGCAAAAATCCGGCATCATACAAAACATTGAAAATTTTCATTCTTTCAATTTGAAATTGCATTAACTTAAGTATTTTACCAAAAAAACAGGAGGTTTTATGTTTGACAGAGTTTTATACAAAAACCAGGCACGTCAATCGCTGAAAGGCAACTGGAGCAGTGCGGCTATTGTTGCACTTTTTTTAATTGCCGTTGATGTCTGTCTGGGTTTTATCACCAAAAACTTTGACGAATCTTCGGAAAAAAGTTTCAGCATTCTTTCTGCTGTTTTGCACGGCATTACGGGCATTGCCGTTGCAAGATTTTTCTTAATTTACAGCATTTCCGAAAGCGACACCCGCCCTACTTTTGCAGATTTTCTGGAAGGTTTTCAGCACTGGTTCACCGGCGCGCTGGCAA
Source organism: Treponemataceae bacterium (assembly GCA_024402495.1). GTDB lineage: Bacteria > Spirochaetota > Spirochaetia > Treponematales > Treponemataceae > UBA1240. The sequence goes on from JAKSTR010000033.1 coordinate 5,984, forward strand.
ATTTGTGGCGCCTTTTATGGCTTGTGCTGTGGTTTATGTGTTTTGTCATTCCGGGTTTTGTAAAAATGGTTGCATATTCCCAGCTGATGTTTATTCTTGCCGACAACCCGAATATCGGCGTGCGCAAGGCACTGCGCTTAAGTATTGTAATAACCCAGGGATACAAAACTGAAATTTTCTGCATGTATCTAAGCTTTTTGGGCTGGCTTATTCTTGGAGGACTTACCGCAGGAATTTTATACGTGTGGATTATTCCGTACATCGAACTTACCGCGGCAAACGCCTATAAATATTTAAAAGACCGCGCCCTGGAAAGCGGCATTGTAAGCCACGAAGACTTTTACCCTGAAATTGGAGAATAAAAAATGAGTGATTTTAACAGCGAAAACATTAGCAGCGGCTTTGGCAATGCAGAAAACGCCGAAGTTATCAGCAAATCGTATTCAGCAGAAGAGCACGATGAAAGCACCAGAAAAATTGACGGCTGTTTTGGCATAAAAAATGAAGAGTTGGATTCCAGAATTGCAGAAGATTCAAATAATTCTGATTCTGCAAATTCTTACGGCACAAAAGAAGATGCCGCCAGACGTGCTGAAAGCGCAAGCATTTACAACAGTCAGGTAAAGGCAAAATACATGCACAGCAGCGACGCCGGAAAAAATAAAAAAGACAAAAAAGCCGGAAAAAAAGCCTTTATTGTAATTATTGCGGTTATTGCCTTTTTTGCGGCAATTTCGGCTTTTAAAGGCGGCAGCGGAAACACAAAATCTTCGTTTGACGTAAAAGTTTTCAGCAACAACGAAAAAGTTAAAAATCCTTTTGATATTTTTAACGGCAAAAAAACAACTCCGGTATTTTCTGCCGGCAGCTACGATTACGATTACATTGCCCGGCTGGACATCATCGGCACAATTCAGGAAGCCAACGAAACTTACAACCAGCAGTGGCTTATTGATACGGTGCGCGAACTTAAAGCCGACGAAAACAATAAAGGTTTGCTGCTTTTTATCGATTCGCCCGGCGGCGCAGTTTATCAGGCTGATGAACTGTATCTTGAACTTCTGGACTACAAGCGCGAAGGAAAACCGATTTGGGCTTATATGGCAAGCACAGCGGCAAGCGGCGGTTACTATATCAGCTGCGCCGCAGATAAGATTTACGCAAACCGCAATACAATGACCGGTTCTATCGGTGTTTTGATGGGTCCGGTTCTGGATTTGACCGGTTTGATGGAAAAATACGGCATTAAGGCAACAACTTTTAAAAGCGGCAAAAACAAAAACATGCTCAATTACAACCAGCCTGTTACAGATGAACAGAAAGAAATTATGCAGGCTTACATTGACGAATGTTACGAACAGTTTGTTGGCATTGTTGCCGAAAGCCGCAAAATGCCTTTGGCAAAAGCAAAGGAAATTGCAGACGGCCGCATTTACAGCGCAAAACAAGCCCATGCTAACGGTCTGATTGACAGCGTTTGCGGCTATGACGATGCCGTAAAAGAAATGCAGAATTTTTTCTACGATGAAAAGCTTACAAAAGATGAAGAAATCAGCGTGGAAATCATGACTTATAAAGAAGAAGATCCTTTCCAGAATCTGTTTAAGTTTTTGGGAGTTGACAAACCGCGCCAGCAGGCAAGCTTGCCGGAATTGCAGCTTCTGGAACAGTTTAACAAGATTCCGGCTGGACCTGCATATTACATGGGCTTTTAAGCCGCAATATATTAAAGCTTAAAAGTTGAAGAAAAAGCGTTTGTCCATTTTTTATGAACCGGGCAGGCGCTTTTTTTAATTCTTTCAAGTTTTTAAAAAACGCGTATTTTTGTACCTTGCAAAATTCGGTAATTAAAACTAAAAATTTCTTAAATGCAATTAAAACCTTTGTTAAAATTCATCACTTTTAACTTTAAAAATACGAGGAAACCATGAACGCAAATGAACTTTTGGCATACATTTCAAGTCCAAATACCCAAAATCGTTTTGCAGCCCTTTACGGCAGCGACAAAGACACGTTAGCCCTGCAAACGCAGCGCTATAATTCGCTGGTTGAAGCTTTTTGCAAACGCTACGGCGACGGCAATATCCGTCTGTTTTCTTCGCCGGGACGAAGCGAAATTGGCGGCAACCACACAGACCACAATCTGGGCAAAGTTCTAGCCGCATCCATTCAGCTGGACTGCATCGGGGCGGTTGAACAGACCGGCGACGGAATTATTACCATTTGCGATTTAACCTACAACGAAGATTATTCAATTGACACAAACCGAACCGCCCGTATTGAAGGCGAAAAAGGTTCAATTGCGCTGGTGCGCGGAATGATTGAAGGCTTTAAGCGTGCCGGTTTTAAGGTTGGCGGTTTTAAGGGAATGTTTACAAGCTCTGTAATTGCCGCCGCCGGGGTAAGTTCTTCGGCATCGTTTGAAATGATGATTTGCCTTATTCTGAACCAGCTTTATAACGGCGGAAAAATTTCAGTTTGCCAGATGGCAACCGCCGGGCAGTTTGCGGAGCAAAAATACTGGGACAAAGGCTCCGGTCTTTTAGACCAGATGGCGTGCGCTTCCGGCGGTCTTGTTACAATCGATTTTGAAAATCCTACAAGCCCTGCAAGCGAAAAACTGGATTTTGATTTTTCCAAAGAAAATTACAATTTGATTTTAGTAAACACGGGCAAGGGGCACGCAGATCTTTCGGCAGAATACAGCGCCGTACCAAGCGAAATGAAGGCGGTTGCAAAGCTTTGCGGCAAAGAAACTTTGCGCGGCATTACTTTTGATTCAATTATTGAAAAAATGCCGCAGATTCGCAGTGCTTGCGGCGACCGCGCCGTTATGCGCGCTTTCCACTTTCTGGCAGAAAACGAAAAGGTTGACGCCGAAGTTGAAGCGCTTAAAAACAACGATTTTAAAAAGTTCCTGAGCCTTATCACCGATTCCGGCAATTCTTCGTGGAAGTGGCTGCAGAATGTTTACGTTGCAGACAATGCTCAGGAACAGCCTATTCCGGTTTGTCTGGGGCTTACCGAGCTTTTTATTGACAGAAACTGCCCGGCAACAAGCGCAAAACCGGGTGCATGCCGTATTCATGGCGGCGGTTTTGCCGGCGTTATGATGGCTTTGCTGCCGCAGGAACTGACCGAAAGTTACAAAGAATATATGCACAAGGCTTTGGGCGTAAAAACCGGCGACAAAGATCCGGTTTATGTAATGTCAATCCGCCCGGAAGGTTCAATTGAAATTACAGAATAACTGAAAAAACTAAAAAAACAGCGGGCTTTTATAAGTCCGCTGTTTTTTTTACAGAAATTCCCGTACCGGCTGTTTCGGTCATATCGGGCGCGGTGCGGTTTTATGCAAGGCGCGCATACCGTAAAAACAAAAAAAAGCACGGTAAATATTTTGCCGCAAATTAGGGCAAAAAATACCGCGCCGCAAGCATCGGGGTATTAAACCCTCCGCACGAATAAAATGCCGTGCCCTTATAATAAAAAACCGGGCTTTCAAAGCCCCGTTTTTTATGGTTTTATCTGCTATTTTGTTTCTTCATCTTTTTCCGGAATAGATTCAAAAAAAGCTTTCATGCTGTCTGCAACATCTTTTAAGTAAAGCGGCTTTCTGAAAAACAAATCCGCACCGACAGCTTTTGCAGTTTCTTCAACATCCGTGTCTTCAATTGCACTGATAACAATAACATACGGGCAGGAATACATTTCCTGCTGTTTAAGCCGGGCACAAAGTTCCAAACCGTTTACGCCCGGCAGGTTCAAGTCAAGCAAAACACAAAACGGCTTCTTTTCCATTAACAAAGCGCCGGCTTCAAAACCGTCAAATGCCTGAAAAAAGTGAATGTCCGGGAAAATCTTTTCAAGATACATTTTCAGCACGTTATTCAAGCCGCGGTCATCGTCAACAATTACAATACTATTCTGAGATTTTTCGTTATCGGCAATAATTGCCAGAAAATCGTCGGGCATACGCATACCGCGGTTCTGCATAAAAACAATAAGGTCATCGCGGTAAACACGATACTGACCACCCGGCGTAGAAAAAGCCTTTAAATGACCATTACGAATCCAGTTAATCGCAGTTTGGTTAACAACACCGCAAATATTTGCAACTTCCAACGCAGAATATACAACGGTTTTATTTAAGTCTTTAGCCATTTATTGAACCTCTCACTCGTTCAAAATTTTTTTTACATCTTACCTTGCCAAAGGGCAGAAAACTTTCTATTTATTTTGTCATTGTATTATACACCGTATATTTTTACAACACAATGAAAAATCTTCAAAATAGTAAAAATCTCTAATTAAAAACTCTATTATGTCCAAGAAAAAGCGATAATCATCAAGCAAAACAAACTTTTTCTAATTTTCTAATTGTTCAGACATTACTTTTTTAATATCTTTCCAGCTAAAACCCAGCCGCACCAAAGATTTTTGGGTCTGTTCTTCGGTTTTACCCTGCCTTTTGCACTTTTCAAAAGCACGCAGCAATATTTCGTTTTCGTCTACACGTTCAAAAAAATCATCAAGGGCAATATTTGCAGTTTCTTTATCAATGCCGCGGGTTGCAAGCTCGCCCATCAGGCGGGTGCGCCCTTCACTGCGGTTAATTGAACGGCTTCGCAAAAAAGCACCGGCATATCGTTCATCGCTTAACCAGCCCCTGCCCTTCAAATATTCCAAAGCCTTGTCTATATATTCTGCTTCATGTCCCTTTGCCAAAAGCTTGCGCTTCAAAAGAAAAGCACTTTGCTCGCTGCGGGCAAGGTAAGTAACCGCCACATTTTCAGCAGAATATGCAAAAGCCGCCTGCATACAGTCTTCTGCCTGCTGGCGGTTAAGTACGGCATTGGGAAAAATGTCAAATTCTTCCAAATTTTGTAAGTATGCCGCACGTAAAAAAAAAGACCCCTGAGAAGACGAAAGCTTAATCACATCCTCAGAGACCTCTTTTACAGAAAATATTTCAAATTTAAAGTCGTCAAGCCCATTTGAATCGGCTGAAAAATCTGCAACTTCTTCTGAGGGCATGACAAACTGAAAAATAAGATTAGCGTTTGCTAAACTGGAATCTTCTACGAGCACCACGCTGACCGTATTTTTTACGTTCAACCATGCGTGAGTCACGAGTAAGGTAACCGTTTGCTTTAAGAGAAGAATAGTTAGCCTGATCAACCTGAATCAAAGCACGTGAAAGACCGTGCAGACAAGCACCAGCCTGACCTTCAAGACCACCACCTACAACATTGATTAAGATGTCGTATTTGTTTTCGCTGCCAGTAACCATAAGAGGCTGGCGAACAACGAGAACCTGAGAAGGGGTTGCAAAATAAGCATTCAATTCTTTTCCGTTAACTACAACTTTTCCAGAACCTTCACGAATGAAAACGCGAGCAGTTGCAGTCTTTCTTCTTCCTGTACCAATTCCGATATTTTTAACCACGATTTTATTCTCCTATTAGACTTCTAATGGCTGAGGGTTCTGAGCTGTGTGAGGATGTTCTGAACCAACATAAATCTTAACATTGTTCATAAGTCTACGACCAAGTCTGTTATGAGGAATCATTCCTTTGATTGCTTCTTTGAGAGGTGCTGTTCCATCACGTTCGAGAGTTTTTTCAAAAGTGCGTGCTTTCAATCCACCAACGTGACCTGTGTGGTGATAGTACATTTTACCCAAGAACTTGTTACCAGTTACTTCAATTTTTTCAGCATTGATGATTACAACAAAATCACCCATTTCCTGGTTAGGAGTGAATGAAGCTTTATTTTTTCCGCGAACTACAGCAGCTGCTTTTGCAGCAACACGTCCTAACGGTTTGCCGGCTGCATCAATAACATACCAGTTGCGTACAGCTTCCTGTTCATTTACAAAAATTGTTTTCATGTATGTACCTTAATAAGTAGAATCTTTTATGCAGTATTTCCTTAGCATCAGAAAACACCACGCATGCCTGTTGGTGAGCAAACCAGCCAGACACCGCTATTTTCATAGCGCAGATATTACGGGAGTCTTATGATAGAATTTTTTAAGCCGTTGTGTCAATAAGTTATAAATTGTTGTTATAAAAGGTTGTAAAAAATGCAGGCAAAATTGAATTCGCACTGATTTCTGCCTTGCAGCCCGTAAAAAAACGCATTATTTTGCCCGAAAAACTGTAATTACTGCTGGTCTTTTACGCTTTCTTCTTCTTTTTTAGCTTCCAGTTTATCTTTAAAGTCTGCAATGCCAATAAAAAACGAAACGATGCCGATTAAAGCTGCAATTATCGGCAGTGCGCCTTTCAATACAAAAATTATTTCAGCCGTCCAGCCCAAACCGGCAGGCAAAGCCGCAAAAACAGTAAAAGCAATGCACAAAACACCAAAAATAACAGCAAGCATAAAGCACCTCAATTAAATTGAATTATAAAACAGTTTTACACATTTTTTGTTAATGGTCAATTTTTTCAATTTAAAAGCTTAAAAGCCCCAGACAAAGCTGTCTTTTGCAAATTGAAATGCTGAGCGCAAAACAATTTTTTCAGCATTCAGCCGTTCTGTAATTTTATGCGCCTTCACATTTTCAACTGAAAACATATTAACAATGTTAAAAATTTTTATAAAAAAATATTTGTAAAACAGGCACCAATTATATGGAAGAAAACCTTTAAAATACCCCAAAAACAGGCAATTTTTTTATAAAATTCCTATTGACAACTTGGCGAATTTAACTCAATTCTTAACAAAACAAAATATTGTGGAGGCACGCACCACATTGAACGGAAGTGACGTTACAATTGAGAACGTATCAAAGAATTTTGGTACATTTAAGGCCCTTGAAAACGTAGGGTTCACCATTAAAAAAGGCGAGTTTTTTTCGCTTTTAGGGCCATCTGGCTGCGGAAAAACAACACTTTTACGAATTATTGCCGGTTTTGATTTTCCAGACAAAGGCGTTGTGCTTTTTGACGGAGAAAACGTCGTTCCTCTTGCTGCAAACCAGCGCCAGTCAAACACAGTTTTTCAGAATTATGCACTTTTCCCTCATCTTTCAGTTTACGAAAACGTGGCTTTTCCGCTGCGCCTTCGCAAAGTAGACAAAAACATCATTGATGAAAAAGTAAAAGAATACCTGCACATGGTTCAGCTTGATGCACACATGAACAAAAAGCCAAATCAGCTTTCCGGCGGTCAGCGCCAGCGAGTTGCAATTGCCCGCGCCCTTATCAATGAACCCAAGGTTCTGCTTTTGGACGAACCGCTTTCTGCCCTTGATGCAAAGCTTCGTTCCAACCTTCTGGTAGATCTGGACGCTTTGCACGACAAAATCGGCATTACTTTTATTTACGTAACTCACGACCAGTCCGAAGCTTTGTCGGTAAGCGACCGTATTGCGGTTATGAATCAGGGAAAAGTTTTGCAGGTTGGTACGCCTTTTGAAATTTACGAAAGTCCGGCTACCGAATTCGTTGCAAAATTTATTGGCGAAGCAAATATTTTTGCAGCACGCGTTGAAACCTGCGAAAAGCTTGAACCGGAAAATCCGGAAAGCGAATACATGGTTAAACTGAACATACCTGAACTGAATAAATCTATTCTGGTAACCGATTACGAAGAAACCCAGCCCGGTCAGAAAGTCTGCTTTACCGTAAGACCGGAAAAAATTCGTATTACCCTTGAACCGCCTAAAACAACGCGCGAAGATATTAATGTTTTTCAGGGCGTAGTTGACGAGCCTGTTTACTGGGGATTTCAGTCTAAGTTTTATGTGCGCCTTGAAAACGGCACGATTATCAAGGTGTTCAAGCAGCATTCTACTTATTTGGACGACGGTCCGGAAATTGAATGGAAAGACAAAGTTTACATTTCCTGGAGCGCAAACGACGGTTACATTGTAGAGGATATTGACCAGTGAAAATAGCTGAAGAACCACCACAAGCCAAAGATAAGAAAATTAAAACTCCCAAAACACCTGCTGCAATCCGTTCAATTGATAAAATTGGCGCTTTGTACGCGTGGCCAATGGGCGTATGGTTTTCTGTTTTCTTTTTAGTACCGATTTTAATTATTTTAATTTACAGCTTTTTAACAAAAGCCCTTTACGGCGGCGTAATCTGGCAGTTTTCGCTAAAAGCCTACCACGATATGTTTAAGCTTAGCTACTTAAAGATATTTTTGCGCACGCTTTATATTTCCGTTGTGGCAAGCGTTATTACAATTGGCATTGCCCTGCCCGCCGGCTACGCAATGGCAAAAAGCCGCCACCAGACCCTTATGCTTTTCCTTGTAATCATTCCGTTCTGGACAAACTCGCTGGTGCGCATTTTTGCATGGATGAATATTCTGGGCAACGAAGGCTTTATAAACGCCATGCTGCTAAAGCTTGGCATTATAAGCGAATACGCAAAACTTTTGTATAATACAAAAGCCGTTATTCTGGTAAGCGTTTACATGTATCTGCCTTATGCTTTGCTGCCAATCTTTACAGCGGTTGATAAATTCGACTTCAGCCTTCTGGAAGCTTCGCGGGATTTAGGTGCAACAAAAATGCAGTCAATGTTCAAAATCCTTATTCCAAACATTAAGAGCGGAATTTTAACGGCTTTGGTTTTTACGTTCATTCCAATTTTTGGTGCGTATACCGTACCGCTTCTGGTTGGCGGAAAAGATTCCTACATGATTGGAAATATTATTGTTGATCAGGTTAACAAAACCCGCAACTGGCCTCTGGCTTCGGCTTTTTCGGTAATAATTACAATTATCAGTACGCTGGGCGTTCTGCTTATGACCACCAGCAGCAAGAAAGAAGCCGCAACTAAAAAAACAGAAGAAGGCCGCCAATGAAAAATTATTCACCATACAGCCCGGCAATTAAAAGAATAAACAAAAAAAAGCCGATGTCTGAACCGGCGCGGCATGCCCGGCGCGCATACCAGCGGCACAGTTTTTCGTTTTCAAAAGCAGTTCTGGCAGTTGCCCTTGTGTTTTTGTTCATGCCGCTTTTTGTAATCGGCATCTACTCTTTCAATCCGGGCAAAGGCAGCGAAATTACCGGTTTTTCACTTGTCTGGTACGAAAAACTGTTTTTTGAATCTGATGAACTTTGGCAGGCGCTGGCAAACAGTGCAATTATTGCATTAAGCGCCGCCGCGGTTTCTACAGTTCTGGGCACTCTGGCAGCAATCGGTACAAACTGGTACAAGTTCAAGGGCAAAGGCTACATTCAGACCATAAGCTTTCTGCCGATGATTCTGCCGGAAGTTATTGTGGGCGTTTCGATGCTTATTTTCTTTTCCGGCATAAAAATGCAGCTTGGAATGATGACAATTTTCATTGCCCATACAACATTCTGCCTGCCTTTTGTATATTTAATGGTTCTGGCGCGGCTGGACGAATTTGATTTTTCAATTATTGAAGCTTCGCACGACCTTGGCGCAAACGAACGCCAGACCATGATGAAAGTAATTATACCGGCAATTCTGCCCGGCATTTTCAGCGGCTTTTTAATGGCTGTTACCATGTCGCTGGAAGACTTTGTAATTACATTCTTCGTTTCAGGGCCGGGTTCTACAACCTTGCCGCTTTATGTTTATTCAATGGTACGCTTCGGCGTTTCGCCGGTAATAAATGCGCTTTCGCTTTTGTTAATTTTGTTTACCATGCTTACAGCCTTTTTGCTGCGCAACTTCCTTAAAGGTATCGCAGCTTCTAGCTGAAAACTGAATTTTATAAGTTCGTGAATTTATAAAGCCATTAAGCCGGGCTTAAAACCAGAAGTTTTAGTTCCGGCTTGAAAAATCAAGGAAGCACTGCCGCGGCGCAGTGTTAATAGGAGATTTTGATGAAAAATTTGAAAAAATCAGCTGTCGTTTTGGTTTTTGCAGTGGGTTGCGCAGCATTTCTTTTAAGCAGCCTTACTTCCTGCAAAAAGAAAGAAGCAAACAAGACACTTTATCTTTTCAACTGGACATATTACACACCGGATTCTGTAATTGCACAGTTTGAAGAAGAATTTGGCGTAACCGTAAAAGTTGACAGCTACGCATCCAACGAAGAAATGTATGCAAAGCTTAAAGCCGGTGCAAAAGGCTACGACATCGTAGTTCCTTCGCAGGATTACGTTTCTATCATGATGAAAGAAGGCATGCTTCAGCCAATCAACCACGAAGTATTTGAAAATTCCAAAAATATTTCGCAGCTGGTTTTGAACAAGGCAACCTACGACCCGAACATGGAATACAGCGTACCGTATTTTATGGGCGCTGCCGGAATTGCCGTAAACAATAAAAAAGTTGCAAATTACGGTAAAAACTGGGCAATTTTCAGCCGTTCGGATTTGAAGCAGCGCATGTGCATGCTTGACGATATGCGCGAAGTTCTGGGCGATGCTTTGGTTTCGCTGGGCTATTCTGTAAACACAAGCGACGATGCACAGCTTGCCGAAGCCGCAAAACTTGTAAACGAAGTATGGAAGCCAAATCTGGTAAAATTCGATGCTGAAGGTTTTGGAAAATCTTTTGCAAGCGGCGACTTTTGGGTTGTACAGGGTTATGCCGAAGCCGTTTACGGTGAAGTTCCGGAAGAAAACTGGGGCGACGTTACATTCTTCATTCCGGAAGAAGGCGGCCCGATGTACATTGATTCAATGTGTATCTTAAAAGACAGCAAAAACGCAGAGCTTGCAATGAAGTTTATAAACTTCATTCACCGCCCTGAAGTTTATGCAAAATTCCTGGATCAGTTCCACTTCCCAGCCGGCGTAAACCCTGCGGCAGAACAGTTTACAACCACAAAACCGCATTACACCGTAGACCAGCTTGCCAACTGCGAAATTAAGGCAGACATTGGCGAAGATCTGGCAAAATACGCAGAATTGTGGGAAACAATTCGTTTTGAATAATGAACAGTAACTTTGTTGAATAATTAAACAAAACCGGTAAACGCGCCTTTGTTTTTTTGCACTGGCGCGTTTTTTTTTGCCTTAAATATTTTAAAATGTAAAACGCTTTTCTATATAAAGTAAAATTTTAGTAAAAATGTAACTATTCAAATTCAAAAAGTGGCTGTATCATTAAAAATGAGGTTTTAATGTTCCTGTTCAAGAAAAAATCACGGTATTCGCAGCTTCGAGAAATTTTCCATCCGGAAAACGGCAGAGAATTTGACCAGCTTACAAAAGAAGAACTTTATCACATGGTTTATCACGATTCGATAACCAACTTTTATAACTGGAACTACATGTGGAAATTCTTGGACACACGTTACCGCGACCCGAACGTGCGCTATTGTTTCGTTCACTTTGACATAAAAGATTTTAAAATGATAAACGAACTTTACGGGCATTTTAAGGCGAACGACATTTTGATAATGATTAGCGAACAGCTGAAAAAAGAAACCGACTGGATTTTGCACGCGGTACGGTGCGACAACGACAATTTCGCCATAATGACAAAACCTTATTCAAATGAAGAACTTGAAAAAATTCTTTTAAAGTTTTTTGAAAAAATTTCTACCCCGCCGTGCAGTAAAGAATTCAAGATATATTACCGCTGCGGTGTAGTGCCAGCCGATGACGCAATTGACCGCGACGACCGTGTTGCAGACCTTGCCAAATACGCCCAAAGGCTTGGCACAAAGCATAACTGTACCGAAATCAATTTTTACACTGAAGAAATGTACGACAACCTTATTACCAGCCGCCGCTACCTTGCCGAACTTGACCGCGCAATTGCCAACGACGAGTTTATGGTATATTTGCAGCCAAAATACGATATAAACAGTGAAAAAATTGTAGGCGCAGAAGCCCTTTGCCGCTGGTTTTACAAGAAAGAAAAAATACTTCCGCCGGCAGAGTTTATTCCGATATTTGAATCTTATGACGTGGTTGATAAAATTGACCAGATAATGCTTACAAAAGTTTGCCAGATGCATGCAGAATTTGCCAGAAAAGGTCTGCCTGCAATGCCGGTTTCCATCAATCTGTCGCGTAAACGCATCCAGAACGAACATTTAATTGAACAGCTCTGCGCCTGCGTTGATTATTATAAAGTGCCGCACGAACTGATTGAATTTGAACTGACAGAAACCGTTGCATTTTACGATATTGAACCGATGCGCCAGTTTCTGGTTGATTTGCATTCTTTGGGATTCGGCGTAAGCATGGACGATTTTGGAACGGGCTATTCTTCGCTCAGCCTGCTGCAATCGCTGCCGCTGGATACTGTAAAGCTGGACAAAAGCTTTGTAGACGGCATTTTGGAAAACCAAAACCACAATACGGAACGCGCCGCGCTTTTAATAAAAGACGTTGTAAGCATGACCAAACATCTGGGTTTCTGCTGCCTTGCCGAAGGCGCAGAAGAAAAATATCAGGTTGACTTTTTGCGTACCTGCGGCTGCGATAAAATTCAGGGGTTTTATTACAGCAAGCCGCTGCCAATAAAAAAATACGAAGAAAAACTTGCCGAACAGCAGAAATAAGCGCGACTAAATGCGCACTTCTACATAACGCACCTTTTTCTTTTCAATTGCTTCTTTTAAAGAACGCTCGCGGCGGCTTAACATTGAACCGCCGCTTTTTATTTCTATAAAAAGCACTTCTTCAACTTCGCCTTCGTTTAAGCCTTTAAAACCAATATAATCTATGGGCTTGCCAAAAAAGCGGCAGTCGGCGGCGTGGCACGGAAAATCAGGCAAAAGCGGCGCAAACTGTTCGCCTATCTGCCCGGTTAAAACCGCCCTTGACCTTTTTACGGCATCTTCACGGGCATATTCCAGCCGCTGCTTTTCATTTTTTTCGCTTTCCAAAATGCCGACGCGCCGCCCCAATGCAAAAACAACGGCGCAAAGCATGCAAAGGGCAATTAAACAGCCTGCACAAATAAAAATAATACCGATTTTTGTTGTAGCCAAAAGTGAACTGAAGTTGTTTAAATCCGCAAGCATACTCAATCATCGGGTAAATTTTCTCGATAATAAAGAGAGGTTTTTATGAAAACAGTTTGTATGAAAAAAATTGCAGGCGTTTTATTGCTTTCAGCCTTTTGTGCCGGCGCTTTTGCCGAAGAATTCTTATTCAAATACAACGCCGGCGACAATTACCGTATTCTTTCAACCGTGCAGGAAGATGTTTATTTTAACGGCATTTTCAGCCACCATGCCGAAATCGTTAACAGAATTGGGGTTGACGTAACCGGCACCAGCGGCGACTGGGGTACACACGATGCCGTTTTTATGACCAGCGAAGCTTCTACCGACCAGTTCGGCATGCCTTCTTTTACATGGGGTGAAGAATATCACAGCATTTTTAACCGTTCTGTTTTTGGTGAATATGATATTGGCGACACATATTTTATGCCGGTTGTGCGCAACGTACCGGTTTTTCCGGCAAAAGACCTGAAACCCGGCGATACATGGACAGCCGCAGGCGAAGAAGCCCACGATTTGCGCCGCGGATTTGATATGCCTCGGCCTTTTAAAGTTCCTTTCACCGTAAAATACAAATACATCGGCCCGGAAACCGTAAACGGCAAGCTGCTGCATAAAATTTCTGCCCAGTACACCATGGATTTTACAAACCAGAATATGCCGGTTGACCGCACCATGGATTACCCCTACTACACCCAGGGTTTTTCAAAGCAGACCATTTATTTTGATAATGAAGCAGGCGGAATTGACCATTACAGCGAAGAATTCCGCATTATTATAGAAACCGCATACGGTACCGTGGCTGTTTTTGAAGGCACAGCTCAGGCAGAAATTACAAGCCAGAGCCGCGCAGTAAAAGAAACCAAAATTGAAGAAGTAGCCGAAAAAATTAAGGATTTGGGCATTGAAAACACCGCCGTTACCGAAACCGAAAAAGGCATTACGATCAGTATTGAAAACATTCAGTTCAGGGCAGATTCTGCATTTTTGATGGAAAGCGAAAAAATAAAACTGCGCAAAATTGCAACAATTTTGCAGCAATATCCAGACAACGACCTTCTGGTAAGCGGTCATACCGCCCTTGCCGGTTCCGAAAAGGCGCGGCAGGAACTTAGTGAAAAGCGCGCACAGGCTGTTGCCGCATATCTGGTAGAGCTGGGCGTAAAAGACGCTTATCATATTTTTTCCAAGGGTTTTGGCGCAGAACAGCCGATTGCCGAAAACACAACGGAAGCAGGCCGCGCCCGAAACCGCCGCGTAGAAATTACAATTCTGAAATAATCCGGCTTGTAAAAATATTTAGGGAAAGCCGTATTTTTCAATTTATAAAGCTTTTGTAAAAACCGCATCTTTGCAGCATAAAAGGTGCGGTTTATTTTTTATCACCTGCCATATTGCCTGCCTGCCGTTTGAAATATTTTTTTTGAATACGGTTTTGCAAGCAAATACTGCGCTGTTTCTGCCCTGCACCAACTGGCAGCGCGCGCAGCATAAAACATTCAGAATACAAAAAAAATGAAATTTGTCGGGTGTTATTTTAAAATTCTTCCAGTTTTGCAACTTTTCTTCTTCAATTAAACTAAAATTGACATAAAAAACAATTTTTCAAAAAAATACGGAGGAAAAATGAAAGTAAATTGTCAAAAAGTAATTGCAGTAATGCTGGCTGCAACACTTTTTTTGTGCGCTGGCTGCAAAACCCAGCAGAACAAAAGTGAAACCAGTTTGAAAAACCAGGACAGCAAAGCTGTTGGCGGAATTGAAGACCGCGCCGTGGATTTTTCTGCAATTCAGGTTGCAGCACAAGCCGGCGCCGAAGCCAAAATTACAAACGGTATTGCAAAAGTTAATTTTGGCGGACAATGGGGACAAGTTGTTTTTGCAGTTCCGGCGCAGATTGACATGCAGAAAGTAACCGAAGTTACCCTGAACCCGACCAGCGGCAGCGACAGTTCCAGTCTGTGCTTAAAGCTTCTAACCGAAGAAGGGTTGCCGTCCTTCAGCGAAACTCTGGTAAACTATTCGGGCTTAAACCTTAACGTTGCAACTAGCGACGGCTTAAAATATGTTGGCGTAATGAACATGATTGCCGACGCCCGCACAGTTGATTTTGAAAGCATTACATTTACCCTCGATAACAGCAAAATTACAGTTACCGAAATTGAAGACATTACGCCTTTCAAAACTGCGGTAACAAAAGCACTTGGCAGCAATGCAATTGCCGGCGGTGCAATTATGTACAGCGAAGCTGGCGACAAACTTCTGATGGATTTGGTTCACAAACATTTCAATGCCGTAACTTTTGGCAACGAATTAAAGCCTGATGCAATGCTTGGCAGTGCCGCACCGGGCAGCAACGTTGTGCAGGTTGAAATTGACGGCAAACAGGTAACCGTACCGGCAAAACTTAACATGGCAGGTTCCAATGCAGAAGCAATGCTTAACATGCTGAAAGAATGGAACGACGCAAATCCGAAAAACAAAGTAAAAGTTCGCGGTCACGTGCTTGTATGGCATTCGCAAACGCCGGAATGGTTTTTCCACGAAGATTACGATGTAAAAAAACCGTATACCGACCCTGCAACCATGAATTTACGTCAGGAATGGTATATTAAAAGCGTACTTGAATATTTTGTTGGCAAACAAAGTCCTTACAAAGATATGTTTTACGGCTGGGACGTTTTGAACGAAGCCGTAAGCGACAGCACCGGCACTTACAGAACCGATAAAGAAAATTCAAGCTGGTGGGCTGTTTACAAAAGCAACGAATTCATTCTGAATGCTTTTAGATGCGCCAACAAATATGCGCCTAAAAAGCTTGAGCTTTACTACAACGATTACGGCGAAACTTCGCCGACCAAAACAAAGGGCATCGTTCAGCTGCTGAAAGACGTTAAAGCCTGCCCCGGCGCGCGCATTGACGGCTTCGGTATGCAGGGCCACTACAAAACCGATTCGTTCAACGCCCAGCAGTTTGAAAATTCGGCACGCGCCTATGCCGAAGTTGTCGGTAAAATCATGATTACCGAATTGGATTTTCAGACACATACCGGCTACAAAGGTACTGCCGAAGAAAAAGCCGCCGAATTGACCAAAATGGCATACTGCCACAAGCAGATTTTTGACATTTACAAAAAACTGAATGCAGAAAAAGGCATTACCTGCGGCGGTATCGTTACATGGGGCATTATTGAACCTAATTCGTGGCTGCACTGGCACGCAAATGTTGGCGGCGGCGCAGACGGAAAAACCAAACAGTGCCCGCTGCTTTTTGACGGCAACTATCAGGCAAAACCGGCATACTGGGCATACGTTGACCCAAGCCGGCTTGAACCGAACATTCAGAATATTGTTATTGAACAGGACCAGAACCAGACACTGGCAAACGCAAATGCAAAATCTGTTTATGCTTTCAGCCAGAACGGAATTGACGTTGAGTTTTTGCCGGTTTGGAATGCTGAAGGCGTAAAAGTGCTTTACAAAGTATACGACAAAACTGCCGGCGATAAAGACAGCGTTACCGTATTTGTAGATGCAAAAGGCTCGCTAAAAGACGGTGCAGCCGTTGCAAAAGCCAGCGCCAGCCGCAAAAACTCTGCCGGCGACAAAAACAGTTACACCGGCGAAATTGTGGTACCATGTTCCGTTAATGTTGCCCAGACCATAGGCATTGACCTTTGCGTCAGCAACAACGGCGAAAAAATAAGTTTCAACGATTTTAACAACAGTCAGGATAAGGGCAGCAAATATTTTGCAAGCGCAATCTTAAAGCCTTCTACCCTTTCAATTGCAAAAGGCACTGTAAAAATTGATGCCGCCGAAGACGAAGCATGGAAAAATGCCGAAGAAACCAAACTGCAAATCAATTTGGGTGCTGACGCAGAAGCAAGCGTAAAATGCCTTTACGACAGCGACAATTTGTACGTTTATTTTAAGGTTTTAGACCCAAAACTGGACGACAAAAACGCCAACGCATGGGAACAGGATTCTGTTGAAGTATTTATTGACGAAAACAACCATAAAACCAGCGCCTACGAAGCCGACGACAAGCAGTACCGCATTAACTACAAAAACGTGCAGTCGTTTAACGGACAAAAATGCGTTGCAGAAAACATAAAATCTGCGGCAAAAACCGTAAGCGGCGGCTATGTTGTAGAAGCAGCCTTTAAATGGACTGACGTAAAACCATCGGAAGGAGCTTCCATCGGCATCGAGTTCCAGATTAACGACGCTGAAAACGGTATCCGCAAAGGTACTTTGAGCTGGTTTGACCAGACCGGTCAGGGATATGCTTCGCCAGCCGTATACGGTACCGCAGTTTTAAAATAATTTTATAACGCTGAATATTTTTTCAGTTTTGTAAAACAAAAAAGCCGGATTCTAAGATTTTTAATCTCTTAAAATCCGGCTTTTATTTTCTTTCTGTTAATTTTCGGCAAAGCTTCAGCCGCATCAAACACGCTAGCGCCCGCCGTTTTCAATTTCGTCAAACAGAGTTTCGTACAGCGCCGCCTTGTCTTTGTTAAGGTCGCTTACGGTTTTCATCAGCCGCTTGGAAAGACAGCGCAGAACCCGCAAGCCCAGAATCGGGTGCGTGTCGCAAAGGTCTGCAAACTGGCTGCCGGTCAGTGTAACCGTGGTGCAGTCGGTTTCGGCACTGATGGAAGCAGAGCGCGTATCCTGACTGATTAACGCAGTTTCACCAAAGAAAATATTCATTTCACTGGACAAATATGCAAGGGAAATTTTATCGCCGCTTAATGTGTTCCTGAAAACGTGCACTTTTCCACTGTACAGAATGAAAAATACATCGCCCTCGTCGCCTTCCTTAATAATCAGTTCGCCTTTTTTATAATGCTTAAGCGAAAAATTATCGTAAACTTCTTTCAATATCAGCTTGTCTTCTTCTTTTTCCGGGTTAAAATCTGCAAAAAGCGGAATTTTCACCATAACGGGCAAAAGATTTTCAAAGGAATCTATTTTATTTTTATTAAACACTGCTCTTACCCCTTACATAAATTGCTTTGGCATTTTTCGGAATTATAAAATCGTTGCCCGGCTTTATGAGCGGGTCGTTGCTTTTAAGGGTTTTAACCTTTTTCAGGTCGTCAATAACCATTTTTACGTTCGGGTTTTTTTGTGCTTCGCGGATTGCTTCCTTGCGGCGAATATGAAAATTGCCCGAATTTAACAGAAGCCCGATTAAAATGCCCTTTTCTTTTTTCTGCGCCCATGAAAAATCTTTGAACGCGCCGTATTTTTGCCCGATATAATTTGCCGGAATAAGGTCGATGATAATGCCGGTATCAGAATCGTCGCTGATAAGGGAACTGATAACGTTGCTGTAGCCTTTTCCGCCGGCAGCAGCCGCCAAAAGGTTCTGCTCATATTCCTGGGTTAAAATAATTTCATCGCAGTGGGTCATGCGCAGGTGCTTTTCAAACTTGTGCCCCATCAGTTCGGCGGCGGTATAAATGCCCGGACACATGCTTTCAATTGTCATAATTGCCAAAACCGTGCGCGAATCGATTTCCATTTCAGAATATTCTTTTGAATGGTCAGAAATTACCAGAACCCGCGCCGCACTTTCAATATGCGCGCGCCGCAATGCAGATTCATCGGTAAAGTCGCCGGCAACATAATGCACTTCCTTAAAGCGAATGTCGGCGCGAAGCTGTTCAATTTCGTCCGGCGCTTCGTTTACCAGCACCACCATATCCGGCGTTAAATCCGCATTAGAAGCAAAAACGCTTTCCAAAATATTGTCAAAACCGCTGCGCCAGCCGCAGATTATAAAATGTCCTTTCATAGCTTTTATTTTTTGTAACCCCTTGTCATGCTGCATCTGAATATCAATAAATGTTGAAGCCACTTTACCGGTTATAAAACTGAACAGAATCATGCCGGTAATAAGCATGGTTATTGCCGCCGCGCGCCCCGGAAGAGATTCGCAGACGTATTCAAAGTAGCCGGCAAAAACCGCAACACACATAAAGTAAAACGTATCAAACTTTGTTTCTATTCCGCTGCCGGTTTGGGTTTCTACCTTGTAAACTACCACCGCGGCAAGAAAAATTATTAGCGGAATTGCAATGTAACAAAGCGAAATCGGGTCTTTAAAGGCAAGTTTTACCGCGCGGAAAAACTTGTTGACCTTTTTTTTCTTCTTCTGCTTCATAAAAACCTCTTGCTATACCGCTGCCTTTGCTTTTACCAGAATTGCCTTTGTTGCCGAATTCAAGACCAGATCGTCGCCCGGCGTAAGCATCGGTTCGTATTTTGAAGTTTTGCCGCTGGAAACGACACCGATTAAAATGCTGTTGCCGAATATTTTTCCGGCTTCAACTTCGGCAAAAAGCGCACCGTAGGTTTTGCCTTCGTATTTTTTTGGAATGTCTTCGACGATTACTCCGGAATCGGAATCGTCGCTGATGAGGTTTTTGATTACGTTGGAATATCCCATTCCGCTTGAAGCCGTTGCAAGAAGGCTGTGCTGGTAATTCTGGGTTAAAATTACTTCGTCGCAATGGGCAAGGCGAATGTGTTCTTCAAATTTTTCGTCTAAAAGTTCTGCCGCAATGTAAACTTTCGGGTTAAGGTTTTTAATTGAAAGAACGGCAAGAACGGTCTGCGAGTCGGTTTCCATTTCGCTGCATTTTTTGGAACTGTCGGCAATTACAAGAGCGCGTTCCGCCGTATCGATGTAGGCTTTTTTCAATATTTCCGTGTCCGAAAAATCGCCGTTTATGTATTTTATGTCCGCGTATTTTATATCCGATTTCAGTTTTTCCATTTCTTCCGTTGGCGCGTTGTTTACCAGAACGATAGAATCTACGTCAATGTCAGCATTTGAGTTCAAAACTGATTCCAATATTTTTTCAAATCCCGGCCGCCAGCCGCAAAGCAAAAAATGTCCTTTCATTTTCTTTATTTTCTTCAACCCCTTATTTTTCTTCATTTGAATGTTCATGATGACAGACGTGGCGCTAGCGGTAACAATACTTGAAAGCGCCATGCCCAAAAGCAAAAGTACAATTGAAGCCAGTCGTCCGGGCACAGATTTTACATAATAGTCGTAATAAGCTGCTACAATTGCAACAATTGTATGCCAGATGCTGTCAAACCAGCCTGTTATTCCGCTGTCCGTCTGCGTTTCCGTCTCGTTTACAATCCATGTTGCCAGTACAATAACTGCCAGCATTAACAGAATAAGATAAGTAAGCGGATTTTTTAGCGCCAGCCTGAACCTACGCCTGAAATGTTTGAATTTTTTATCGTTGGATTTAGACATGAACTAATTATACAGCATAATTTGAGAAAATATTAAATAAAATATTGAT
>JAKSTR010000034.1 GCA_024402495.1 Treponemataceae bacterium
TCGGCTCTGTTCGGCTCTGTTCGGCTCTGTTCGGCTCTGTTCGGCTCTGTTCGGCTCTGTTCGGCAAACAGGATTATAATTTTTCGTCATTTTATGTCAACCTCTTTCTACGAAAATTTTACATTGCAGTAATATATCATTTTATAATAACAAATGAAACTATCCCAATAACCTTCTTTTAGAAACATCGTATTTGCAAATTTCTCAAAAAATCACTATGCTTCTTGCCATGAGTGTTTATTACAGCGAAAAAAATGCCAGTTACGGCTACAATTTTATAAATGGCGAATACATACCCGCCGGAAAAGACGAATATTATTTAAGAAACGAACAAAGTGCAAAACTTTTAGGCAGCGGCACTTTGCCAAAATGGCAGCATTTAACGCCGGCACAAATTGACCAGCTTGAAAAAAACGGCAACCGTTCACCAAACTGGAACGACGTTCTGGTAAGCGAACAGTTTGAAACTTCTTCCATACATAATTCACAGTTTTACGGTCTGGTTCGTCTGGGCAAAATTGGCGCCGGCACTTTACAGTTTCACGATTTTTCTTTAACGGAAGGCATTTACGACAGCTGCATAATTTCCTGCGACATTGGCGACCACTGCGCCATTCACAGCTGCCTTTATCTTTCGCATTACATAATCGGTCACAATTCAATTCTGCACCGCATAGATGAAATGGACTGCACCAACCACAACAAAAACGGCAACGGCATTATAAAGCAGGGCGAAGACGAAGACGTACGCGTATGGATTGAACCGCTGAACGAAGCCGGCGGCCGCGAAGTTCTGCCGTTTTACGACATGATTTGCGCCGATGCCTATATGTGGACAATTTTCAGGGATGACAGCGATTTGATGAAAGCGCTGTTTGACATGACAAACAATACTTACGATTTGCGCCGCGGTTTTTACGGCACGGTTGGCAACGACTGCGTTATTAAAAGCTGCCGAATCATAAAAGACGTTGCAATAGGCAGCCACGCCTACATAAAAGGCGCAAACAAACTGAAAAACCTTTCAATTAAATCTGACGAAAACGCACAGACCCAGATTGGCGAAGGCGTAGAACTTGTAAACGGAATTATTGGTTTTGGCTGCCATATTTTTTACGGCTGCAAGGCTGTGCGTTTTGTAATAGGCAACAACAGCAACCTTAAATACGGTTCGCGCCTAATCCACTCAATTCTGGGCGACAATTCTACCGTTTCATGCTGCGAAGTTCTGAACAATCTGGTTTTCCCCGGTCACGAACAGCACCACAACAACTCATTCCTTATTGCATCGCTTATTATGGGACAGTCGAACATGGCAGCCGGTGCAACCGTAGGTTCCAACCACAACAGCCGCGGCAACGACGGCGAAATTATTGCAGGCCGCGGTTTCTGGCCGGGCTTAAGCAGCACGCTGAAACACAACAGCCGCTTTGCAAGCTACACGCTCATTACAAAAGGCAATTATCCAAGCGAAATAAACATTCCGCTGCCATTTTCAATGCTAATTGAAAACCCGCAGCACAACCGGCTTGAAGTTATGCCGGCATATTACTGGATGTACAACATGTACGCCCTTGAACGCAACAGCTGGAAATACCGCACCCGCGACAAGCGCTTTTACAAAACCCAGCACATCGTAAGCGAATATCTGGCACCGGACACAATCTGCGAAATTATTGCCGCGATGAAGCTTCTGGAAGAATGGACGGGAAAAGCCGTTTACCGCCATCTGGGCGAAAACCTGCCGGCTTCTGCCGAACAGATTGCAGCACGCGGTCGCAAATACCTGCGCGAAAAACCGGAAGTTGTTCAGAAACTGCAAATTACAGGCGAAAACATGGAACGTTCCAAACGCCCGGTACAGATTATAAAATGTGCCGAAGCCTATGCCGCTTATCAGCAAATGCTTACCATGTATGCAGTTAAGGCAATTTTAACCAGCCTGGAAAACCATAATGCAACTTTCGCCGGTTTTGTACAAACCCAGAACGAAAAGGCAAAAAACGGCAGCGCATTAAAAACACCTTTGCTATGGTTAAACCTCGGCGGTCAGCTTATGCCAGAAAGCCGCTTCAACACGCTGAAAGAAAAAATAATTTCCAGAGAATTTTCAACATGGCATCAAGTTCATGCCGAATATGACGCAATTTGGGCACTTTACAGCGACGACTGCGCAGAGCTTGCCCTTGAAGTTCTGAAATATCTTTATGGTTCCGTAAACGCCCAAACCTGGGTTACCGCCTGCGATCAGGCACGCACGATACGCGCCTTTATGGAAGACCAGGTTTACAAAACCAAACTGAAAGATTATACAAATGCTTTCAGGTCAATAACTTACCGCAACCAGAAAGAACGTTTTGCCGTTTTGGGAAAAGTGGAAGACAACTCTTTTATAAAAACTGCAAAAGAAGAAACCAAAGAATTTTTAGACCGGCTGGCAAAGTTTTGTTAAAAAACGGAGGCTTTTTGTTTCATAATTGAGTTTTTTGAAAATTTACCGGAAATCAGCGCCGCACAAAGACTACGCACTTTTCTGCGTGCAGTTTCTGGTCAAATTTTAAGTATCATTTACATATTCTCAATTCTGTGATAAAATTTCTAAAATGAGCAGAATAATTTGGCGTCTAGCAGATGTAGTAGAAAATGCACACAAAATGGTAGCCTTGTGCGCCCAAAGCGGAGTAAACCTTTCGCTGGTAACCAAATTCTGCCTTTCTCAGCCTGAACTGATTGTGCCGGTTTTAAAAACCGCCGGCATTAACAGCATTTGCGACAGTAACTGCCAAAATTTTCTGCTTTTAAACGCGCCGTTTCCTGTTCACAAAAGTTTAATCAAAACCACAACCAAAGCAATCCAAAGTTTTCCGCAGCTTTCAAGAAATTCTCGCCCGGACAGGCTTTTTGTTTCTGACAAAGGAATGCTGGACGAATTTTACATTCTGCCAAAAGAAATGCGCCCGGAAGTTGTACTGATTGCCGAATGCGGCGATTTGAAAGACGGTTTTTCTGAAGAACAGATAATTGCCGCCGCAGAATCTTACCCGGATTTGAATATTATTGGTATTTCAGCAAACTTTTCTGCGCTTTCTGGTCATTTGCCGACATTTGAGGCCGTGCAAAAACTTGCAATTCTGTCGCGCAAAGTTTCTTCTATAAGAAGAAACATGCCGTTTTTATCAATTGGCGGCACCGCGGTTTACGATTTACTGCAAACCGGAATGCTCATCGGCTTAGTACAGGAAGTCCGTATCGGAGAAGGCATTTTTTTCGGCTACAATTCTTCCAAACGCTGCCCTATACCGGATTTCAGCCAGAATACCGTGCTTTTTCAGGGCGAAATTATAGAAATTGCCGAAAAGCGCGTAGAAAACATTCCGCCAGACGGCTTTAATTCGCTTGGCACATCTTTTGAAGAAAGCGTTTTAACCGGCAACCGCAAGCGCGCCGTTTTGGATTTTGGTACTTTGGCAGCAAACCAGAACGACCTTATTCCCAACGACAACGGCACTGTTACTGTAGGACAAACTTCGGATTTTACCGTTCTGGACATAACTTCCAGCGCACAGCATTACCGTACCGGCAATTACGTAACATTTCTGGCAAATTATGCCAGTGCAAGTCAGGCAATGCTCAATCCTTTTGTAGAAAAAATCGTTCAGTGAGAAATTTTATGAATTTTTTTGAATTTGACAACGTAAGTTATACCTATCCTTTAATTGACGACCAGATTGAAACCGACGAAAACGGTCAGCCGATTTTGCCGAAACCGGTTTTTGACTATTTTACGGCGCAGCTGCCTGCCTGCTTTATGAGCCTTATCGGGCCTAACGCCAGCGGAAAATCTACTTTCATGCTGCTTGCAGCGGGCAAGGTAAAACCAAATCAGGGCAGCGTAAAGCTTCTGGATAAAGATTTTGCGGCATTAACGCCCCAGCAGGCTGACGCATTGTGCAGTTTTGTTTACCAGAACATGGAATTTGAAAACGACGACAAAGTTGCGTCGCTTTTGGAATATGTTTTTGCAAACGGATACCACAAAAAACCTTCGCCGTTTGCCGACCTTAAAAAAGCGCC
The DNA here is from genome assembly GCA_024402495.1 of Treponemataceae bacterium. GTDB lineage: Bacteria > Spirochaetota > Spirochaetia > Treponematales > Treponemataceae > UBA1240. Next base: position 4,075 of record JAKSTR010000034.1, read on the forward strand.
GGTTGATGCCGGTTTTTATAACGATGTAATCAAGGTTTTTGAACTGTCAAAAGTTTTGGATAAAAAACTTACAGGTATTTCTAAAGGCGAAATTCAGCGCGTACTTCTGGCTTTTTCCGTGCTTTACGGCGCCCATTCTATTTTTATGGACGAACCGATGTTTGCAATGGAAGAAAACCAGAAACACAGCGCCCTGGAATTTTTGCGCGATTACAGTAAAAAACAGAATGTGCCGGTTTGCATGGCAATGCACGAGCTTGATTTAAGCCGCAAATATGCAGAAAACGTTCTTTTGTTTTACCCTGACCGGCGCATGGATTTTGGAACACCAGAAGAAGTGCTGACAACAGATGCCTTGCAGGATTCCTACGGCGTGCCAGCTGCAATGCTTCGCGACAGCGAAGCATTAAACCGCCAGAGTTTAAAAGAAGCAAGCGAAACCTTGCAAAGCATTATAAATACAGAAAAATAAACGCCGGAACCGTGGCGCATACAAAAAAAAGGACTGTACGAAAATATTGCCGTACCGAACCAGTTTCTGCATCTATACGGAATACCGTAATAGACCAAGACAGGTTCAGGGCGACAATATGCAGCAGTCCTTTTTTATTGCCCGAAAAGAGTTTTATACCCCGGCAAGTTTTGCGCCGGAGTATTTGTTCATTCAATTTTTCAGTCTGGCAAAACTAAACCTTAAACTGGTTAATTCTTCCGCCAATTTCGTTAATCGTTTCTTTCATTTTGTCAGAAATATCTTTAAGCGATTCACTTGAACTGTTAATTTTTTCTGCACCGCCGGACATTTCTTCCATTCGTACCTGCATAGTATTTGCAACATCCTGCAAAACCTTAACTTCTTCAAGTACGTGGCGGTTGCCGGCAGACATTTCTGTAGAAGCGTTGCGAACCTGAACGCTGTTATTGCTCATTTCAAGCAGCGCTTCGCTAATCTGCTTGGAACCGCTGCGCTGTTCGTCCATAACCTGCTTGATTCCCTGAACCAAATCGTCAGTCTGCTTAATGCGCTCCGCAAGTTCACCAACAGCCACGTCGCTTTCGTGAGAAACGGTAACAACGTTTTTAATAGAATCGCGGATTTTACCAAGCCAGTTACCAATATCCTTAGACTGGTTTGAAGAAGTTTCTGAAAGCTTACGGATTTCGTCTGCAACGACACTGAAACCTTTACCGGCTTCACCTGCGTGGGCTGCTTCAATTGCCGCGTTCATGGCAAGAAGATTAGTTTGCGATGCAATAGATGCAATTACCGCGTTTGCTTCCTGCAACTTTTTAGATTCTTCTTCAATTTCGGCAACACGTTCGCTAACTGCCTTTTGCTTTGCAGAACCAGCCTGTGTATCACTCAAAATCTCGTCAAAAGAAAGCGCCATCTTGTCAATTGAACCCATTACCGAATTGATGTTTGCCATCATCTGTTCAACTGCCGAAGCCGCTTCCGTAGAACTAGAAGCCTGATGCTCAATCATTTTATCGAGAGATTCAATATTTGAAGAAATTTCGTTAACCGCATTTGCCGTACTGCCAACGCTGTCGGTCTGCTTTCTTATTAAAGCCGAAACGTCGTCGATGCTGCCCAAAATCTGGTTAATTGCGCTGGCATTTTCCTGCGTGGTCTGAATTAAAACTTCGCCCACGCCGTGCAAATTCTGGTTTGATTTTTTTATTCCCGAAATAATTTCCTGCAATTTGCCGGTAAAACCGTTAAAGCCGCTTACAACCGAACCGATTTCGTCATTGCGGGTCTGGTCAATGCGCTGGGTAAGGTCGGCATTGCCGCTTGCAATAGAATTGATGTTTTTGCCAAGAAGCAAAAGCGGCTTAATTGTAATTGAAATAATTATCCAGTAAATTGCCACAGATATAAGGCTGAAAATAATGAAAGTTATTACAAGAACGCGCAAAAGTTCGTCAATGCCGGAAAAGAAATCGTGATAGGGGGCTTCGCAGATTACAGCCCAGCGCGAAACGCCGCCAACCGGCTGAAAGGCGATGGTCATTTTTTTACCAAGCCCCGTATCGTAATAAGAAGCTATGCCTTTTTCGCCCTGCTTTATGCGCTGCAAAATTGCCGCAAGTTCCGGGCTGGTATTTTCGTTAATGTTTTTGCCGTTTTTTACAAGTTCTGCGTCTTCTGCTGCAACGTAGGCGCCGGTTTCCATATTGATAATGATAGGATGATTCTGCTTGCCGACTTTCAGCTGGCTGACTTTTTCGCAAAGCTGCAAACTGTCAACAACGGCTACAACTTCTGCAATCTGCCTGTTATTTGAATCGTAAACAGGGTAGGCATAAAAAGTAGACAAATTGCCGTTTACCGGGCTCCAGTTTGGATCCTGAATCCAGGGCTTGCCTTTCATTGATTCTGCCAGATATTCACGCTCGTGCAAATCCTGATATTTGTGGGTGGTTGTCCAGCCAACGCCGTTCTGGTCGTAAATTGCCATACCGAAATAATATTTATCGTTTTTGGAAATACCGGTAATCTGTTCCCATTTGTCGTGCAAATCAACATTCGGGTCGCGCATCATCGGCATTTTAGAAAGCGCTTCAAGCATTTTTACTTCGCGGTCGTTGATATTGTGAATTTCCGCTGCGGTTTCCTGTGCCAAAGTTGTAAGCCCGGTTTCAACCGATTCCTTAAGTTCGCTCATCGACCTTCTGTAAGCCTGCAAAATCATCAAACCGGACGAAATGATAAAAGTGCTGATAATCATGATTATCAGTTTTGTTCTGATGCTTTTCATTTAAAAATTCCTTCATTTTTTGAATTTTTGTGTTTTTTACGTTCCAACTTATTTATATAAAATCTTTTCCAAAATCCCCGTTTTCAGAAAAAATGCCGCTTTTGTCTTGCGCAGGCAAACCAAGCCGCATATCCGGGCACAATTTTACCGGCAAAACAAAATTTAAATTGCAATGTGGTTTAAGATTAGTAAAAACTGAAAAAATAGTATTTTTAAACCAACTTTTTATTTTCGCTTTTATATTGTAAGCTTGGTTTTGCGCTTTTGACAACAAAAAAACGCAAACAGCACAAACTGCCGGCAATTTACAAAATCAGCGCAAATCCTCCCTTGTCAAACCGGTCAATTCGGTAAAAACCTTTTCGTTCGGGAAACGCTGCCGGGCTTCTTCTATAACTTTTTTGGCTTCTTCCGGGTCTTGCATTGCAAGATATTCAATATATTTTTTGTAGTAAACTTTCAGATTGTTTGCCAGAACATTGTCTTTCGGCATCAGTTCAAGGCAGTCCAGACTGATTTCTATAGCCTGCCTGTTCTGGTTTGCCTTGCTAAGTTCGTTAGCCTGCTTTACGCACGCAGAACGGTAAAGCTTAAGCAAATCCGGTCTGGGAATAATATCCAAAACCATTTCGTTTTGCAGCAAAGATTTAGCATCTTCATACTGGCGCTGCTGAACTGACGATACGCAGTAATTGTTTACCAGAAGGGTACGGAAGCGAAGATATTCTTTGTTTTTTGCAGTAACGCCATATTTCAGCGAAAGATCCAGATTGTCAAAACCCTGCTGATAATTGCCCGTTTTTTCCACATTATTTGATACCGCAAGATAGGCGTTATTCAAAAGCGCAACCTTGTTCTGGCTGTCTTCCAGCGGTTCAATCCACTTGTAAGATTCTTCAAAACGCCGAAGCCTGTTGTTGGAAGCGCTCATTACGTTTGTCAGATTGCCAAGCGCCGTCTGGTAGCTTTTTTCACCGTTTTCATCACTGCACATCAGCTTGAAGGCATACGCCAGCTGCGCAGCTTCTAAATACTGCTTGTTTTTGGTGCACATATAAACCCGGTTCTGCACCACCTTTGAAAGAAGCTGCTTGATGTTCATTTCGCCGTAAGCTTTTTTTGAACCCGGCATAACGTAATTGAAAGTTATGGATTTTGTCATATTTGACTGGAATTCTTTTTTTGTACCGGGGTCAAAACCGTAGCAGCTGGTAGTCTCTACGTAAACGCGCCGTTCTGCAAACGGAATTGCCATTAAAACGTGGTCAACACTTTCAATCGGAATGCCGGGAACAAAATGCCGGCGGAGCAAAGCCGCGTAAAAAACCGTGGCGCTTACGCAGTCGTACATTTTGTGGTCTTTAATTTCGGCTAAAGTAAAGGTGTTTTTGTTGTAATTCTTAAAAGAAACCTTGTGCATCTGCATGTTAAGCGCGTCCGCAAGCTTGTAATTGTAGTTTGAACTTTCACTTGTAACGCCCTCTGCAACCAGCGCCCACGCCGCCGCCGTATCAATCTGTTCCGCCTGTTCAAAATAAAAATCCAGCAGTTCCTGCCGGCGGTCGCTTTCACCGGCTAAGTCAATAAAGGCGTTAATAATATCACTTTCGCTGTACTCGCTGAAATCCGCATCAATAAACGCCTGCAGTTCCGGCGAAACAGACTGCACCTGCGCCATAATTTCTTCGTAGCTTGCCACGTCGTCAATCTGGGCAAAAAGGCTGAAACTGAAAAACAAAAAAGCGCATAGCAAAAAAAGTATTTTCTTCATATACTTACAACATCGGCAATATAAAAAAGTTATTTACAGGCTAAAAAAAGGCACGCGCATGAACGAAACCCAATGGCAATATTTTTGCAGCTTTAAAACCGAATTTAAAAAACAAATTGAAATATGGCAGGATTTTATAAATTCGTCGCCCAAAAAAGAATTTTTGCAGAATCTAATTATTGAAGCCGCCCAAAAAGACAAAGTGCCCGCCTATAATCTGGAAAACCTGCTGCTTTACAACACGGCACTGGACGACGTACAAAAAAACGACCGTATTGCGGCGATTGCCGTTGGCGACAATCCGGGCAAAGACGAACAGCTGAACAGAAACTGCAAATATCTGGTAGGGCAGGCGGGCAAAGTTGCCGCAAGTTTTTTTGCAAAAAATCCCCAGCTGCAAATTGATTTTAGAAAAAACGTAATAATTTTAAACAAAACGCCCTTTCACAGCGCAAAAACCAAAGAACTGGCGGCAATTACAAAAGCCCTTGTTGCAGACAATTGCGAAGAAAGCGCCAGAATTGCCCGGCTTATTGCGGAATCTCAGGTTTTTATGGCACAGATTACGGCAAAACTGCACCAGAACCTTTGCAGCGCCGCCACCGCAGAAGAAGAAAACTGCGATTTGTGGCTGGTTGGCTACGGAGAACTGAAAAAAGGCATTTTTGACAATTATAAAACCGCGCTGCAAAACTGCTACAGAACCGGATGCGAAAAAAACTGTGCCGCTTTTAACAGAATATGGCAGAAAGTTTACGTTTTTCAGCATTTTTCAATGAACTGTTTTGCCAGCGACCTGAAAAAATACAACGCCCTGCACCCGGAAAACGATTTGAAAACAAACCTTTACCGGCTGGGCACTTTGCACAAAGCTGAAATTTTTGAATAAACAGGCTGCAACCCGGCACCCGAAGGAAATTCAGGATAACGCGGCTTTTATATTGAAAAAATTTCCGCGTACTTCATAAAAAAAGACCGCCGGAATGACGGTCTTTTGCAATTTTCAATTTTGCTTTTGCGGCAATTACAGCTTAAAGCCCTTGGTCTGTTCCAAAAGGGTAGTACTGAGCACGCTGTTTTTGTCAGCAAGAGAAGAAACGCTTTCTACCGATTTGCTGATAACGCCCATTTTGGAATTTACGTTTTGGGTAACGTCCTTTACCTGATAAGCGAAATTCTGCAAATTTACCATTTCTTTCTGTACCATTGCGGCGCCGCTTGTCATTTCGGCAGAACCGCCCAAAATCTGGTTAGAAATATCCTGCATAACTTTAAGCGATTCCAAAACCTGCTGCGAGCCGGCAGACTGTTCACTCATCGAGAAAGAAACTTCGGACATCAAATCGTTTACGTCGCCAATCTGTACCGAAATATTTTCAAAAGCTTCGCCGGCGGCATTAGACTGCCCGACCACCGATTCAATGTTGTCAACAACGATTCTAAGCATTTCCGCAATTCGATTAGACTGTTCGCCGGCTTCTTCTGCAAGCTTGCGGATTTCGTCTGCAACAACGCTAAAACCACGACCCGCGTCACCAGCGTGAGCCGCTTCAATTGCCGCATTCATCGCCAGAAGGTTAGTCTGGCTTGCAATTGCTTCAATCATATCGTTGGCTTCAAGCAGCTGTTCAGAATGCTGCGCAGTTTCCTTAATGCTTTCAATAACGCCGTCCATCGTGCTGCGCCCGTTTTCGGAAGCGCCTTTAAGTTCGTTAAAGGTATGGTTTGCGCGCCCCAGGTTTGTAGAAACAGACTGAATGTTTGCAACCATTTCTTCAATTGCGGCAGAAGAATTGTTTACATTTTCAGACTGAACAGAAATTTGACCGTTCAGGCTTTCTATTGTTTTTGCAATTTCGTGCACGGTGGAAGTCGTTTCTTCAATACTTGCGCTCAAATTAACGGCGTTCTGGCTTAAATTGCCGGTCTGGTCTGTAATTTCGCTGATTGCAGTTTTGGTATCGGCAACGGTGCTGTTCAGGTTTTCGCTTACGCCGCCAAGCTGTTCTGCGTTCTTAATAATTGAAAAAATAATGTCGCGCAAAACATCAACAAACTTGTTAAAGTTGCCGCTGATCCGGCTGATGACGTCGTTGCCGCGCTGAGGCAGTTTAAGCGTTAAATCGCCGCCGCCGGTTGCAAGACCGCCCAGACCGTTGGCAATAACCTGCATCGGAACAACCAGCCGTTTTGCAAATACAAAAGAAAAAATCGTAACGGCAGTCATGACAAAAATGAACCATAGGATGGAAGCCTTAAACTGGTCGACAATAGCCTTGAACAGAAACGAGCGTTCAATAAAAATACCAAGAGTCATGTCAGTTCCGCCAATCGGCGCAAACCCGAACAGGCATTTTTCACCGTCAAGGCTGTACTCAACAGTATGAAAATCGTTTTTGCCGGCTGCCATCTGTTCTGCATAATTTCTAAAATTATCCGGCAAATCGGCAACGGTTTTTGTAACAGTTTTTTTGCTGCCGCCGGTTTCTTCTACATGAATTACTAAATCTTCGTTCCAGTGATAAACAACCGTGCCTTTGGCGTTCACAATAACCATTTTAATAGGCACGCCGAAAGTCTGCCTTGCCATTGCCTGCAAATTATCAAGCTCTTTTGCAAACAAATCCCAAGAAACAGCACCGGCAACCATACCGCTAAGCTGGTTTTCAGAATCAAAAATCGAATGGCAAACCATAATCTGGCGCACGCCGTTACTAAGCGAAACAACCGGTTCCGAAACCTTGCCCATTTTTGCCTGTCTGGTATTGTTTGTAACAATTTCCTTAAAATAATCGCGTGCAGCAATGGAAGAAAGCGTAGCGTTCGGGCTTTTGTTGTCGCTGGTTGCCATATCGTCAAAATACGGGTTGCCGCTGCCGGTGTTGTGGTATGTGCCGTCTTTTTTGGCAAGAATGATTTTTTCAAAGTAACCGTCGCCAACAATAGAAGCACATGGTTTTTTAGCAACAGACCAGTCGTGTTCGCCAACTTCCGTAAATTCAGACAGGCTGCGCACGATTGCAAGTTTTTCGCCAAAGAAAGTGCTTACATTTTGCGCCGCATTTATGCAGAAAGTGTCGTAATACTGCGATTTTTCTTTTCGCGTAGAACCAAGGCTCATCAGCAGAATAATTGCGCAGCTTGCTACAACCGGAATAAAAGAAATCAAAAAGAAACTGATGCGAAGCTTGAAATTTAACTTCATTAAAAAACCTCAAAAAAAATTGCAGGATAAAAAATAAAAAAACTCATTCAAACTATCGGTATTTTGCCCGACAAGTTAAAGCCTTTTCACTGTCTTGATTTTTGCAAAAGACAAAAAAGGCGCAAAGCACAATTGCCCTGCGCCTTTTGTAATTTTAAATCATCTTTACAAAATTGGCAAAATTTTTTTTCGGTTTATGCCAGCTGCGCCCTACGCCCACAAAAGCCAAAGCACAATTGCAGAAACTGCCGTGGTAAAAACCGTAAACGTACCGGCAATTTTCAGCCAGCCGCCAAAGTTAATCGGGTAGCCTTCTTTTTTAAGAATGCCCATTGCCACAACATTTGCGCTTGCACCGTAAGGCGTAAGGTTGCCGCCAAGGCACGAACCGACCAGAAGCGCAAACATATAAAGCTCTTTTGCAATGCCCATATCCACCGCAAGACTGCCCGCAACCGGCAGCATTACGATAATGTACGGCACGTTGTCTACAAAACCGGAAATTAAAACGCTTACAGCCAGAATAAGCACAAAACCAAGCAGAACGCTGTCGCCGCAGACGCCGGACAGGAATTTTGCAAAATCGGCAAGAAGACCAACTTCGCTGATTGCGCCGACAACGATAAAAATGCCAATCAAAAAGAAAATTGTTTCCCAGTCCAGACCTTTTATCATTTCGCCGGTTTCGGCGCCGGTTTTTTTCTGGCAAAAACGGTACCAGATTACGCCGATTATGCCCAGAAGCATTACAAAACTGCCCGAAAGGCACGAAAAACTGCTTGTAATTTCTTCCGGTATAAAAGAAATCAGTGCAAGCCCGAAAATCATGGTTAAAAGCAGAACTGCCGGCAAATAACCGATTGCGGTTTCTTTGTCGGCAACGGGTTTGTCTTTCTGTTTTGCAAAAAAGCAGTAAAAAAACAGGCAGCCGGCAAGCATTCCAGCCTGAATGATAAAGAAAATTGAAAGTTTTCCGCTGTGAACAAAAAAGTCGTTGAATGTATAGCCGGCGTAAGCTGCAAAAATCATGGAAGGCGGATCGCCGACCAGAGTTGCAGTGCCTTCAAGATTGGACATAACGGCAAGACCAATCATAAAAAAAGTGGGGTTTATCTTTAATTTTTTGCACATTGCCAGCGCAATTGGTGCCATAACCAGAACGGTTGCAACATTTTCAACAAAAATTGAAATTATGCCGGTCATGGCAAGAATTAAAACAATTGCCAGCCCCGTGCTTGGCGAAATTTTTACAATCCAGTCGGCAATACACGCCGGTACCCTTGAATAAATAAAAAGTGCCGCAATCGCCATGCTGCCCACATAAATCATCAGAACATTCCAATTTATAAGGTCTGCCAGAACGTGATGAACCGTGTACAAAAACGGCGTATCCCAGGCACAGCCTTCCATATAAAAAATTTTTCCCGGCATAAAAAGGGCAAGGGCAACAACAATCAGTGCCGCGCCGCTTGTAAACCATACCTTTTTATCCTGAAAACAAATGACAAGCAGATACATCAAAACTGCCAGTGCCAGAATAAACCACTTAATTTCCATAAAACCTCCAAAACTGAAAATATTCCAAATCTTCAACAAGATACTGTGCGCAGCTGCAAAATGCCACGGGTTCAGCATGAAAAAGCAGGCAGTTTTCAGCTGTTTAACAAACCCGGACACCTTTTGCGCCAAAAAAAAGACCTTTTATCCAAAAGCCATATTTTATAACTTTCAGATAAAAGGTCTTGTTTTCGGCTTATACCGAATGGCGAAACCAGTTTGCAAAACAAACGGGTATGTTGATTCCGCCACAAGGAACTACTCCCCTTTTAATTGTTCAATTTTAGCTTAAAGCACCCAAAATTACAATGCAAAACAATTTTTTTACTAATCTGCCCGAATCTGCCTCAAAGCCGGAGTTTTGCAGAACATCGGGCTGCCTAGCAAAACACAAACGACCAGACCAGTTTGCTCAAAAAAACTAAACGCGGTAAGGTTCCAGCTGATTTTTTGCCTTGCCGTAACATCTGGCTTTTACCGAAACTTTGTCATCCAGCCATTTTTCTTCTATTAATGTGCCGTTTTTCCGTACCAAATTCAGCAGCCCGGTTTTATCCAAAGGCAGTTCGTAAGTTTCGGCATCGCCCAAAAGCCGGCGCGAAATTTCTTCAATCAATTCTTCAAAACCAAGCTTTTGTTTTGCACTTATGCAGAAACCTTCGGCGAAGTTTTCCTTTAGAAGTTCAAGCTGAAATTTTTCCGCACTGTCGATTTTGTTCAAAGCCACAATCACGGGCACATCGTCCGCGCCAATTTCTTCCAGAACACGCTTTACGGTTTTGTACTGTTCCATTGCGGCAAAATCGCTGCTGTCCAAAACCAGAAGCAGCAAATCGGCTTCGGCGGCTTCTTCCAGCGTAGATTTAAAAGCGTCTACAAGGCTGTGGGGCAAATTGCCGATAAAGCCAACCGTATCGGTTAAAAGCAAATCGCCGCCGCCTGCAAGACTTAAACGCCGGGTTGTAGGGTCAAGGGTTGCAAAAAGCTTGTCTTCAACAAAAACATCTGCGCCGGTAAGCGCATTTAAAAGACTTGATTTGCCTGCGTTTGTATAGCCAACCAGAGCACAGCGCGGTAGCGGAATTTTTTGCCGCTGTTTTTTCATCGTGTTGCGCTCTTTTACAACTTTTTCCAAATCCTGCTTAATTTTTGCAATTCGCTTCAAAATCTGGCGTCTGTCCAGTTCCAGCTGGGTTTCGCCCGAACCTTTTGACCCATACGAGCCGCCGCGCTGGCGTGCCAGATCGCCGTAACTGTGGGCAAGCCGCGGCAGGGAATATTCCAGCCGGGCAAGTTCAACCTGCAAAACGGCTTCCTTTGTTTTGGCACGCTGGGCAAAAATGCGCAGAATAATTTCCTGACGGTCTAAAACCGGTATTTTTGCAAGAGTTTCCCAGTTGCGCTGGTGGCTCGGGCTAATTTCAAAGTCGAAAACTATGCAGTCGCAGCCGGAATCTTTTGCCATCTGGCAGATTTCTGCCGCCTTGCCGCTGCCCATACCGAATTTTGGTGCAGGCTGCAGGCGGCTTAAAAGACAAAAACCGCCGCAGTCATAGCCCAAAGTGTGCACCAAGCCGCGCAGTTCGCTAAAAGAAGCGCTTTCTTTCTGGGGAAGAAAATCATCATCGCCGGGGTTGCTGCCAAAATTGGCAAAAATTACTTCGCTTTCATCGGCGCTTTGGTCGCTTAAAATTTCTTCAGATTCTTCGCCAGTTTCATTTTCTTCAAAAAGCCTGTTCTTTTCCTGCTGAAAAATGGAAAAATTCTGCTTTTTATTAGAAGAAAATTGAGAAAAATCGGCGACCCGAGCAAATTTTACTTTCTGTTTTGCCAGACCAACCAGAAAAGCTTTTACGGGTTTTTCATCTTCCTGAGCTATTTCTATCATTTACGTTTATTCGTCACTTTCACCGCTTTCGCCGTCGCCAGAATCTTCGGCTTCGTCGCCGCTGTCTTCGTCTTCGATATAATCGGTGCTGCCTTCGTCTTCATTCTGCATTTTTTCGGCACGCAGGGCACGGGCTTTTTCTTCCAGCGGCTGCACCTGCGCAAGATATTTTTTTACCTGCATCGTATCGTAATAGCAAATTGCGGCGCAAACCACCAGCAGAACGACCATCAAAATATAAAACCAGAAAGCAGGCTGGTCATTTTTGTAACCCTGATACGTGTAGTAGGCAAGAAGAACAAAAACAATCACGCAAAGAGTACGGTTTCTTTCAAAATCCTGCTTTTTTTTGGTAAGCAGTTCAATTTCTTTTTCCAGTTCAAGTAAATTCATGCCTTTAAGTTTAACTTTTTTTTGCAAAATTGCATAGCTTGAAATAAATGTTGCTAGTTTTTATATTAAAATTGAAAATTTGAAGAAATCTGGAGATTTTATGCAGCTTGGAATACCGATTTTTATGCTTTTTGCCGTTTACGGCATTGTAAACACTTTTTTGCCCGTTCTTTTGCGCATACAGGGGCACACGGCAACAAACATTGGCATTTTACTGGCGCTTTTTGAAATTTCCGGCATAATTTTTCCTTTTCTTTTAAGCCCAAAACTTGAAAACAGCAGAAGCAAATACCGTTTTCTGCTTTTTGCCGCCGCAATAATGATAATTACAAGTTTTCCGATAGTGATTTTCGGAAACTTCTGGGTTTCTGCAATTTGCCTGTGCCTTTTTGCCGTAGGTTTTAAGGGCGCAGTGCCTGCAAGCGACACAATGATAAACCTTGCCCTGGGCAAAAACCGCGCACAGTACGGCACAATCCGGGTTTTCGGTTCAATCGGCTTTGTAATCATGACCCTTATAATGCAGTTTTTCTTAAACGGCGAAAGCGCGGCAAAAACCGAACTTTGCATCTGGTTTGCACTGCCGGCGTTTCTGTTCCTGCTAAGCCTGTTTATTTTTCCAAAAGAATTAAAAACCGGCGCAATTCATCAAACTGAAAATGAAGGCGCAGGCGAAAAAAGCGGAAATTTTGAAAATGCGGAAAACAAGAATAAAGGCGTTTTTGCAAAATTTCCGCCTTTCTTTATTGCCGTAATTTTTCTGCTTTTTGCAACTTTTTTTGCACTTACACCGGCTACAAAATTATTTTCGCTTTACGTACAGGAATATCTGCATCTGGACTGCGCGCCGGGGCTTTGGGCACTTTCCGCCGCAACAGAAATTCCGTTCATGTTTTTTTCCGGGAAATTTTTAAAGCGCTTTGGCAGCGTAAAACTGATTATTTTCTGTTCTGTAGTTGCCGGGGTACGTGTCTTGATTTATATTTTGCTGCCCAATTTAGCCGGTGCCGTTATCGGGCAATCGCTAAATGCAGTAACTTACGGGCTTTTGCACCCGGCGGCTGTGCTTTTTGCTGCAGAATACGCGCCGGAAAATGCAAAAACCACGGGCAACGCTATGTATTCGCTTTTTGCGGTTGGTTTTGCGGCAATTATCGGCAATGCAATCGGCGGTTTTGTAATTGATAATTTTGGATACCCGGCGCTTTTTTACAGCTTCGGTATCATTCCGTTTTTGGCGCTTGGCATTTTTGCAATAATCTACCGGCGCATTAAACCAGCCGAACCGGCAAAATAAAAAAAAACTGTGCGCAAAAAAAACTGACCGGCGGCAAGTACAGCCTGAAGCCTACTTTAACCGCCGGTCAGTTTTTTTTATTCGTTATAAAACAATGAATTACAAAATTATTTTAAGCTTTTAAAACATCTTTTACAAAGCGTTTTACTTCTTCCTTGCCGCCCTTGCACAAAGCACTGATTAAAGGACGCGCAATCATTATCTGCGATGCGCCAAAATACGAAGCAACATACAAATCGCGTTCTTTTCTTATGCCGCCGTCAATCCAGATTTCGCCTGCATAATTTTTCAGTTCTTTTGCGTGTTCGGCAAAAAAATCAATTGTACTGCCGGTACGGTTTTCTACGCGCCCGCCGTGGTTGCTTATAACAACAATTTCCGGCTTAACTTCCTTTACAAGTTCAATGTCTGCGCCGGTAAAAACACCTTTTATGGCAAACGGCTTTTGAGATTTTTGCCGCAATTCCTTTATCTGGGCTGCGGTTTTTTGTTCCAGCTTAACAAGGTTTCGCATCGTAACAATGTTGTAAGAATCAATATCAATTCCTGCTATCTCGGCAACGTCTTTTGCCCATTCAATCCGTTCAAGAATTTTTTCGTTGGCATAAGGCTTTATAAAAACTGCGCCTTTTTTTCCGGCATTTTTCAGTGCGGCAATTCCGTATTTTATTTTTTCGTCCGGGCAGCCGTCGCCAATGGAAAGTTCTATGCCGGCGGCGATGCAGGCATCAATTATCTGCTGGTAATAGGGTTCTTCGGTTGCAAAACCAATGTTTTCTATGCTGCCGGTAATCGGTGCAAGGCGAACCACCGGCTTTTTGCATTTATATAAATCGTCGTCGCTTACATTTCTGGGATAAATGTTCCAGTCTGCGCAGTTTAACTGAAAGTTGATGTTGTTTCTGATTCCGCCCATGCCCGGCAGTTCGCCCGGGCAGCCATAACCGTTGCATTCGCTACAAAAGTGGCACTTAGCCGTTTTTACTGTCATGCTTTAATTATCGAAAAGAAACATAGCCAGCTTTATTGTTAGAATTTCATAAACAGCCCGAATATAAGTTTTTGCGCGATTGGAACACGCCAGACTTCAGGTTTTGCAAGGCGAAACCTGAAACACTGTGCAAAAGTATCCGGGTAGAAAGCAGATTTTAAAATACAGGCAAAAACTCTGCCTTGTGCGCAGACAATCGGAAATTAGAGACAGTCGAGAAGCACAAGCCTACATCGAAATCCTTCCGCGGAAACTGCGCTGCAACGTCAGTTTGTCTGCATATTCAAGGTCGCCGCCGACAGGCAAACCAGACGCAAGCCGGCTGACTTTTACATTGCATTGCGTTAAAAGACGCTGCAAATACATTGCGGTGGTATCGCCTTCAACTGTGGGGTTTGTGGCAATAATCACTTCTGCAATCTGCTCGCTGCGCACCTTTTCCAAAAGCGGCGCAATCGACAGCTGTTCAGGGCCAATTCCTTCCAAAGGCGCCAAAACACCGCCCAAAACATGAAAAAGTCCCGAAAATTCGTGGCTTGATTCAATTGTCTGCACATCCTGCGGCTGTTCTACCACGCACAAAAGACTTTTATCCCGCAAAGGGTCGCTGCAAATATAGCACAAATCTTTTTCGGTATAGGCGCCACAATGAGGGCAGGGGTGAATGCGCTGATGCAGAGTTAAAAGTTCGTTTGCAAGATTTTTTGCAAAACTCGGATCTGACTTTAAAATATAAACCGCCATTCGCGACGCGCTTTTTTTCCCAATTCCCGGCAGCCGCGAAAAACTTTCTGCCAATTCTTCAAGAGCGTTCATTATGCGCCAAAACCCGGAATATTTAAGCCCGCTGCCATAGGACCGAGTTTTTGTGCAATCTGGTCTTTGATTTTGCTCATCGCATCGCGGTGCGCCGCAACAATCAAATCCTGAAGCATGGGCACGTCACGCGGATCAACGGCAATCGGGTCTAAAAAAACTTTTACCATTTCCATCTGACCGTTTACCGTTACTTTTACAATTCCGCCGCCGCTTGAACCTTCGGCGCTGATTCCTGCAAGTTCGTTCTGAACTTTACCGAACTGTTCCTGCAAACTTTGGGCATTTTTCAAAATTTCAAAAGGGTTCATGTATCCTCCGTTATTTACTTACCAACTGACCTTTGAACATACGGCAAAGCAAATCCACTTCCTGCGGAATTTGTTCCGCCTGCTTTTCGGCATTGCCGCTGTTGTCAATTTCCACAGAAAAAGCCATGTTTTGACCCGAAATTTCAGAAAAAATCTGGGCAATGTAATGGTTTTCACTGGAAAGCTTGTTTTTTGTAAAGGCATTTTCTACCGTACAGCGCACGCTGCTGCCGGCAAGCTGCCAGTTTTTTGCCTGTTTCAACGCCGAACCAAGCATGGGTTTTGCGTCGCAAATCTGCTGAATTGCCGCTTCTTTTAAATTTTCAATGTCAATATTTGCCGGTGCACCGGAAATATTCTGAACATTTGCGCCTGCGTTTTGCACATTTTGGGCGGCAGCCTGTGGAAAACTTGCAGAATTATTCGGTTTTTCCACAAACTGCGGCTGAGGTTGTGGAAAACTTTGGGCGCTGTAATATGCCGCAGGCTGCGGTGTCTGCGCTACAGGCTGAAAACTTTGCACCGGCTGGGTCGGGCTGGCATATTCCGGCTGCTGAAACTGCTGAAAATTCTGCCCGGTTTGTGCCGGTGCAGACCAGCTTGCATTTTCAAAACTATTCTGCTGGTCAAAAACTGCGGCAGCACCTTCAAAACCACGGGCACTTTTAGAAAATTCCGCCGGGTTAAAACTTTGCAGCGCCGAATATTCTTCCTGCTGACTGTTGTATTCTTCCCAAGCCTGGGCTTCTGCTGCCGCGGCTTCTTCCTGCGGCGTTAAATTGCCAAAAGGCTTTGCAGTTTGCGAAAAATTTTCTAAGGCGGCATTAGGCTTTTGCTGAAACTGTTGAAAATTTGCCGCATTCGGCGCTGAATTCTGGGAATTTCCCATATTCGGCGCGTTTCCAGAATCTGGGGCACCGGCAAAATTCTGTTCCTTTCTGGTCGCCTGAACAGGATTTTCATAGTTTTTTAGCGGCGGCACATCTTTCGGGCTTGCGCCCCAGTTCAGGCTTTTTCCCGCAATCGAAGCATATTCGGGCATTTGGGAAAAATTATTTGCTGCCGGAACGGCAGGCTGGGCAAAATTGCCGCCGCTGGCAGTTTGTGCAGGCTGAACGCTGTGCCAGTTCTGCTGGTTTTGTACCGCGCTAAAAGCATTTTGGGCGCTTACATTTGGCGCAGTCATTTCCGGCTGCTGAAAATTAGAAAAATCCGGCGCATTGTTTACCGGCGCTGCATTACCAAAATTTTGTGCCGGTTTTGCAGGCGGCAAATTCTGGCTAAAATTTTCGGTCTGGTGCATTTGGGGCACGGTTTCTGCAAAATGTGTACTTTGCAAAACCGGCGCACTTTGTACCGGCTGCACAGATTGCGCCTGCGGCATAGCCTGAACCGGCGGAATATTCTGCGCAGGCTGGGGCTGCGGAACAGGCTGAAAAGTCTGGGCTTGCGGCGCAAACTGAACATTATTCTGAGGATTTGCAATATGCGGCGCATTATTTACAGAATTATTCCCAAAATTTTGCACCGCAGGTTCAACTTGCCCGGCTGAATGCTGACCCAAGTTCTGACTGTGGGCAATATTCTGCTTCATCTGGGCAAAAGGGCTGGCGCCGTTACCAGAAATTTGCGAAAAATCTTCTATATTATAGTTATTTTGGCTGTTTACTTGCGCGGCTTCAGCATTGCTTAAGCCGCTATACGATAAAGGGCGGCTGCCGCCTTGACCGTGCTGGGGCAAAAGCAAATTGCGCCCGGCATCAACCGCCTGCTTAACTTCCGCAGGACTTACATAATTTGCAAGCCAAATCAGGCGCGAAACCGCCAGTTCCAGCTCAAAACGCGGAGAAAGGCTGTAGCGGACATCGCGGAAAAGCTGCAAAAAAAGCGAAAGGGCGCGTTCCAGGCGAATCGTGTCCCATGCGCCAAGCACTTTTTTAGAAAAACGCCCGGCGTTCTGTCCCAAAAGCGATTCTTTTGTAACGTTACTTTGAATTAAAAGCAAACTGCGCAGATAATCTGCAAAGTTTACGATGAACTGTTCAATTGAAACGCCGTTCTGCAAAATTTCGTCCAGAGTCTGCAAAACTTCGGCGTTGTTGCCGTCAACGCAAAGCTCGCAAAGCTGGTTCAGGCGGTCAATGCCAACCAGCCCAAGCTTGTCGCGAATTTTATCGTAGGTTATGTGCCCGTTACTAAAAGCGGCAACCTGATCAAAAAGGGTATAGGCATCGCGCACCGAACCGGTTGATTCGCGCGCAATCCAGTACAAGGCTTCATCGTCCGCCTGAATGCCCAGTTCGGCAGCGGCGTCTGCAAGAAGATTGCGCAAAGTTTGCGGCGCAACCAGCCTGAAATTGAACTGCTGGCAGCGGCTTTTTATTGTGGCAGGAACTTTATGAAGTTCAGTTGTGGCAAAAATGAAAATTACATAAGGCGGCGGTTCTTCAATTGTTTTTAGCAGCGCATTAAAGGCACTGGTAGAAAGCATGTGAACTTCGTCGATGATATAGATTTTGTAACGCAGCGAGTTTGGCGGAAAAAGAACTTCGTCTTTAATCTGGCGCACGTCGTTTACCGAAGTATTTGACGCACCGTCGATTTCAATTACGTCAAGGCTTGAACCTTTTGCAATTTCGCGGCAGGCAGAACACTGTCCGCAGGGCTGAACGTTAGGGCCTTTTTCGCAGTTCAGGGCTTTTGCCAAAATACGCGCAGAAGAGGTTTTACCGCAACCGCGCGGCCCGGAAAATAAATAAGCGTGGGCAATTTGCCCGGTTTGAATTGCATTTTTTAAGGTTGCTACAACAAATTCCTGCCCTGCCAAATCTTCAAAACTTTGGGGGCGGCGGCGTGTAGCGGTTACTTCGTAAGCCATTTTTAAAGAATACCGCAAATTGGGCTTATTAGCAACACGGGGAATATAACGGAATATTTTTGCGCGTTGCAGTAAAGATTTTTGCCTGCCTGCTCGCCTGCGCATGGCGGCACGCCCGTATCCTGCATTTTTTACCGTGCCCAAAGCCTAGCCGCAAAAACGCATCGCTGCGCAAAATCCTGCGCTATATTTTTACCAGCTTTCCGTGATATTTATCCAGAATAATTTCAGGTTTCCACGAAAGCTTTGCCTTGCGGAGCCCTTCAATGCCTAAATCTTCTTCGCGGTTTAAATACGTGTAATTTGCCGAATGTTCTGCAAAAAGCTGATTTATTACGGCGTAAGCACCATTTTCTGCGGCGGGCGCACAGGCTTTTTCAAAAAGCACGTCAAGAACCGACGGAGAAACGGGCGAGGCGAGGGTCATGGCAGCCGGTTCGCCGCAAACATACAGAACGGCGCCTGTAATATTCAACGCTTCCGCATTTTCCACAGCGTTCTTTATAATTCCGTATTCAGCCTGCAAATCGGCATCGTTTGCGCCGTCGTTTTCTGCAAACCATTTGGCTTCAACGGCTAAAATATCGTTTTTTATGTCGGCTTCGGGAAAAGTTTTGAACGCCCACTGATTCTGGTAAATGCGGTTAAAGCGCGAAATATGATTCCGCTTTTTCTGGTAGTTTTTTCCCGGCAGTTCTGCAAGATTTTTTTGCAGATACAAATAATCAGAATCGCCGCGGAATGTCTGCCATTCAATTTTATAGCCGGGAAAATGGGCAGCAAGACATTCATCTATAAGGCGAACCTGATTTTGCGAACAGTAGCAGAACTGACGGGAACCGCTTTTGATTATTTCTGCAATGGCGGCTTTAAGAAAATCTTCGCCGGCGGTTTTTAGCGGAACGGGGAAAGCCCAGCCCGTGTGATTTGGCGTGGTCTGGTAAAACCTGAACAGAACGGAATCCTTTATATATGAAGAAATTTTGTATTTTTCCTGATACAGAAAAACATTTGCAAGCGAACAGTCGCAGCCAAAAAGTTCCGAAGTGGTGATGTTTTTTGACAGATTTTCTACCTGATTCAAGTCCATATATAAAAGTTTCTCTCTTAATTGAATGAATTGCAACAGACGCCATATTTTCTGCGGCATTTTTTTGCACCGGCTGTTTTTGCACGCAAACGCAAGCCAAAAATGTTTGCGGCGATATGCGTTCTGTTTTTTGCCGCAAAAACACGCAGCGCGCCGCTAAAAAAAACGAACCCCGGCGTAAAACCGGAGGTTCATTTTTTTTGCAAAAGATTTGGCTGTCTTTACACGCCGGCGCTTATTACGGCTTTTGCAAAATCTTTTGCAGAATTAAGGTCGTTTTCGTCCGGATGGCTTGTATGCATTACCGCAAATTTGCCTTTGCAATGGAATTCTTTTTCCAGAATGCAGACATTATTTTCTTCTGCAATTTTTTTAACCTGCCTGTAGGTTGAAGAAATAACGGCAGCGGTGCTGAAATTTGCAATTTTTCCGATTTTTGCCGAATTGTTTTTTATAAAGTCGCTGATTGCAGGGTCTACGCCGGCGGCATAAACGGCACTGCCCAAAAACAAGATATCCGTTTTTTCTTCCAGCGGCGAATCAACGGTTTTTGCTTCAACACCGGCGGCAGAAGCGATTGCTTCGGCAACTTTTTTTGTATTGCCGGAACGTGAAAAATATCTGACGGCAACGGTCATTAGAGAACCTCCTTGACTGAAGCTTTTACTGCACTAAGGGCAGCAGTTGGTTCAAAGCGTTTAACAATTTCACCTTCGCGGTTGATGACGAATTTCGTGAAGTTCCATTTGATGTTTCCGTTGTTTTTATAATCCTTGTCCATGCCTTCAACGATTGGAGTAAGGATTTTTTCAAAATCGCCTTCAAAACCGGCAAATTTTGTATTTGCGGTAAGCCATTTATAAAGCGGGGTAGCGTTTTCGCCGTTTACTTCAATTTTTGAATACTGCGGAAAAGTTATTCCGTAGCGCCCCGTACAGAAATCGTTAATTTCTTCATCTGTACCAGGAGCCTGAGCACCAAACTGATTGCATGGGAAATCGAGGATTTCCAAACCTTCGTCTTTCAGTTCTTCGTAAAGATCCTGAAGCTCATCGTACTGAGGAGTAAATCCGCAGCCTGTTGCTGTATTTACAATCAAAAGAACCTTTCCTTTGAACTGAGAAAGTTCAATTTCTTTTCCATCCTGTGTTTTAGCCGTGAAATTAAATGCGTTCATATCTGCTCCTTTTATTTTCAATTGATTACAATTAAGTTGTATACAATTTAATATAAAAGTTCAACCTCTTTTCCTCATTATTTTTGCAATATAACAGAATTTTAAAAACTTAGCCCGCCCAAAAGGGCAGGCAGAAAGGGAAGGGCTACCGGGAAGCCGGTTTTGAAATGCGTGTTATGCGATTTTAAGCGTAAGCGTACATTTTTATTGTTTCGAATTCTGAAGCGTGATTATTTTCTTCTTCTTCCAAATCGTAAAGATTCTGAAGATTGAGCCAAAACTCTGCAGTAGTTCCGAAAAATTTAGAAAAGCGAATTGCTGTATCAGCTGTAATAGAACGGTTTCCATGAATGATTTCGGAAATGCGAGTCTGTGGAATATTTATTTCTTTTGCCAAACGATAAGCTGAAATATTCATTGGAACAAGAAACTCTTCTTTCAGGATTTCTCCAGGATGAATATTAGGTAATTTGTCATTAGTGGTAGTCTGTGATTCGCACATTATCTGCACCTCCATTCTCAAAAGCAAATACGATTCTCCATTGGTCATTGATTCGAATTGACCAAAGTCCTGCAAGATTTCCTACCAACTGCTCAAGATTGTTTCCCGGCGGAATTCGTAGATCTTTAACTTCTTTTGCAGCCGCTATCATTCGGAGTTTTCGTCGCGCAACATTGTGAATAGACGGCGGAAGTTTTCTACTTCTCTGTCCTTTATAAATTAATTCTGTTTCAGAATCTCCAAATGAATTTATCATATCTATATACTAACGCTAAACGGAAGTAGCATCAAGAAAAAATTATATTTACTTGATTTTTCATTTAAGCCCGATAAAGTTCAATACAGAAAATCAGCAAACCTGACCTGCTGATTTTCTGTACTCTATTACATATCTTTATCAGACCATGAACAAATTTGAAATGCGTGTTATGTTTTTATTTTACATTATCATAATGAGACCACATTCGTATTATCTTAACAGTTCCATCATATTCAGTATTTTCTTCGATAATTTTCTCAGAATATACCTGATAAACAAATCTATGCTGAATATTCAATCTTCTTGAAAATAGACCTGACAAATTTCCAACTAAAGCTTCATAAGGCGGTGGATTTTGAAAAGGATTTATTCTTACTACCTCTATCAATTCTTTTGCTTTACCATCAAGTTTTGAAGATTTCAAATTCTGAATGTCTTTTAAAGCCTGTTTTTCAAATACGATTCTGTACATTTACCACTCAACATCTTTTTCAGATACACAATCTTCCAGAGAAGTTTTCATACCAGCTCTTAATGAATCATACATTCCGGGAATAGAATTTAAATATAAAGTTTCCTGAATTGCATTCCAATCATCTTCGCCTATTAGAACTGCATTTTTCCCTTTATTATTTGTGAGAGTAATTGGTTCAGAGTTATAGTTGACGCTCGCTATCAATTGAAAAAGATTGGCTCTTGCCTGTGTTACATTTATTGCATTCATACATTACCTCTGCATTAAACATAATGTACATTATTGCGTACGTCAATTA
>JAKSTR010000035.1 GCA_024402495.1 Treponemataceae bacterium
AAGCATAACAGCAATAATTTACATAAAAGAAAGTTTTAACATTTTACCCACAATCGGCCATAAACACAACCCTACCAGCCCCAGGTAAGAAAAATTGTAAAACGCGCAGTTTGTGCCGGCAACCCGTGTCCCGTACACAGACCAGCGGAAACAAGCGATTTTTTCAGGATGCAAGGCTTTATAAAAATCGTTTCTGCAATGCGGCGGGCACATATTCAAATTTCACAATCCAAAACAAAAGCTTAATTTACATATTCAGGCAATTATAATAAATTAAAACCATGAAAATATTACAAAGCGGCGATTTGCACTTAGGCAAACTTTTTTACGATATTTCACTAATAGAAGACCAGAAATACGCCCTGAATCAGCTGACAGAAGAACTTGATACAGCAAAAAGCCGGAACGAACCCTACGATGTTCTGCTTTTGTGCGGTGACATTTACGACCGGGCAATTCCGCCGGCAGAAGCCAGCCAGCTTTTTTCCAGTTTTTTAACAATATTGAACCAGAAACACCCAGACATGCCGGTTTTAATAATATCCGGCAACCACGATTCTGCAATGCGCCTAAGTTTTGCGGCGGAACTTTTGCAAAACCAGAATATTTTTATCGTTACCGGCACAAACAGCCTTGACAGCCCGATCTGCATAAAAAATACCCAGTTTTTTATGCTGCCGTTTTTAAACGCAGGCGCAATAAGCCAGCCGTCCAAAGACGAAAACGCCGCAAATTCTTCAGCAGAAAGCAAGACCGAAGAACCAGTAACCAGCCAAAGCGCAATGGTAAAAATTGCAGTTGAACGCATGAAAAACGCCAGAGATTCTTCAAAATGCAGCGTAGTTATGGCGCACCTTTTTGCCGCAGGTTCAATAACCAGCGACAGCGAACGCACCATCTGGGGCACCGCCGAACAAGTAGACAGCCATCTTTTTGACGATTTTACGTATACTGCGCTGGGTCACCTGCACCGTTACCAGAAAACCGGCAAAGCCTTTTATTCGGGCTCGCCGCTGGTATATTCTTTTGACGAATGCAAATACGACAAATGTTTTTTGCGCATAGAATTTGACGACGCAAATCCAGCCGAAGCAAAACCGCAGATAAGCCAGATTTTTGTAAAACCGCTGCGCAAAGCCGTGCGTTTAAACGGTAAATTCAGCGATTTTTACAGCAGCGGCAAATACGACGAATTCTGCGACTGCTATTGCGAAATAAACATTGACGACGAAGAAATCGTAGAAAATCCGATGATGCTTTTGAAAAATAAATTCAAATATCTGCTGTTTTTTAAGCAGGACAAAGCCTTTGCAGGCGTGACAGGCAGCCAGATAGAAAACCGGAAACTTGGCGCGCAGGAAAATATTTTTGACCAGTTCAAAATGTTTTTAGCCGAAATCAGCGAAAACCCGGACGAAAACGAAATTCAATTATTCAGCGAATGCCAGGAACAAGTAGAAAAGGAACGAAATGAAGCCAATTAAACTAACAATGCAAAACATCGGGCCATTTGTTGGCAGCACAATAATCAATTTTGACCAGCTTGGCGAAATGTTTTTAATCTGCGGCGATACCGGCGCGGGCAAAACCACAATTCTGGACGCAATCTGCTTTGCCCTTTACGGCGAAATTCCCGGCAGAAACAATCCCGCGCCAAGAACTTTCCGTTCCGATTTTGCAAAAATTGGCGAAGAAAGTTTTGTAGAACTGGTTTTTTTGCTGCGGCAGAAAAATTACAGGATAAAGCGCACAACGCCAGCTCAATACATAAACCGCAACGGCAAAATAAGCGAAAAAGACAGCGACGTAATTTTTTACGAAGAAAACAATAATGGCTGGCAGCTTGTTTCCAGCCAGAAAAGCGAAGCAAACAGCCGCATTCAAAGCCTTATAAACCTGAAAAAAGAAGAATTTGAACGCATCGTGCTTTTGCCACAAGGCGATTTTGCAGAATTTCTGCATCTCAGTTCCGACAAGCGCCGGGAATCTTTAGCAAAACTTTTTCCCGTGGACGATTACAAAAAAATTACGGACTACGCCGAAGAATACAGCAAAAATATAAGCACACGGCTGAAATTCATAGAAAACCAGATTGCAGAAATGGCAAAAGATTTTTCTACGCAAAACGCCCAAAGCCAGCAGGAAAAATTGCAAAGCGAAGAAAACGCGCTTAAAGAAGAAAAGTCAAAGGCAACCCAAAAATCTTTTGAAATTTCAGCCCAGCTGGAAAAATGCAAGGAAACAAAAGAAAAATTTGCCGAATTACGGCGCGTAAAAGAAAATTTGGATCAGCTGCAAAACCGCAAGACCGAATTTGACCAGAAAGAACAGAATATTTTTAACGCGCGGCAGGCTCTAAACTGCAAAAGCGCCTTTGACACTTTTACCAACTGGCAGGCACAGTGCACCAGCTTGCAAAAAGAAATTGACCAGAACAGGGAAAACCTGCAAAACGCCCAAAATAAATTTGAAAATTTGCAGGCAAACCAAACGCAAATTAACAGTAAAATAGAAGAAAACGAACAGATTTCCGGCGAAATCGGGCAGTTAAAGCTTGCCTGCAGCCTGCAGGAAGAACTGACCAAAAACCGCCGCGTAGCAGAAGAATTAAGCGCCGCAAATAAAAGTCTGGAAACCAGGGTTGCAGAAAAAGAAAGCAAACTTGCACCGATTGACGGCGAAATTAAGGCGCTTAAACAGAACCAGCAGGATATAGGACTTTTAACCCGGCTTGACCACGAAGCCGGCGACAGGCTTAACAAGGCAAAAGAAGACAAGCGCAATTTTGACGAATATGCAAAAGCAAAGCAAACTTTTGAAGAGCAGACGCTGGGCTTTGATTCGGCACAAAAAAGATGCGAAAACTTAAAAAACCGCACGGCGCTTTTGCAAAACGAAATTGAACAGATAAAAACTGCGCAAAATGAACAAATTCACGCTGACATGGCATTTGAACTGGCAAAAAACCTTGCCGACGGCGCGCCCTGCCCTGTTTGCGGCAGCCTGCATCATCCGGTTTTGGCGCGTCAGCTGCAAAAAAATTTCAGTCTTGACGAACAGCTGGCAATAAAAAACCAAAGTCTTGAAGAAGAAAACGAAAACTTAAAGCAGGCAGAAGCGGCGGTTGCCGGTATCAGGGCGCGGGTTGACGTTGCGCAGAAAAAGCTTCTGGAACTGGGCGAGCCTGTTTTGAACGCGGTAGAAAATTTAAAAATTGCCGCAAGCGAAAAAGAACAGACAAAAAACAATCTGGACAACGAAACCAAGCGAATCGGAAAAATTTCAAGCCTGGAAAAAACGAAGGAAAATCTGGAACGCGATTTGACGCCTTTGAAAGCCGAGCTGGAAGACAAAAAGGCTCAGCTGAATGAAATTACGGCGAAACGCAAGGAACAATATAAAAACTTTAAAGAAGCTTTGGGTTCTGCCGCCGTTCAATTTGAAAAAGACACGAACCAAAGCGATTTTGCAAGAAATCTGCTAAGCCAGAAGCAAAATCTGTATGAAAACAACGCAAATTTTATTGAAAGCCTTAAAAACGACTTGCAGAATGCGCAGAAAAACATCACAGCCCTTGAAGCCAAGCAGCAGACTTTGCACGAACAGTTTCAAAATGCAGAAAACGGCTTGAATCTGGCGCAAAAAGAACTGAACGATGTTCTGGCAAAGCATAATTTTGCAGGCATTGAACAAATGCAGCAAAGTCTTTTGTCCGGCAGTGAAATTGAAAAACTGGAAAATGCTCTTGCCGAATGGAAAAACGAAGTTAACAGCTTTACGCTGCGGTTTACAAGCCTTAGCAACGAACTGAAAGACCAGACGGAAAGCGATACAACCCAGCTTGAAGAAGATTTGGCAAACGCGAAAAACCAAATTGAAGAAATTGACCGGCAATTGCAGAATATTGCAATTGAAATAAGCCAGCTGCAGGCAAATCTGGCGCGCTGGGAAGAACTGGAAAATCAGCGGCAGGAAATTAGCAAAAGTTCGGTTTTGTATAAAAAGCTTTCTGACGATTTGTCCGGCAAAAACATTAAAAAGCTCAGTTTTCAGTCGTGGATTTTAAGCATTCACCTTGAAGAAATTACACAGTACGCAAACCGGCGTCTGGAAAAAGTGAGCAACAACCGCTACAAAATTCTTTTGAAGCCGGAAAACGAAACCGGGCGCGAACATTATGCCGGGCTTAATCTGGAAATTTTTGACGCTGAAACAGGCAAAAAACGTCCGTGCAACACATTAAGCGGCGGCGAAACTTTTTTGGTTTCAATAAGTCTGGCGCTTGCCTTAACAGACGTGATAAGCCAGAAAGGCGGCATTCAGCTTGATTCGCTTTTTATAGACGAAGGTTTTGGTACGCTGGACAAAGCCATGCTGGAAAAAACAATGTCGATTTTGGACGAAATACGCGGAAACCGCATGATTGGGCTTGTTTCCCACCGCGACGAACTAAAAGACCGCATTCCAGCCCGAATAGAAGTAACAAAAACCTATAACGGCTCCAAAATTTCCACCTGCATGACATAAAGCCCGCAGTTTTGCGACATAGCAAAACTGTGCGCCGTGCACAGACCAGCTCACAATTAGAGACAATCGGAAAGCACGGCAGAATCTCACACAAAGCCCGCAGTTTTGCCCAAGCAAAACTGTGCGCCGTGCACAGACCAGCTCACAATTAGAGATAATTAAAAAGCACAGCAAAAATCTCACCTAAAGCCCGCAGTTTTGCCCAAGCAAAACTGTGCGCCGTGCCTAGACCAGCGAAAGTTAGAGACAATTAAAAAGCACGGCATTGACTAGCCTCAAATATTGGCATATTCTTGAACTATTATGAAAAATTTACAAAATAGTGCATTATTTACGGACTTTTACGAGTTAACCATGTCACAAGGCTACTGGAAACACAACAAAGACATTCCGGCAGTTTTTGACATGTTCTTTAGACGGCAGCCTTTTGGCGGAGGTTTTTCAATTTTTGCCGGTCTCGAAAACATGCTGGACGCCCTTCTGCAATTCCGCTTTTCAAAAGAAGACATTGCATATCTGGCAGAACAGAAGATTTTTGAAGACGACTTTTTGAAATATCTTGAAGACTTCAAATTTTCTGGCGACGTTTACGCAATGGACGAAGGTTCGGTAATTTTTCCAAACGAACCGATTGTGCGCATTCACAGCAACCTAATTGAAGCCCAGATTATTGAAGGTCTGGTTTTGAACCAGATTAACTTTCAAAGTTTGATTGCAACAAAAACCAGCCGCATCTGGCTTGCAAGCAAAAAAGGCACAATTATGGAATTCGGTTTGCGGCGCGCACAGGGCGCAGACGGTGCAATGAGTGCAACCCGCGCTTCTTACGTTGGCGGCGCAAGCTCAACTTCCAACACCTTAGCCGGAAAAATCTACGATATTCCGGTTTCGGGCACAATGGCACACAGCTGGATTATGTCTTTCGATACCGAACTTGAAGCCTTCCGCGCCTACGCAAAAATGTATCCGGACAAATCGGTATTTTTGATTGATACTTATGACACACTCAATTCGGGCATTAAAAACGCAATTATTGCCGGCCGCGAATTAAGCGAACAAGGCTACAATTTTGGTGTCCGCCTCGATTCTGGCGACATTCAGTATCTTTCTACGGAAGTGCGCAAGCAGCTTGACAAGGCTGGTTTTCCCAACGCCTTTATCTGCGTCAGCAACGAACTTACCGAAGAAATTGTTGAAACACTGGTTCAGCAGAACGCGCCGATTAAAAGCTGGGGCGTTGGTACCCACATGGTTACCGGCGGCAACGAAGCTTCGTTTACAGGCGTTTACAAGCTTGCATCGCGTTTTGATCCGGCAACACAAAAAATGTGCCCGACCATGAAATTTTCCGACAACCCGGAAAAAACGACGAACCCCGGAATTAAAAACGTATGGCGTTTGTTTGACAAAGACGGCATGGCTTGTGCCGATATTGTTGCCCTTGAAGGCGAAGAAATTCCGACCGATGAAAAAAGCGTTTTCTACCACCCTTCAATTGACTACCGCCAGTTTAGCTTTGCGCCGCACAAGGCACAGCAAATGCTTAACCTGAAAGTTAAAGACGGAAAACGCGTTGCACCAGCCGAAGAACCTGGCGTTGCGCTTAAAAAGGCACGCATAAATGCCGAAAGCCAGCTTGAATGTTTCGATTCAACTTACAAGCGCATTTTGAACCCGCACATTTACAAAGTTTCCATAACGGAACAGCTTAAAGACCTTAAACTGACCTTTATTGAAGAAAACTTAGGCCGCAAAAAGAATTAAGCGCATACCAAAAAAAACTTTTTAGATATGCGCGCGGTTTTTAAGTATCGAAATTGAAAAACTTAAAACTCGCAAAAAAAGCCCCTGACAAATAAAACGCGCTAAGCTTTTTATTTGTCAGGGGCTTTTTTATATTTATTTATATTGAAGCTTGCGCCCAGAAATTTTTCATATCAAGCCGTGCTGCTTAGCAAAATTTTCAAAACTTGGATTGCGTTTTATAAAACTTTGCATGTCCGCTTTTTGCACCGTCATAACTTTTACGTCGCTGACGGCTGTAAGTGAAAATTTACGCGCACCGGCATCGTTTTCCAAAACCGTGTCAGGTGCAAAAATATTCGCCGGGCTTATTAAAGATTTTGCGCCATCGGCAAAAGTCTGTTCAGCATTTCCAAAAATCAGCCAGTACAAAACATTGTCACCGCTTTCTGTTTGCTTAATAACTTCGCCCGGCTTGTATTCTTTAATTTCAAAATCGCGCATTACCAAAAAACTTGTCGCCGGCGCATTTTCCACCGAAAAATAAACTTCGTTACCAACTTCGTTATAAGTAAGGCGTTTTACCATGCCTTCGGTCATTTTAATGCCCATGCCGTGCAAACCGGGTTCAATGTCTTTTTTCAGCATTTCGCGCCAGTCAAAGCCTTCGCCCTGATCGCGTATCATAAAATTGGTTTCGTCGCCGCAAATTTCATAATCAATAAAGATTTTTTTATTGGCAATTTCAGTTTGGCGGTTGCGCTGTTCTATCAGTTCCAGCATATCGCTGCCGCTTTCAAGCCAGCGGGTTTTTTCTTCGTAAGAAATTTTACAATTTCCGTGCTCAAGTGCATTCAAAAGCATTTCCATCAGCGCAGTTTGAAGTAAAAATTTGCCTTCAAAATCGATGCGCCCGCTGTTGCTAAGATACGTTAAAAGCAGATTGATGTAAACGGTTATGTCAAAAGAATCGTTATCGCAGACAAATTGCCCAATTTCGCGCACGCCCATATCGTTTTGAATAAAGCGGCTGTGCAGAAACTGCACATTTTGATTCAGAATCTTGAAAATGCGGGTGCAGTTCATTTCAAAATCGTGCATGCTGGAAACAAGAAGAAGCGTATTGTGGCTCGTCATATCCAATTCCATTCTTGCATCTTCATTTGGCACAACCATCAAAGTTGAAGTGAAACGATAAAAATAATCTGGATCGATTTTTTCAAAATACTGATAAAAATCACTTTCTTCGTTTTCTCGTTCAATTACAATAAGGCTGCAAAAATTCTGGCGCAAAAACGAATCAAAATTATTCACGTCTTCAAAAAATTCAAAAGAATAAAGTTCGCCTAACTTTTGCTGAGTTTCGTTTAAAAGCTTAATAATTTCATTATTTTTGGTCAAAACCGGTACAGTTATCATAAAAGCCTCTAAATTTTTCCAATTCACTATCTGGATAAGTTAAATAATCTAATCTGACATTTCGCAGCGCCATAAAAAGCCGCTGTTTTTCTGCCGCATTGTTTTGGGTCAAATCCGCCAGCCGTTTTCGGGCATCTTTCCGCGCCGAATTTTCCTGATAATTGCAGGTACAGGTTGCAGAAATATAATGGTGTTCGTTGGCGTGGGCAATGATTGTGTTAACATCTGCCATGCACAGCGGACGAATTACCGTTACCGGGTACTTGTTATATTTCAGCTTTGGCGGCATGGTAGAAAGTTCGCCGCGATTCAGCGCATTCATCAGCAAAGTTTCCAGAATATCGTCCAGATGATGCCCAAGCGCAATTTTGTTAAAACCGTTGGCAATTGCAAAATTGTTCAATTCGGTACGACGCTGAGTTGAGCACCACCAGCAGTTCATTTTTTTGCCTTCTTTCAAGCGCTCCAAAACTTTAACTTCTATTACTTGCAGCGGAACATTCCAGGATTCAAACAGTTTCAGCAGTTCCTCATTGAAAGGCGGTGCAATTTCCGTTGCAACGTGCAGCGCCGCAAAATCAAAATCTTCGCGCTTTTGTGCCTTGCGCTGGGCAAAATATTCAATTAGCGCCGTAGAATCTTTGCCGCCAGACGCGCCAACAAGAATTCTATCGCCATTTTGAATAAGCCCGTAATCCTGCACTGCCCTGTCAATAATTCTAAAAAGTTTCGGCTGCGACATTCCCTAATTTTATCACACAAATTAAGGTTTTTACAGATTTTTTTTGCATTTATATACGATTTTTTAAGCAAGCGGCGCCGTTCAATATTGACAGGAATTTTTGCAAAAAATATTCTGGCAATCAAAAATCCGTTTTTTTTTTGTTCTGCAAGGAAAATTGCCGGTAAATTGCATATTTTACCGAAAATTTGTATATTCGTTTTATGGATTTAGAATTGTTGCAGTTTCGCGCCAGGGCAATTCAGGCTGTGCGAAACTTTTTTATTGAAAGAAATTATCTTGAAGTTGATACGCCGGCACTAAGCCCGGATTTAATTCCGGAAACCTGCCTTGAAGTTTTTAAAACCGAATATTTTGAACCGTGGAACGAGAAAAAACATCAGCTTTTTTTGGTTCCTTCGCCTGAAATTTACATAAAAAAATTAATCGGACAGCACAAAGTTTCGGTTTTTCAGCTTTCCAAATGTTACCGCAACGTGGAATCGGTGGGAAATTTGCACAGCCCGGAATTTACGATGCTTGAATATTACACGATGAACGCCGATTACGAAGACTCGCTGAAAATTACCGAAGAACTTTTTGAATATTTGCAAAAAGAACTGAAAATTGAAAGCAAAAATATCGGTTCTGCGCCGTTTACCAAAGTTACGATGAACGAAGCTTTTGAAAAACTGGCTGGTTTTCCGCTTGACGACTGTCCCAATGCCTGTGATTTGGAAAAACACGCTATTGAACTGGGCTTAAATCCGCAGCCAGACGAAAACTGGGCGGATTTATTTGAGATGATTTTTGTCCATAAAGTTGAGCAGAATTTGAAAAATCTTACAACGCCGCCGGGGCTGCCGGTTTTTTTAACCGACTATCCTTCCGCGGTGCGATGCCTTGCGCAAAATGTAAAAAAACCGTCTGCAATTCCATGCAAGGAACGCTGGGAGCTTTATGTAAACGGCATAGAACTGGCAAACTGCTACAGCGAAGAAACCGACGCCGAAAATATTAAGGAATATTTTGCGGTTGAAGGCACGGAAAAAAATGAAACCGCGCGCATTCCTCACGCAATTGACCAGAATTACTGGCAGAATTTCAGAAATTTTCCAAAATGTTCCGGCGTTGCAATTGGCGTTGACCGGCTGATTATGAGCCTTCTTGAAAAAAAGACCATAAACAGCGTTTTACCTTTTCCTCTGGAAGTAAAAGAACAATTTTGAAGTGCGCCAAAGGTATCTAGGCATAAATGTTTATTTACGCTATAATTAACAAAATTTCAAGCTGTAAACACGCAGCACTTACCAAGAGGGGAAAATTATGATTAGAGGCGGCGATATCGCAAAGGGAACCGTTCTTTTGATAAAGAATTGCCCATACCTC
Organism: Treponemataceae bacterium; assembly: GCA_024402495.1. Taxonomy (GTDB): domain Bacteria; phylum Spirochaetota; class Spirochaetia; order Treponematales; family Treponemataceae; genus UBA1240. The sequence goes on from JAKSTR010000035.1 coordinate 9,800, forward strand.
GTTGTAGAACGTGAATTTGTAAACCCAGGAAAAGGTACAGCTTTTGCTCGTTGCAAGTTAAAGAATTTGAAAGATGGTTCTGTTCTTAGCCAGCAGGTTTTCAAAACACCTGATATGGTTGAAGATGCAACTGTAGAAACAATTACTGCTCAGTATTTGTACTCTGATGGTGATAGCCACGTTTTCCAGAATGTTGAAACTTTCGACCAGATTAATGTTCCAACAGATTTGAACGAAAACTTGCAGTATTATTTGCGCGACGACGTTGATTACCAGATTGTTATCTGGGAAGAAAATCCAATCGACGTAAAAGTTCCACAGAAAATGATTTTTACTGTTGCCGAAAGCGAAAACTACGTAAAAGGCGATACAGTTTCTGGTGCAACAAAACCGATTACAACCGAAACTGGTCTTACAGTTCGCGTTCCGCTTTTCATTAAGCAGAATGAAAAAATTAAAGTTAATACAGAAACAAACGAATACCTTGAACGTATCAATAACTAAGTTCTGTTAAAACTTTAACTGCAAAAGCACCTTTTAAAGGTGCTTTTTTATTTTAAAAACAGCTTTTCTGCTGATACTTATTTATTTTTATGACGGATAAATATTTTAAATATTCCTGTTTTCCTGCATATTTCATAGCAATTATTTCCTGTTTTCTTGAATTTTACGATTTTTTTCAGTATAAATAGAAAAAAAGGAAAAAGTATGAAACTAGTAATTTTATGTAAAAATCAAATTCCATTCTATCTTTTAGAAGAACACTTTAAGGAAACCGGTGACGAGCTGATTGATATTTACAATATGTATCAATTCAGAGAAATCCTGAAAGAAGAAAAGTTCGATTATCTTTTGGCGGACAGGTTTGCAATTGAATATTATTCAAAACTTGGAACAGAAATTCGGAAGCACGCGGACGATTTTATTTTTTTGTATTATGAACAAACGATGACCGTAAAAAACCTGCTGATTTACTGGATGGCTTACAACGGCATTCAGCAAATGGATCCGCCAAGACAAACAGAAATTTATGATAAACTGGTCGAAATTTCAGAACTTATTGGCGCAAAAGAAACGCCGCCAGTTTGGTATCAGGAAATGCCCAAGGCAGATAAAAAGGTATTTGATTTTTTTTATGCGAACTGCAACGAAGAACAGTTTTTGCGCGATATAGCAGAAATACTTTACGGCGACAAAAGTCCTTCAAAGGTAAATTCGCTTTATGTGCATATTCATAACATTCGCGAGCTGTTTAAGAAGCACCTGGACAAAACAGACGTTTTGATACGCACTTCAAAAAATTATTATATGCTGGATGTTCTTCAACTAGATACCTTACCTTTAATTGAAGAAATTCCAAAACTTCCCGAAGTTGAATATTATTATCAGCAAGAAGAATAAAACAAAAGCCAGCAAATCAGACTTTTTAGTCAGCTTGCTGGCTTTTATATTAAGCAAAATATTTATTGTTTATCAACAAAATCTTACTTCAAAGAAGAACTGATTCTTTCAAGAACCTTCTTTCTGTCGAGCGGTTTTACGATGTAGTTTTTAGCACCTGTAAGCAAAGATTTTTTAACCAATTCTTCTTTACCAAGAGCACTAATCATTACAACTTTTGCATCTTTATCAAATGCAACAATCTGTTCCAATGCCGTAATACCGTCCATACGTGGCATAGTAATATCCATTGTAACCAAATCAACATGCGGGTACAATTCTTTATATTTATCTACACCTTCTTTTCCGTCAGCAGCTGTTGCAACAATTTCATAGCCTTCGCTTGTAAGTATTTGCCCAATCTGTTTTGCAACAAACATAGAATCGTCTACAACAAGAACCCGAATTTTAGAACCATCGTTTTTCTGGCCATCCGGAGAGCGTTCATTAATTGTTGGAAAATCCTGTTTAGTAATCATTTTGTTCCACTCCCATTCAAAATTTATACACGTTCACGAACAGCGACGTTTACTTCGATTTTTCCCTGCTCTGTCAGCATAGGAACTATTAAAGCTTCAACTTCATGATCCGAAATCTCCATCTTTTCTCCTGTGAACAAAGAAGGAGGTGTAAGATCAAATTTGAAACCCAAATCATGCAATTTAGTAACAGCCTGACCAGTGATCATATTAGCAACTTCAGTGATTGTCGCCTTTACCAGTTCGTCAAATTCTGTAAGCTCTTCCATGTTCATCTTTGAAGCTACTTTCAAAGCTGTATCCATAGACATATCAAACAAAACACGACCTTCAACATCACCTGCCAAACCAACAAAAGCAGCAACACCCATAACTGGCATTGAAGTAGATTTTAAATACAAATCACCCCGTTTAACATCCTCTGCCAAAACTTCAGACAAAATATTGTAAGCAGCTTCAACAAACGGATTAATATACTCAACCCTCATTGTATTCTCCTTTAAGTAGTATGAGTTATTTTGTATACACAACAATAGAGCCTGTCATCTTTTCCTGCCAGCCTCCGTTCGCTCCAAGTTTTTCATTCTTACCAAGAACAATGATTCCATTACCTTTAACCTGATCGGCAAAAGATTCAATCAAAGACTTTTGCGCCTGAACAGGCAAGAAAGAAAGAACATCACGGCTGAAAATAATATCTGAACTTGGCATATTACCAGTATTCATACAATCGTGATATTCAAAAAGAATCATATCTTTAATTTCTTGAGCGAAACCATTTGCACCGCCAACACTTTTTGTCAAATATGGCTTTAACCAAGGAGTTACAGCAGCTTCAGGAACAGTAAGCATCGGCGCATTAGAAATACTAATCAAATCTACATCGTGTGCATAAATTCTGATGCGAGATTCCGGATAACGCTTTTTAAGAACACAAGCCAAAGAATAAGTTTCACAACCTTTTCCACAACCCAAGTTCCAAACATTAATCTGTTTTGCACTGTTATCAGGCAAAGCTTTATATACAGCTTCTGAATATTCAGCAGACCAGAATGAACCAGTACATGGAGAATAAAAATCTTTCAGGAACGCATCTGCATCTGCATCATTCTGCAACTGTGCAGATTTACCTTTTTCTTTTCCCCAGGCAACAAACTGGTCAGTAACCCAAGCTTCATTCACAGGGCTTGCATAGAATTTCTTCAAAGAAGTCAAAGAATCCGTTATAAAGCCATAATTAGGATCCTGTTTAGGATCAGCTGCTACTGGTTTTGCCGCAGGCTGAGCAGCAGCATTTTGCGCTACAGGCGCAGCAACTTTCATAGGCTGCTGTCTGACAGGCTGCTGAACGGCACCAGCTTCCTGAATTGAATCTTCATCTTTTTCAGCAGCTTCTTCTTCAGCAGCAGCTTTTGCACCAAAGATGCGTTCAATATCAAGCAAAATATACAAATGACCTGCATTTTCAACAACGCCGTAAATATATTTAATATTTATATCCCCAAACAACGGGTGCGGCGGCTGAATTGCTGTCTTCTGAATACCAACAACCTTATCAATTCCATCAACAACAACACCAAAAGTTTGTTCTTCAATAGAAACGATAATCATATTTTCAATTTCGTTTCCACTGCGTTCTGGAATCGGGATATTAAAGAACAAGCGCAGGTCAATAATAGGAATAATATCACCACGCAAGTTGTATACACCCAAAACAAAATGCGATGTATTCGGAACAAAAGTAAAGCGACCGGCTTTAGCAATTTCCTTTACGCGCATAATATCAATGGCATAATCTTTTCCAGCTAAAGAAAAAGTAACCATCTTAAAATCTACATTTGTAATGAGATCTTTTTTTTCTTCTGCGATATTTTCAGCACTCAACTGTTTTTCAACATCAGCAACAAGTTCCATATTCACCCCTTACAAAACGATGGCTTCACGTTCCTGACGTGCAATCAATTCCTGCTTAACGCCAAGTTCAAGCAGCTGAGTGACATCGATAATCAACGAAACAGAACCGTCACCCAAAATTGAAGCACCGGCAATACCCGGAGAGTTAGTAAACTGATCGCGCAACGGTTTAATAACAACGTCTTCTTCGCCAATCAGTGCATCAACCATTACACCAATCTTCTTATCAGAAGTACCAACAATTACAATAAAGTTATATTCAGATTCAACGTTATTTCGCAAACCGAACAAGCGGTCAAGACGGATAACACTGATAACTTCATTGCGGACGTTGAGAACTTCATAGTTATCAATTGTAGAAATTTCTTCTTTCTTAACGCGTACACTTTCAATAACAGAAGCAATCGGAATAGAGTAAACTTCTGTAGCAACGCGAACCAAAAGACCTTGAATAATTGCCAAAGTCAGCGGCAGGCGAATACAGAATTTTGTACCGATTCCGCGTTCTGAAGTAACAACTACAGTACCGTTAAGTTTTTCAATCTGTGTCTTAACAACATCCAAACCAACACCACGACCAGAAACATTGGTAATCTTATCTGCTGTAGAAAAACCAGGTTCAAAAATCAACTGGAACGCATCATGGTCTGAAATAATTTTATTAGGATGAATAAGTCCGCGTTCAACAGCCTTATTGCGAACTTTTGCAACATCAATACCAGCACCATCGTCAATAACTTCGATAACAATCATGTTACCTTCGTTACTAGCTTTTAATGTAACTGTACCCTCTTCCGGTTTACCGGCTTCCATACGGTCATTTGGATGTTCAATACCGTGGTCGAGAGAGTTACGTACACAGTGCATGATAGGGTCAAGAAGGTCTTCAATAACAGATTTATCAAGTTCTGTCTCTTCACCTTCAATTACCAAGTTGATTTTCTTATTAAGTTCCCTTGAAAGGTCACGAACAACACGAGGGAAACGAGAGAAAATCTGGCTGATTGGAACCATGCGGATTTTCATAACGCCTTCCTGCAGTTCACCTGCAACACGTCCAAGATTCTGTGTTGAAGAACGGAATTTACTTGCCGTTGCCTTGAACGAAGCATCAAACCCATCAAAAATAGAGAACAAATCACCGAATTCGGTATTTATCTGAGTTTTAACTTCTTTTACAGTTGCACCATTCTGAACGGAATCAACCATCTTAGGCAACTGTTCCAAAAGTCTGCGAATCTTCTCTTTGTACTCACCTTCAATACCCTGAAGCTGAGTCTGCAATTCACCAAAGTTAATTGCTGCCTGGTTGAAAGCTGCCTTTGTAATAACAGTTTCACTAACCAGGTTCATCAAATAGTCAATACGTTTGGCATCTACGCGCAGAACACTGCCTGATGAAGAGTGACCAGTACCGCCAGTCTGTGCAGGCTTTTTAGCAGGCGCTTTTTCTGCTGGCTTTTCAGCCGGTTTAGCAGGAGCAGCTTCTTCAGCAACAGCGGCAGGAGCCGGTTCTGGTGCTTTAACTGCAACCGGAGCAGCAGCTACCGGTACAGGTGTAGGAGCAGGAGATGCCTGTGGTACAGACTGTGCAGGAACAGAACCAACAGCAGCCATAGCTCTTGCAACATAATCTTTCTGCAGATTGTTAATTGAATTAATATCCATGCCATCAATGCATTTAGCATCTGTCAAAACAGTAACATCTGTTAAGAACGAAGCATTTTCAAGTTCTGCACCTGTTTCTTTTGAAGCAATAAAATATACAACATTCAAATAGAAATCATCTTCATACAGGGCTTCAAAATCCGGCACGGTTTTCAATACCGAACCGTGGTTTTTCAACGATGCGAAAACCTGAATACCGCCGACAGAGTTCATCGGATTTGATTCATCAAAAGTAACAAAAACAGCCCAAAGCTTATTTCCGCTTGTACAAGCCTGCTTAAGCTCAAGCAAATCGTATTCTGTAAGTGCCGGTAAAGACCCTTCTCCACTGGTTGCAACAGCTGCAACCGGAGCAGGAGCCGGTGTAGCCGGAGCCTGCAATTCTGCAAGACTCGGCTTCTTTTTCTTCGGCTTTTCTCCACTATTAGCGGGAATATAGGAACGAAGTGTATCGATAATTGGCTGGACATCTTCCTGATAAACAGAACCGTTTGCTCTTTCCTCAAGCATTGTCTTAATAATATCAATAGAAGACAAAAGAACATCTACAACTGGTTCCGTGATTTCAACTTTATCAGAACGGATCTCATCAAGCAAATCTTCAACTACATGAGTAAAGCTAGAAAGCTCATTCATTTCAACTGTTGCTGAACCACCTTTCAAAGTATGGGCAGCACGGAAAATTTCATCAACCGCTTCATGGTTAGACGGATCATTTTCGATAACGAGAATATTACTTTCCAGAGTTTCAACTTGTTGTTCGGCTTCAGCAAAAAAGTCTTTCAACAATTCTTCATTATTAGCGTCAAGATAATCACTCATAACCTATATTTTACCAGTTAAATGTTATAAGTCAAGCACAAAAAATGCACTTAGCTCCGATTTTTTATAATTTCAAACCTGCCAAACGTTTTGTAGCTTCAATAACGTCTTCGCGATGTCCAAAAGAACTGAAACGGATGAAACTTTCGCCCGCAGGACCGAAACCGGCACCCGGTGTCGTTACAACGTTGCACTGTTCAAGAATCATATCAAAAACTTCCCAGCTGCCTTTGCCCGGAAACTTTGCCCAAACATAAGGAGCATTGTCGCCGCCAAAAATCTGAACGCCGGCTTTTGCAAAGTTTTCGCCTTTCAATGCGTCGCGGATAATGCGTGCGTTTTCAAGGTAAAAATCTGTCAGTTCTCTGGTTTCCTTAATTCCTTCATCGTCAAGCGAAGCCATACCGCCAGCCTGTGCAATGTTAGAAGCACCGTTGAAGAAAGTATTTGTAAGGCGTGTCCAAATCTGCTGAACTGGTGTGCCGTCAGCAAATTTCAATGCTGAAGGAACGATTGACCAGCCCAGGCGGACACCGGTAAATCCGATTGGTTTAGAGAACGAGTTAATTTCAATTGCACAAGTTTTTGCACCTTCAACTGCAAAAATTGTACTTGGAATAGATTCGTCACGAATATAAGAAGAATATGCAGCATCAAAAATAATGATGCAATCATTCTTGTTTGCAAAATCAACAAGCTTCTTCAATTCTTCTTTAGAAGCAACTGCGCCGGTCGGGTTGTTTGGTGAACAGAAATAAATAAGACTGTTCGGTTTTACAACTGACAAATCCGGGAAAAAGTTATTTTCCGGCAAACACGGCATATAAACAACATCGCCATAACCAGCATCTGTTTTTGGTGCGTGACCAGCTGCGCCAACCATAACCGAACCGTCAACATAAACAGGATATGAAGGATCCTGAACGGCAACAGCTACGTTTGCGCCGAACATCTGCTGAATGCGTCCGACATCACATTTTGCACCGTCAGAAACAAACACTTCACTTGGTTCTACTAAACCTTTGTAAAGTACTTTTGCAATTTTTTCTCTAAAAGCTGGTTCACCGGCAGAATCATCGCCGTAACCAGTATAACCTTCTTTTGTACCCAAACCGGCAGCATAATCACTTAATGCTTTTGCGATGTGCGGTGTCAAAGGTTCTGTTGTATTTCCAATTCCAAGACTGATAATTTTAGCCTCTGGATGAGCAGCTGCAAAAGCTCTGCGGCGTTTAGCAATTTCAGGGAACAAATATCCTGCTGACAAGTTAGCAAAGTTAGGATTCTTTTCAATCATTAGTTATCTCCTGCTTCTAAAAGCAATTGGTCAATAGGTTTTCCAGCGGGAACCATCGGCAAAACCATCTCATCAATGTTCAGCATTGTATCAATAAGGGCTGGTGTTCGTCTACCGTCAGCAGAAAGTGATACAGCCTGTTCAAAAGCCTTCTTAAATTCGTCTTCGTTTTCTGCCCTGAAACCGCGAATACCGTAAGATTCTGCAAGTTTTACAAAATCAGGACCGCGGTCAAGGGTTGTCTGAGAAAAACGCTGACCGTAGAAAAGGTTCTGCCACTGGCGCACCATACCCAAAGTACCGTTGTTAACAACGATAATTACAATAGGAAGATTGTAGTATGAAATTGTTGCAAGTTCATTACAGTTCATTCTGAAAGAACCGTCACCGGCAATATGAACTACGTAGCGGTCCGGATTTGCAACCTGTGCGCCCATTGCAGCGCCGGTACCATAGCCCATTGTACCCAAACCGCCGCTTGTCAAGAACGAACGAGGCTTGCTGAACGGGAAGAACTGTGCCGCCCACATCTGGTGCTGACCAACTTCTGTTGTAATGATTGCTTTTTCGCCCAAAGTCTGGTGAATTGTTTCAAAAATTGTTTTCGGGTGAAGCTTCAGCTTGCGTGTATACATTGGCGGCAAATGTTTTTTCCATTCTGCAACGTCATCATTCCAGCTGTCAGCTTTGCGTGCTGCAACCAGAGGAATAATGCGAGTCAAAACTTCTTTCAAATCACCAATTACTGAATAGTCGGCGTGAATATTCTTGTTAACTTCTGCCGGGTCAATATCAATGTGCAGAACCTTGCTGTTTTTGGCAAACTTGCTTGCATCAGAAATTACGCGGTCAGAAAAACGTGCGCCCAAAGCAATTAAAAGGTCGCACTGGTTTGCAGCCATGTTTGCAGCCTTTGTACCGTGCATACCAATCATGCCAACGCAAAGCGGGTGACCGGCATCAAAAGCAGTTTTTCCCATTAAAGAAACAGAAACAGGAATATTGCATTTTTCAGCAAGTTCAAGAACCTGTGCTTCGGCTTCAGCAATAACGGCACCGCCGCCAACGTACAGGAACGGGCACTTGGCTTCGCTGATGGCTTTTGCAGCAGCGGCAATTTCTTCATCGCTTGCAACGTTTACTTTTGTAATGCGGTTTGCGTTGCTGTGGTTTTTACCGTCCTTAATTTCCTTATCCAGAACTTTTGAATCAATTTCAAAAAGATTCATCGGCGTGTATTCGGTTACGGCGGCTGTAACTTCTTTAGGAATATCAATTAATACAGGCCCCGGACGACCGCTTTTTGCAATGGCGAAAGCTTCGCGGATAATGTCAGCCAGGTCTTCTACCTTGCGCACAATATAGTTGTGTTTTGTAATCGACATCGTAATGCCGGTAATGTCAACTTCCTGAAACGAATCACGACCCAAAAGCGGAGTTGCAACGTTACAGGTAATTGCAACCATCGGCACAGAATCCATATAAGCGGTGGCGATACCTGTTACAAGGTTTGTAGCACCAGGACCGCTTGTTGCAAAACAAACGCCGGTTTTTCCGCTTGAACGTGCATAACCGTCCGCAGCGTGGGCGGCACCCTGTTCGTGGGCTGTCAGAATGTGCTTAATCGAATCGCTGTTTTTATAAAGCTCATCATAAATATTTAAAATTGTTCCACCCGGATAACCAAAAATAGTGTCAACGCCCTGTTCCTTAAGGCATTCAATTACAATGCGTGCACCTGTGTACTGCATAAAACGCTCCTTATAAATTCGTTGTAAAACAAAAATATGTTTAAAAAGAAGAACTGGGCTTTTCTTTTTTTGCCGGGCGTGTTTTTTAGATTTTGCAGTTCTGCAAACCCGTCAATTTACTTTATTCAATTGAAAAACACACCCAGACATACAAACAGAAGAAAAGCCGCAATTCCCTATTTCAAACACATTTTACAGTGCCCATTCCGGCATTATTTAACTTCTGCCAGAATTGCGCCGGTATCTGCCGACTGTACGCGGCTTGCATAGCGAGCCAGATAACCTTTGCCTTTGCAAGGTTCCGGTGCTTTCCATGCGGCGCGGCGTTTTTCAAGTTCTTCGTCAGAAACTTTCAATGTAATCTTGTAGTTATTGATGTCAAGTTCAATAATGTCGCCTTCTTCAACCAGCGCAATCGGGCCGCCAACAGCAGCTTCCGGTGAAACGTGACCGATTGAAGCACCGCGGGTAGCGCCGCTGAAACGGCCGTCAGTAATAAGGGCAACATCTTTATCCAGACCGCGGCCGGCAAGAGCAGCAGTTGCGGCAAGCATTTCGCGCATACCCGGACCGCCTTTAGGACCTTCGTAGCGGATAACGACAACGTCGCCTTTATTGATTTTACCTTTCTGAATAGCAGTAAATACATCTTCTTCGCTGTTGAATACGCGTGCAGGACCTGAATGGTTCATCAGTTCCGGTGCACATGCCGAGCGTTTTACAACACAGCCGTTTGGTGCAAGGTTGCCGAACAGAATTGCAATACCGCCGTTTGGCGAATATGGATTTTCAATCGGGCGCAAAATTTCAGGATTTTTGTTAACGGCGCTTTTGATATTTTCGCCGATTGTTTTACCGGTAACAGTCATAAGCTTGGTGTTGATAAGCTTTTTCTTGTCAAGTTCCTTCAATACGGCAGCAACACCGCCGGCTTCGTACAGGTCTACAATAAAAGTAGAACCAGCCGGTGCAAGACGGCAAAGGTTTGGTGTTTCTTCAGAAATCTTGTTAATCATGTTGAGGTCAATTTTTACGTCAACTTCGTGGGCAATTGCAGGCAGGTGAAGAACAGTGTTTGAACTGCAACCCAAAGCCATATCAGCGCGCAGGGCGTTTTCAAAAGCTTCCTGTGTCATGATTTTGCGTGCAGTAATGCCTTTTTTAAGCATGTTCATAACTGCCATACCAGCTTCTTTTGCCAAAGCAAGGCGTTCGCCATAAACGGCAGGAATTGTACCGTTGCCCGGCAGAGCCATACCCAGAACTTCAGTAACGCAGTTCATGCTGTTGGCTGTAAACATACCGGAACAAGAACCGCAGCTTGGACAGGCAGCGTGTTCCATTCCGCAAAGTTCTTCTTCTGTCATTTTACCGGCAGAAACAGCACCTACGGCTTCAAACATGTTGGAAAGAGAAAGACGCTTGCCGTTGTAATTACCCGGAAGCATTGGACCGCCAGAAACAAATACGGTCGGCAGGTCAAGACGACCGGCAGCCATAAGCATACCAGGAACGATTTTATCGCAGTTAGGAACCATTACCAGTGCATCAAAAGCATGGGCAGTTGTCATGCATTCAATAGAGTCTGCAATCAGTTCGCGGGTAACGAGAGAATAACGCATACCTTCGTGACCCATTGCAATACCGTCACAAACAGCAATGGCAGGAAATTCTACAGGAGTACCACCTGCCATACGAATACCAGCTTTTACAGCTTCTACAATTTGCTGCAAATGAACATGCCCCGGAACAATTTCGTTTTTAGCATTAACAATACCAACCAATGGTCTTGACAATTCTTCGTCTGTATAGCCCATTGCACGAAACAGAGAACGGTGAGGCGCACGTTCATTACCTTTTTTTACGATGTCACTGCGCATAAATACTCCTATAAAACTTTGCGTTAGTAACCGCGCACGAATGCGCAGAAAAGCTTTTACGCTTACTATTTGCAGACTGCAAAAGCAGTCAGTTTGTTGAAAAAATAAAATAAGCTTTCACTTGTTTGGCTTAGATTGTAGATTTTTTAGTTGTTTTGGTCAATAAACTTTAGCGACATTTAAGAAGCTTAATTATTTATAAAGAAACTGCCGTTAATACCGCGCCCGCGCACAGCTTTTTTCAGCACGGATGAACAAGCTTGCATTCAAATACAAAATCCGCGGGCATAAACAAAAAAAGGCACTGAACAAAACTTCAGCACCTTTACTATCTGCAATTTCATCAGAAACAGCTGTCATTCATAAAAATCAACTTTTTCCATCGACCAGAAAAGCGCGTCGTCGTTTGCGTATTCAACATTTACTACGCGCCGTTCAGCAACTTCGCCGCCTTCCCAGGAACGGCAGTAAACCAAATCTATAGAAGATTTACCGTCTTTTTTGCAGCAAAAAACAATGTGCCGCATTCCGCCGCGACCAACAACCCTCGGTTCGGCAGAATTATCATATTCAAAATAGTCTTTGGAAACGCTCACAAGTTCCGGATTTGATATGGTGTACTGCCAGCCGTAACCGGTAGAAGGATTTTCCGCAAGAGAAACCAAAAATTCATTGTCGCCCAACTGAATCTCCTCTACAGATTTAATTTGCTTTATTCTGGAACTGTCCGCACCTTTCTGCGGTTCATATTTTTTGGAAGGAGCAAGGTCTTTTTCGCCCTGTGCAAGATTGCTGCTTAAACCTTTGCCGCTGGAAACACAGCCAGCCGCAAACAGGGCAATAATTGCCAAAGTAGAACAGGCTGCAAGAACTATTTTTTGATTTTTATACGTTTTCATGTAAAAAATTATAAGCCCAAAATACGCGGCACGCAACAAAAATAATGCGCATATAATTGTAAGAAACATGCAGAAATCGCTAAAAAACGGCGCAAAACAGGCTGGCTGAAAGAAAACAGAATGCGCCCAAAATCTTTTTTACGCCGCAAAAGATAAAGAACTTTTATGCGTGCGCGCATTCTATCCGCGCTGCCAGATTTTCCGCGCAAAGATTTCATCATTCAGCCTGTACTGCCCTATGTTTCTGCATGCCGCCTATTTTACACCGCCTAAAGGCACGTAACCAACTTTTTCAATAAGTTCCTGCCCCTGCGCACCGCAAACCCATTCAACAAGCCTGCGCGTATTTTCAGTTTCGCGCCCCTGCACCGTAACCGCATAAAAATTATCCGTAAACGGGTACGAATGATTGCAGATATTTTCTTTTGTGGGCGCAACGCCGTTAATTTTCAGCATTTTTACATTTTCGCTGTGCTTCATGTTTTCAACATAATACCTGAAAGAATAGCCGATGGCGTTGCTGTGGTTTTCGTAATCAGAAACAACATCAACAAGCCCTTCCATGCCCGTTACCTGATGGGTTTCCGGAGGCAAAAGTTCCTCATCTGCGCCCATAATAGACACAAACGCCGTCTGGCTTCCGCTGTCTGCATCGCGCTGAAAAGGCCTTATACTTTGATTTTTGCCGCCAAGTTCCTGCCAGCCGGTAATTTTTCCCGTATAAATACCCTTAATCTGCTGAACGCTGAGGGATTCCACCGGATTTTTGCTGTTAACCAGAAAAACAAAGGCTTCGTAGCCGATTGGATACAAATTAAAAGTTATGCCGGCTTCTGCCGCTTTTTCAATCTGTTCTTTTGAAGGCTGAGCAACAAAAATCACGTCGGCATTGCCAGCCGTCAGTTCTTCGTAAGCACCTTTTGTAGTATCAAAAAGAACAAAATCGCCCGGCGTAATATCACGCGGATAAACGTTTTCTACCACCGAACAGTAAACCGGAACAAGCGCCGTTGCACCGTCTACAACAGGCAGGGTTTCGCCGGAAGCAAACTGCAAAGACGGCGCGCTGTCCGTATGCACAAGGTAAGGCGAACCGGTAAACGGCATGTAGGAACGCTTGTACTGAACTTTTTGGCTGACGGTTATTGAAGGTATGTAGTTGAAGCGGTAGTACCGTTCTGACAAAACGCCGCAAGCCATAAAAACGGTAGCAAAAGACAGGCAGAATACGGTTTTTTTATTAAGAAGATTGTTTTCAATGCCAAAAGCAATATAAGAAGCCAGAACAACAAGCATAATACCTGCAAGGGGAATAAGCAGGTGAAGTTTTAAGCCAGACATTGCCGCCACAAGCCAAAATGCAAACACCGGCACGGCAAGCAGAAGAACTGCAAGGCAGGCGGTTATTATTGTGTTTGTGGTTTTTGCCCCGGCATGGTTTTTTTTAAACGAAAACAGTATTAAGCCGACAACAAGTGCTATGGCAAGTGCAATTATAAAAATAAACATTTTGTACTCCTTTTTTAATGTAAATACGCGTAATTATACACTATCTAAATAGCCTGAATTTAAAGTTTTGTTAAATTGTGCAAAAAGCCAGCCCCTTCGGCAACCGCCTACACGAAAAAAAGACTAGTGCTTCGCACGGCGTATTTTTTTCGTGTAGGTGGCTGCCTGCGGCTGTTTTTTTGCACATTTATAAAAAAGTATTCAGGCTAAATATATCGCAAATAACTTTCTTCAATATATATAAGAAATGGTAAAAAGGAAACTTGGCGTTTCTACATTTGCAGAAAGACTGCTTTTTAAAAAACACCTTTTCTACATTTGTAGAAAGACTGCTTTTAGAAAAAATGACCTTTCTACATTTGTAGAAAGCCTGCTTTTTAAAAAAATGACCTTTCTACATTTGTAGAAAGCAGATAAGTAATGAAGTTTTAACAGTACGTGCCTATGCAAGAGTAGCTGTCAACTAAAGCATTTCTTATTATTTTTCTACTAGGTTCAATTTAAAGTTTTATATAAAAGACCAAAAGACATATATATGATAGTGATAAAAACAGCCGCAGACAGGCACGGACACGAAAAAAATTCGTCACGACCGAAGGGCGAACGTTTTTTTTCGAGGCAGGGACTGTCGAAAGGCTGTTTTTAAACATTTCATATAAACTCGATATTCGGGCTTCTTATTATTTTTCTACTATTATATACAGCATGCCGGTGTGTTGAATTTTACCCCAAGCAGCTGTAAAATTGTTTACATGAAGATTATTATTCTTGACGGATACGGTTTAAACCCCGGCGATCTTAGCTGGGGCGGATTTGAAGCACTGGGCAGCGTTACCTGCTACGACAGGACTGCCCCGGAACAGCGTGCCGAACGCATCGGCGATGCAGAGATTGTTCTTGTAAACAAGGTTCCTTTAGACGAAAGCGTTTTTGCAAAATGCCCAAATCTTAAATACATTGGCGTTCTTGCCACCGGCTATAACATTATAGACTTGCAGGCTGCAAAAAATCATAACATCTGCGTAACAAACATTCCGGCATACAGTACCATGGCTGTTGCTCAGGCTGTTTTTGCTCTTCTGCTGGAAGTTACCAACGGAGTAAGCGCACACAGCAAGTCCGTTCACGCCGGCGACTGGGTTAAAAGCCCGGATTTCTGCTACTGGAAACATCCGCTTACGGAACTTTACGGCAAAACTTTGGGAATTGTGGGCTTTGGTTCAATTGGCAGCCAGACTGCAAAAATTGCCGTTGCAATGGGCATGAATGTAATCGCGTTCACCCGTTCAACTGAAAAAATTGACGCATTCAACGCAAAATATGCCTGCCTTTTTGAAGAAAGTCAGCAGGTTAAAGCCGTAAGTTTTGAAGAACTGCTTAAAAACAGCGACATTGTAAGCCTGCACTGCCCGCTTACAGAAAAAAGCAAGGGCATCATCAATGCCGAAAGCCTTAAGCTTGTAAAAGACGGCGCGATTTTAATAAATACTTCGCGCGGCCCGTTAATTGAAGAACAGGCTGTTGCCGACGCATTAAAAGCCAAAAAACTGCGCGCCTATGCCTGCGACGTTTTGGCTGCCGAACCAATGCAGGCGGCAAATCCGCTTTTGGGCGCGCCAAACTGCATAATTACGCCGCACGTAGCCTGGGCAGGACTGGAAACCCGCCAGCGCCTGATGGGCATTGCAGTCGGCAACCTTAAGGCTTTTGTCAGCGGCAAAGCCTTAAATCAGGTAAACTAAGCGCCAATACGCCTGCCCGGCAAAAAAAACAAGCACAACCGCAGGTTTCATAAAACGTAAGCCGGAAAAATGCAGGCATATATTAAAACTGAAATATTTGCCAATGCACGAAAGCCACAAAAAACGCACATTTGGCACAACCGCAGGTTTCATAAAACGTAAGTCGTAAAAATGATGATTTATCATCAGCTTACAGAAGCAGCAAAACTTCAAACAGAAAACCTTTGCAAGCTGTAAAACGTAAGCCGGAAAAATGCAGGCGTATATTAAAACTGAAATATTTGCCAATGCACGAAAGCCACAAAAAACGCACATTT
>JAKSTR010000036.1 GCA_024402495.1 Treponemataceae bacterium
CCAAGCAAAAATACCATAAAAACAGCACCAATCGCCGAACCTGTCATTTTTTCTGCAAAAAAAGTGCCTGCAACAACGCCGATTAAAACCGCAAGCCCGTCGTAAGCCATGCGCAAGGGCGCAAACGGCAGCCTGTAAAGCTTGTTTGTAATAATTTTGCAAAGCCCGTCATAAGGCGAAAGCCCCATTTGCGTGTTCATGTAAACTGCCGCCGAAATTACAAACAGAATAAGCGCAACGGCAAAAACGCCGATTCTTAGCGGCAGGCTTGCCATAACAAAAGCTTCAAAACCGCTTATCCTTTCCAGCCAGTGGCAAAAATCGGCGGTGTAGCCAATCAGCACCATGTTCAAAATTGTGCCGGCGCCAATCAGGCTTTTGTCGCAAAAAAACATAATGACCAAAAGCACCAGATTCAGCCCAAGCTGCCATGTTCCCAAAAGGCAGCCCAAAACCGAACTGATGTTCAGGTTCATAAAACTAGCCGGGTCGGTGCCCCAGTTGCATACAATTAAAAACGAAAGGAAAACGCCCATAAAAATAATTGCAATAAAAGTAATCCAGAATTTTTTCCAGTAATTCGGGCTTTCAAAGTGAAAATTCATCTGCATGATTTCAATATAACTGTAATTGCAAAAACTTTCAAAGCGCTTTTACAGTTGAAATTTTACCAGCCCGGACCGGAGGAAAGAAAATATTTCTGCGCCGGTTGAAGGGCAATTTACGTTTTTTTAGCCCCAAAACCGCAAAATTTTTCAATTTATTTTGAAAAATAAAAACAAATACCGTATATTAAAAAACGTGACTGATACAAATTTTTCTATAGATTACCGCACGATTGAAGAAGTTCTTGCCGAAAACCTGAACAAACAGAATATCCGCTTCGTTTTTCCTTCTAGCGTTGCTTTGGAAACATGGTCTGACTGGGCGGTAAAAAATACCAGAACCCACGCGGTTGCGCTGCAAAACTGGCTTGCATGGGACGATTTTAAGCAGCGCTTTGCACAGGTGCAGAAAACCGCCCAAAACTGCATTCCCGAAACTTTGCGGAAACTTTTTGTGCGCAGCCTGATAAGCGACTGCACCGAAAACAATTTTCTTTTTCCTCTTATACCCAATTCCCAAAACGGCGAACCGCTTCTGCATTTTACAAACTGGCTCGCGTCACTTTTGCCTTCGCTGAAACGCTGGTACGAAAAATCCGTGGAAGTTTACGGCGAAAATTTTGAAAATATGGAAAACGCCGATGCGGAAGACAAGGCTTTTTTTCAGCTGTATGCGCGCTACACAAAATATCTTGAAGAAAACAAACTTTTTGACCCGGCTTGGGTAGAAAGCCAGCAGATTACCAGACAGTTCAAGTTTATAATTTTTCACCCGGAACAGCTGAAAGATTTTGGCGATTTTAAAGACTGCATATTGCAAAGCGACTGCACTCTGGTTTGCCTGCCGCCGCTTGCCGGAACAGAAAACTTTTTGCAGGAACAGAATATTGAAGTTGATGCCGCAAAAATTGAAAAAAATACAAAAACCGATGCAACCGCAAAAATTGAATGCATTTTGTATCCAAACGCCCGTAAAGAATTGCGGCGCACCGTGCTAAAAATCCGCCAGCTTAACCAGAAAGGCACAAACTGGCACGATATTGCCTTAACCGTAAGCAATCTGGATCAGCTGCGCCCGTATATTGAGCGCGAACTTACAAATTACTGCGTGCCGTATGTTATACGCAGCGGCGGTTCTTTAACCCAAAACTGCGCCGGCAGAATTTTTGAAGAAATTGCCAGCTGTGCAGAATCAAAATTCAATTTTGAAAGTTTAAGCGCAATTTTGCAGGACGGTTTTGTGCCGTACAAATACCAGACCTTAAATAACGAAATTGTGCGCATTGCGCTGGAAAGCCGCAGCTTGTGCGAATACAAAAAAAACAACCAGAAAATTGATCCGCTGGAAGAAGTTTTGAAAAACCGCAGCTTTGACCAGAACACTGCGGCGGATTTTAGTTTTGCAGAAAACGTCGAAAACGCAGATTTTGAAAGTCTTTTTGCAAATATAAACGCCGCACAGATTACGCCGGAACAAAAAATTGCGCGGCAGGCGCTGGTTTATTACAAAACCTTAAAACATAAAATCCATTCAATTTACAGGGCAAAAACATTTAAAGCCATAAAAGACAGCTGGGGCAGTTTTGAAGAACAGTTTTTGCAGGGCAAAGACTGGCAGAACGACAAAGACCACATCGTCGGTATTTGCATTTCAACACTTGCCGAATTTATTGAAATTGAAAAAACTTACGCAGGCGATAACGGTACATTAAAAGTGCCGCGCCCCTTCGATTTTTTTCTGGAAGAAATCAAGCAGAAACGCTACATGCCTCAAAATTCCAAAACCCGCAGCATTTCCGTTTTTGATTACCGGGCGGCGGCAGACTGTAATTTTGAATATCATTTCATAATCAACGCAAACCAGAAGGCTCTGACCGTTCCTTTCAGCGAGCTTGCCTTTTTGAACGAAAGAAAGCGCCAGCAGCTTGGTGCCGCCAACAACGACAGCGCTTCAATAACTTACATTCGCCTTTACGCCAAAGCCGGCAGCGAACGCAGTTTTTTCAGTTGCAGCACCAGCGGCTTTGAAGGTTTCTGCATAAGCCACACTTTTTTTGAAGAATACAATATTGCAAAGCAGGGCGACAAAGAAGCGTATCTGGACGAAAGCGATTTTTTTATAAACGAAAAGCGTTATTTAATAGAAGAAAACTGCCAGAAACCGGCGCAGATTACCCGGATGCAGGCGGCGGCAATGGAAAAATGGCAGAAAAGCCAGCAGAAAAGCCGGATAAACGAGGATTTTGCAAACCGCCAGCTTGTTGAAAAAGCAAAAAAATCCCTGCATTACGGCAAAGATTTGTCGTCTGCTGACAGCGGTGAAAAGTTTGAAAAAATTACCCAGACTGATTTGTCTCAGTTTTTTCCGTGTCCGCGCAACTGGATTTTCAGAAAAGTTCTTAAGCTTAAAGAAGAAAGCCAGACTGCCCAAATTTTGCAGCACTACGATTTTGGTACGATTTGCCACAAAATTGTAGAAAATATTTTTAATGCGTGCGGTGTTCTGGATTTTGCAAAAATGAAAGCCTGCATTCCGGAAGCTACGCAAAAGGCGCTTACCGAAAAAGACGAAAAAACAAAAGCCGACGACATTAAAAACAGCGATTTGGCAACCCAGATGCTTTTAGCCCAGAAAGGCATTTTTGAAAACTACATCGAAAAATTTCTGGCACAGATTTGTTCTGCGCCGGAATGTACAAAAGACGGCAAGGTAAAGCCTTCGGGCAAGTTTGAAAATTACAAGGTTCTTGGTACGGAAAAAAGCTTTAACCAGCCCATAAATGCAAATTACAGCCTTTACGGGCAGATTGATGCAATAATTAGCGGCGACGCAGAACAGGGTGACGTAATTTTGGATTACAAAACCGGTTCTTTGCCCGACCCGAAAGACTGCGTGCCCGACGATAAAGAAAAACTGAACGATTTCCAGATGGCGGTTTATTCAAAGCTTCTTTTAAATGCCGGCACAAACGGCGAAACCGGCAAAAATTCGCCCTACAATTTGCAGAATGCGCTTTTTTACAGCCTTAAACTTAGCGACGACAAATTTAAAACCAACTATGTCGTTGATGCAAACGCAAAAGAAGAAGACCGGAAAGACATTGAAAGTTTTGAAGAAACTGCAATCGCGCTGCTGGATAAATATCTGGATATTTTTATGCAGAACGTAGATGCAGGCAATTTTGAACCTCAGTTCAGTCTTGACCCCAAAAATTCAGACAGCCGGAAAACTTTGGTGCGCCCGTTTGTAGACTGTGCCGCCTGCAAATACAAGGAAATTTGCAGAACTTCTTTTGCAACCGCCGGAACGGATTTAAATTAAGGAACATAAAATGAGTGAAAATTACGAATACATAAACCAGGTTCTTGCAAAGCCGCTGGATGCGGCGCAGAAAGCGGCTTGCTTCCGTCAGGACAACACGATTATTGCAGCCGGGGCAGGCAGCGGTAAAACTCAGGTTTTGGCAACCCGTTTTGCGTGGCTTGTAATGTCCTGCGGCGTAAAGGTTGATGAAATTCTGGCACTTACATTTACAAAAAAAGCTGCCAGCGAAATTTACCAGCGCATTTACCAGATTTTGCGCACCTTTGCCACTTCGCCCAAAACGCCGCCAGCCGAAAAACAGCGCGCCGAAGAAGCCTTAAAAAATTTCAATAAGGCGCGCATACAAACCCTCGATTCTTATTGTTCAACGGTGGTGCGGCAGGCAGCAAACAAATACGGCGTACGCCCGGATTTTACCGTGGATACTTTGGAAAGCATGAAAAGCGACGCCCTTTCTTTTGTAATTGAAAACAAGGAAAACGCCGCGCTTTTAAAATTCGCCCAGCCGGGCAAACTGCAAAATCTTGCAGAAGATTTTTTCGTAAAAGTAATAGATTCCTGCAGCGACGTAACCTGCGAAAGCGATTATTTTGAAAAACAGCTTGAAAAGCAGAAAAAAGAAATAACCGAAACCTGGAATTTTATGATAAAGCGGCAGCTTACCTTAAGCGCTAGCGACAAAATCCGTTTTGCAGATATTTTAGGCAAGGGCATTTTAAGCTATGCAGAAATTTGCAGCCTTATAAACGACGAAATAAACAGTTTTGGCAATTCTGTGCCGGAACTTGCCGTATATGCAAATGATTTTTACGGTTTCCCCGAAGCTGACGAACTGCTGATTGAAGATTTTGAAAGCGCTTTGCCAAAAGCTGAAAAAATGAAAGAAGTTTTTGAAAAGTCAAAGACAATTGGCAGTTGCAGAAAAAAAGGCGTTGCATACGTAAAGTTTTTAAAGCCCGGCGGCACTTTTACCTGCAACAATGTAAAGCAGGAACCGCTTTCTTCAATTTTAAACCCTGTAATAGCTTACATTGAAAATTACGAAACAATCCGGGAACTTTGCCGGCTTCTGGATTTGTTTATGGTTCAGACAAACGCCAAAAAGAAAAAAAACGGCATGCTTTCGTTTAAAGACGTTGGCGCGCTGGCTTTAAAAATTCTTAAAGAACAGAAAGACATTCGCAATCAGGAAAAAGCCGCGATAAAAAAAATAATGATTGACGAGTTTCAGGATAACAACGGTGCAAACCGCGACATGCTTTTTTTGCTTGCAGAAAAAGACGACGCTTTTACGGAACTGTGCGCCGATGAATCTGCCTTTTATCAGGAACTGCTGAAAAATCTCAGCCAGACAAAGCTGTTTTTTGTAGGCGACGAAAAGCAGTCAATATACAAGTTCCGCGGCGCAGACGTTACGGTTTTTAACGCCCTGGAAAACGATTTGAAACGTTCCGCATTTCTTTCAAACAATAGCGCTGAAGAAAACTTAAAGCTTTACATGACAAACAATTACCGTATTGCAAAAAAGCCTTGCAGCGAAGAAAAATACGTGGAACTGCTTGCGGCGTTCAATACTTTGTTTGGCAGCGAAGCCGAAAAATCGCTTTTTGACCAGTGCAGCGGCGAAAACGGCAAAGTTGCCTACGAAGCTTATTATACCAAAAATGCAACTTACGCGGATAAGGAAGTTCGCGTGCCGCTTGTAAAGGAAAATGTGCCGGTTCACGTAAGCCTGTTCAGCAAGGAAACCATAAAGCAGGAAAACCTGCCCGACGGCAAATCTGAAGAAGATTTTTTAAGCGCCGAAGAAACCGTGGCGTATTATACGGCGCAAAAAATCCGCGCCCTTTACGACGAAGGCAATAAAAATGCCGAAAACGGCACAAAATACGCGGATTTTGCAATTCTGTGCAAGTCGCGCGGCGATTATGACGAAATTGCAAAATACTTAAATTATTTCAACATTCCGTATTCAATTGACCAGCAGAAAAAGATTTTTGCCGACGGTCCGATTAACGACATCTACAATCTGCTGCGCCTCTGCGTTTTTCCTCAGGACAAAAAAGCCTTTGCCGCATATCTGTGCAGTTCTTTCGCCGGTTTGTGCCTGCAATCGGTGCAGCTTTTGCTTACGGTTTTGCCCCAAAATGTGCCCGCAGGCGAAGAAACCCAAAACGACGGCAATGCGCTTAACGTAAAATATATTGCTTTTGGCGAAAATCCGGCAAAAAGCGAAGAAATTGAAAAACTTTTTGCCGGTTTGTGTGCTCCAGATGGCGGCGCGGACGATGCTTCTTTCTCCAGCGGCGAATGGAAAAAATATTGCACTGCCAGAGCCGTTTTTGAAGAATACAAAAACCGCGCCTTAACAGAATCTTTAACCACAATTATTAACGAACTCTGGTACAAAACCGGCTATCGTTACGAAACTCTGCTAAGCGCAAAAACAAATCTTGCAACGGAACAGTTTGATTTTCTGTTTGAGCTTGCCCGAACCTGCGAAGACGGCGGACATGACGTTGCGTGGTTTGTTGAACAGCTGGAAGAAAAAAAGCAGCAGGAAAGTTTTGATTTTAGCCGCGACAGCGATGATGAACTTGGCGTAAAGGATATCAGTTATCCGGTGGAACGCGACGATGCCGTGGAAATTATGACGATTCACAAAAGCAAGGGGCTGGAATTTAAGCACGTTTTTGTTCTTGGCGGAATGAGCCAGATACAGAGCGACAAATCTGAAAGCTATTTTTGCGACGAAGAATTCGGTTTGTCGGTAAAGCTGCCGGGCGAGGCCAATTACTTTTTTACCCGCCAGAAAGCCGATGCCGACAGAAAAGCCGTTGCCGAATTCCGGCGGCTTTTGTATGTTGCAATTACCCGAAGCGAAATTGACGTTTACATCGTTGACAAAATAACTTCAAAAACTTTTAGCAACGACAGCGCAACCGGCAAAATAAAGCAGGTTTTTGCAAAAATCGTAAATAATTTTTACGGCATAAAAGACGAAATGAAACCTGCCCGGAACGGTGAAATTTATTACGAAGACGGAAATCCGTTCGATCTGGAAATTCTGGAACCTCTGGATGAAAGCGTGCGCTATGGGAAAGCCGGCGCAGACGAAAAAAAAGAAACTTTTGCCGAATTAAGGCAAAATACGGCAGAGAAAATTGAACTTTTAAAGCAGTCAGCGCCGGCACTGGTAGAAACCGTAATTGCCAAACAGCAGCGCGTTTCGCCCAGCGGTTTTGAAAAACTTCACGAAGGTTTTTCAGATTCTTCCGCCGGTTCTGCATCTGGCAGTGGCGGCGCAGACGCAGGGCTTGTGCCGTTTTCTTCTTCTTATGTAGTAATTAACCAGATTATTGGCGGCAAAAAACCGCAAACCGGCGCCGCAGCTACGGGCGAAACTTTTCAAAACCCGGCGGTTCCTGCCGAAGATTCGCCGTATCAGCCCGGTGACGAGCGAAGCGGCGAGCGCAGTTTTAATCACGGTACGTTTGGTACTTTGGCGCACGCCTATCTTGAAGCGGCGATAAACGCAGCTGCCAGAAACAATGACGATTACAAAAATCCGGTTTTGCCTTTTGAAGTTGCGGCGCAGCTGAAAAAAGATTTGAAAGACGAAGAATTTGAAACTCTTTGCAATGTGTGCAAGGAAATGGCGCAAAGTTTTTTTACCCAAACCGGCGGCGAAACCCAGAGTCTGGGTATGCAGGCTTTGCAAAGCAGGCGTTCCGGCAGGTTCTGCGAGGCAGAATACGCATTCAAGCTTTATAAAGACGAATTTTTTGTAAAAGGCTTTATAGATTTGATTTTTGAAAATGACGACGGCACTTTTACGATTGTGGATTACAAAACCGACGGCGATATTAATCCGGTTCTGTACTACGAGCAGCAGGCGGTTTACCGGCTTGCCACAAAAGATATTCTGGGCGTTGACGATTTTTCCAGAATAAAGACCAAGCTTTTTTACCTTCGTTATGCCAGAATTGTGGATATAACGGAAGCCGTGAACGAAGTGAAAATTGACAATGCAATGATGCAGAAAGTGCTTGAATTGCAGGAAGAAAACCAGCATTAAATGTGGCAGCCTGTGGAAAACCTGAAAACTTTTCCACAGGTTTTTATTTTTTCAGTACAAAAAGATATTCTGAAACGTGGATGTTGCGGCTGTTCAAATTGCGGCTGCCGCGGAAAGTGTTGTAAGTGATTTCTACGGTTTCAAGCTTGCCGTATTTTGCAAGCATCTGGGTCATTTCTTCAAAACTTATAAAGCCTTCGGAATTGTAGGAAATTATTAAAAATTTGCTGTCGATTGTGCTTACAATTTTTTCCATGGCTTTTAATGCCGATGTTGTCTTGTTGAATTCAGACCGGTTCCAGTCTTGCGTAATGCCCGAAACTTTGCTTATTTCCACGTCAAGGCGGTTTTTTATTATAAGGTTCAGCATAAAGTAATTGGAACCGTAAGGGTGCTGGTTATATGGCGGATCTAAATAAACTACGTCAAGGTTTTTCAATTCTCCGGCAAGTTCAACGGCATCTTTTTTGTAAATTTCTACGGCAGAATTGAAATTGCTTAAAACCGGTTCCTTTAATTCAACGCTGCCAAATATGCGGGGCAGGGCATTTTTTCCGGCGCCGCCAAAG
Organism: Treponemataceae bacterium; assembly: GCA_024402495.1. Taxonomy (GTDB): domain Bacteria; phylum Spirochaetota; class Spirochaetia; order Treponematales; family Treponemataceae; genus UBA1240. The sequence continues at coordinate 8,578 of JAKSTR010000036.1, forward strand.
CATCCAATGCCGGTATTTTTGTCTTTGTAAAAACCCTTAAAAACGCCGCTTGTGTTTACGTGAATTGAAGCTTCGGTTACAAGGGGCGCCAAAAAGAATTTTTTCATGCTTTCGTCGTCTACAGTCTGGTCTATAAGGGCGCGGTACGTGTCTATTAAAAGGGCGTTGCTCCGGGTATAAAAAACCCTTTCGCCGGGCAAAATATTCTGGTCGTTTTGGGGCGCGTAATTCTGGCTGATAATTCCGCTGATTTTTTGTGCCCGGCATTTTTCTTCAATAACTGAAAAATAATGCAGCCATTTGTCTCTGTTAAAATCGCATTTATTGGTTAAATAGCAGTCGTTTACCAGTCTGGAATATTCTTCCAGGTCGTTTACAATCAGCGTCTTGCTGTATTTTTTCAGCATGCGCGCAACTATGCCGCTGCCGGAAAAAAGATCGGCGCAAACCAGCCGGTCTGTGCCCAAATCCCGGCAGATTTTTTCTACTTCAACCTGAATGTTTTTTATCAGCTGGCGCTTGTTGCCAATGTAAGTAATTATCTGGCTTGTTAAAAATTCTGTATTTTCCTGATTCTGCATATTTTTCCGTTTATTAAGGCAAAAAAAATCTGCAAAACCACAAAGATTTTGCAGATTTTTGCCGGTTAAAATGGCTTGTTCAGTTTGCCGCTTTTAGTTCAAAAGCGATTCAAGGTCAAGTTCGCCGCCAAAGCATGGTACTGTAATTGTCCAGTTTTCCAGAACTGCCGGGTGAATTTCACCAAAAATACCTACAACTTCGGTTGTTCCGTCTGCTTTTTTCATCAGTACGTTTGCCTGACGGCCGGGAATAAAGCGCGGATCGTCGCTTTCGGCAACAATATATTCGTGATCCAGGAAGTGAAGCAGGGTTGCTACTTCGCTTGCGGCATTGTTAAAGTTTGCATCGCTTACTGCGGTAACAAAGCCCATGCTGTGGCGTGTTTTTGTTCCCGTATTTTCGTTTTCATCAAGGTAGGCGATTTTACCAATTTCAAAAATCTTGTGCGGGTAAACTGCATTGCCGGAACCAGATTCTGCGCCAAGCAATGAAGGAATGATTGAAGGACGCACGAACTGGTAGTTTTCGGTCATCGGGTTAGAAATTTCAATAACCTTTTCGTCGCTGATATTCATTTTTTCAATGTAATCGCGTTTAGAACCAAGATAGTTGAAAATCATTTCCTGATAGCCCAAACCAACCATCAGGGTTTTGGCTTTGCGGCTGAAAGTTGTCAGTTTAGAAAGGCGTCCGATTGTAAAATCGTGCGGTTTTTCCGGCTTAAAGTTAACCAGTTCTTCGCCCATCATAACGTCTTCAATAATGTCAACTTCGTGCAAAAAGTCGTTGCGGTAAGCCGGCGGCGTAACAACAATTTTTCCGTCTGCCAGTTTTGCATCAACGTCCATGCGTGCCAAAGCCGCAATTGCCTGTTCTTCCGTAAGGCTGGAACCCAGAAGCTTGTTGATTGCGCCGATTGTCGTAGAAGTTGTCTGCTGGAAATAATACGGCGTAACGATTGATTTGCCGAAGCCGGTTTCGTAAGGGTGGTTAACTTGAACCGGAAGAATTTCGTAGCCTGTATCTGCAAAGTCGCAGGCTACGATTGAAGTTGCAAGCAGAAGCGAAGGCATATCAGTACCGGTCATTTCAACCAGCAGGTCTTTGTCGCCAACCTGTACGGCGCCAAGAGTTGCGCTGTTGATGATTGGTGCCATAGACATTGTTTCGCCTTTGGCATCGCTTAAAAGCGGAAACATCGGTTTGTCTTTCAAAATCCAGCCGTATTCTTTGCCTTTAGGGTGGTCTGTAATAATCTGGCGGCAGGTCATCGGTTCGGTGCACTGCAACGGCACAAACGAAGTTTTGTCCGGGTCTACGGCGTGGTAATTTACCGGCCATTCAATGTTTGCAGAACGGTAAACGCCCATAGAAATAGAGCGGCGCTTGCGTCCGAAGTTCCAGCACAGTTTTTCCTGTGTCTGAATGATGTCCAGAAGCATCGGTTCGTCAATCGGTTTGCCGCTGATAACGAATGCGGTCATAAACGGACGGATGTCTTTCATGTTAGGGTCAACGTTTACAACGCGATTGCCAAAATCCAGGGTTTTGTCTTTTGTAGAAAGGAATGAACTGAAATCGTTGCGTTTTCCGCCGTCGTGAATGCGAAGGCAGCGTGCAATACCGGCTGTAGACCAGAGGTCCGGGCGGTTTGTATCGTTAAGTTCAATTTTAATAACTCTCTGGTCTTCGCTTAAAGTTTCATCTGGCTTTTCGTCAAGTTCGGCTTTTCCGCCTTCAAGACGATTTTCTAATTTTGCATAATCGTACTTTGTTCCAAGCAAATTAAAAAAAAGTTTTTCGTTTACTTCAATTTTTGGCATTTGTTCCCTCGTGAAGAATATTTATAAAATATAAAAGTAATTGCATTTTAATATTTTGCTAAAAAGTATAGCGAAAATTTATATACAAGTAAAGGATTTATGCTGTTTGTTTTCATTCCTGAAAAAACTGTGCAGCCGGCGTGTTTTTTATCGTGCGGCACGGTTTTTGATTTTCCATTCCGGACTTATTTCGGGATTGAAGGGATGGCGCATTGTGGATTTTGGCTAAGTTTTGGCAATGCAAGATTTGAAAACCAATTACTATACAAAGAATAAGTAAACAAACTGAAAAACGCGTACAATTACCGGTAAAATATAACAGTTCTTTGCATTTGTGTAGTGAATTTTATAAAGTTTACTATATTTTTTAATAGTTTTCATATTAAATCTATTGAGCGCAAAAACAAATTTCGCCTACAATAAAACCCGCAGGCAGATTGCAAAAAAGTGCCCGTTTCCTTCAGTAAAAACGAAAGAAAAGCCAGGGCATCCGGGCAATTTTCTGAAACTGGCAAAACCATAATTTTACGAACAGGAGAACACATGACAGCTGCTGTAATTGGCTTAGGTCTGATAGGTGGTTCAGTTGCAAAAGCAATAAAGCAGGGTACAAACCACACGCTTTACGGATTTGACATAAACGATTCGGTGGTGCGCAAGGCAAAACTTGTTGGCGCAATAGACGACGAACTTACAGACGACAGACTGAAAAACTGTGATTTTGTAATAATTGCAACTTATCCGCAGATATGCATTAACTACGTTAAAAGCAAGGCTGAACTTTTCAGCAAAAACTGTATCGTTATGGATTGCTGCGGCGTAAAAACTGCGGTCTGCAACGAACTTTTTCCGCTTTCCAAAGAAAAAGGTTTTGTTTACGTTGGCGGTCACCCGATGGCTGGGCGCGAATATTCCGGTTTTGACAATTCGCGAAAAAACCTTTTTAACGAAGCTTCGCTGATTTTAACCCCGGCGCCCGGCACGCCAGACCAGATTATTGAACGCATAAAAGATTTCTGGCAGCCGCTGGGATTTAGCAATTTTGAAGTTACCACGCCGGAACGTCACGACCAGATAATTGCCTATACTTCGCAGCTTGCCCACGTTGCTTCAAGCGCGTACATAAAAAACCCTACCGCAACGGTGCACGCAGGTTTTTCTGCCGGCAGCTACAAGGACATGACACGTGTAGCCCGGCTTAACGAAAACATGTGGACGGAACTGTTTCTGGAAAATGCTGATTTTCTGGAAACTGAACTTGATATTTATATAGAACATTTGCAAGAATATGCCAGAGCGCTGAAAAACCGCGACGAAGCAGAACTTAAACGGCTTTTAAAAGAAGGCCGCGAGCGCAAGGAACTTGCTGACAAAGGGGAGGAAAGAATATGACAACCGTAAAAGTAGAAACTGCACCAAATTACAACGTAATAATAGGAAAAGATTTGCTTGCAGACTGCGGAACATACATTGCGCAGGTTGTAAAGCCGTGCAAGGCGGCAATTATAACCGACGACAAAGTAAAAGGCATTTATGCCGAAACCGTAGAAAAATCGCTGCAAGGCGCCGGTTTTGAAACCGTTGTATTTGCTTTTGCCAACGGCGAAGGCAGAAAAAACTTGCAGACCATAGAAGCAATGCTTGAATTCCTTGCCGAAAACGAATTTACCAGAAGCGATTTGATTGTTACATTGGGCGGTGGCGTCGTAGGCGATATGGGCGGTTTTGCGGCTGCAACATTTCTTCGCGGAATCCGCTTTGTGCAGGTTCCAACCACGATGCTTGCCATGGTCGATTCTTCCGTTGGCGGCAAAACCGGCTGTAACCTTAAAGCAGGCAAAAACCTTGCCGGCGCATTTTACCAGCCCAAACTTGTTTTGTGCGACACAAATACGCTTAATTCGCTTAGTGACGAAATGTTTGCCTGCGGTTTAGCCGAAGCCATTAAAACCGGCATGATTGCAAACGAAGAACTTTTTGATATTTGTGCAAAAGGCAATTGCCGCCAGAATGCAGAACAAATCATCGAATATTCCGTAAAATTCAAGGCAAAAGTAGTTGCCCAGGACGAAAAGGAAAGCGGCTTGCGCCAGATTTTAAACTTTGGGCATACAATGGCGCACAGCATAGAAAAATTGAGCGACTATAAAATTCCTCACGGGCAGGCAGTTGCCCTTGGCATGATTGGCATTTGCCGCGCCTCGCTAAAGCAGGGCATTTGCAGCGCAGAACTTGTAGAAAGACTTGAAGCCTGTTTAAAAATCAACAGCCTGCCAACGCAGCTTCCCTTTAATGCAGAAGAAATTTACAGAATTGCTACCGCCGATAAAAAGCGCAAGGGCAACAAATTAACGCTTGTATTGCCAAAAATCATCGGCGACTGCACTTTGCAGCCTATGGAATTAGGCGACGTAAAAGCCTTTTTTGAAAAAGCTTTTTAATCGCGCAGGAAGAATTATGAACGTTTGTATAAAAAGTGCAGAATTAAGCGGAACAGTAAAAGCCGTTGCCTCAAAATCTGATGCGCACCGTGCTTTAATTTGCGCCGCTTTGGGCAGCAAGCCCTGCCAGATTGAAATTTCTTCAACTTCGGTTGATATAGAAGCGACGGCAACTCTGCTTGCAGAACTTGGTGCCAGAATAAGCAAAAACGGAACGGTTTATACGGTTGTTCCGCTGGATAAAAACGCCGTAAAAGGCAAAACCTGTACCCTTAACTGCCACGAAAGCGGTTCAACATTGCGGTTCATGCTGCCTGTAGCCGCGGCACTGGGTGCAAATGCCACATTCGTTGGCGAAGGCAGACTGCCCCAGCGCCCCATGCACGATATGGTACAGCAGCTTTGCGCAAACGGCTGTAACGTGCAGGCAAAAGACGGCGGATTTCTGCCAATCAGTGTAAGCGGCGGCTTAAAAAACGGCAGCTTCGTTCTGCCGGGCAATGTCAGTTCCCAGTATATTACCGGGCTTTTGTTTGCGCTGCCGCTTTTGCCAGATGGCGGCAAAATTGAACTGACCACAAATCTTGAATCTGCTTCTTACGTGGATTTGACATTGCAGGTTTTGGCGCAGTTTGGCGTAAGCTGCAAAAAAGCGCCGGATTATAGAAGTTTTGTTTACGATTCTTTTGTGCCTTACGTTTCGCCGGACACCTATACGGTAGAAGGCGACTGGTCGCAGGCAGCATTCTGGCTTAGCGCCGGTTTTCTGGGTGCAGACGTTACGGTTACCGGCTTAAAAGACGAAAGCAGCCAGGGCGATAAAGCCGTTAAGCAAATACTTGCACAGTTTGCCGGAACGGAAAACGTGGAAGTTGACGCGCGTAATATTCCGGACCTGATACCGGTTCTGGCAATTGCCGCCTGTGGCAGAAACGCCAGAACCACGTTTGCAAACTGCGGCCGCCTTCGCTTAAAGGAAAGCGACCGGATAGAATCAACCTGCAAAATGATAGAAAGTCTTGGCGGAAAAACCGCAAGCACACAGGATACCTTAACCGTATTTGGCAGCGGAAAGCTTTGCGGCGGCACTGTAGACGGAATGAACGACCACCGTATCGTAATGGCAAGTGCGGTAGCTTCGGTTTTGTGTACGCAGAATGTAACGATTTTGGGTGCGCAGGCAATAAATAAATCTTACCCGGCATTTTTTACCGATTTTGCCGCCTTAAAAGGAGATTTTGATGTCATCGACATTCGGGAATAATATAAAAGTTTCAATATTCGGGCAGTCGCACAGCGAAGCGATTGGCGTTGTAATTGACGGTTTGCCTGCAAACCACAAAATTGACCTTGCAGAAATCGGGGCATTTATGGCACGCCGCGCTCCGGGGCAAAATTCAGTTTCTACGCCGCGCAAGGAACCTGACATTCCGCGCATAGTTTCCGGTCTTGTGGACGGCGTAACCTGCGGCGCACCGCTCTGCGCAATAATTGAAAATACAAATGTCCGTTCAGGCGATTACGAAAAATTAAAAGACGTGCCGCGCCCGGCTCATGCCGATTTTGCAGCACGCATCAAGCACGGCGGCGCAAACGATGTACGCGGTGGCGGTCATTTTTCGGCACGCTTAACCGCGCCATTATGCTTTGCAGGCGCAGTCTGCCTTCAGCTTTTAAAAGAAAAGAATATTTATATCGGCGCACATATCTGTTCAATTGCAAACGTAAAAGACAGGCTTTTTGACAGCGTTAATTTAAGCGCCGCCGATTTAACCCGGCTTGCAAGCCGGGAACGTCCGCTTTTAACGCCGGAACTCTGGCAGGAAATGGAAAAAGCCGTTACCGACGCAAGAGCCGATCAGGATTCCGTAGGCGGAATAATAGAATGCGGCATAGTAGGGCTTCCGGTCGGTATAGGCGAACCGATGTTCGGCGGCATGGAAAACCGCATTTCTCAGGCAATTTTTGCAGTTCCGGCTGTAAAAGGCATAGAATTTGGCAACGGTTTTGAATGTGCCGCCTTGCGCGGGTCTCAGAACAACGACGCATTTTATTACGACGGCGACAGAATCCGTACAAAGACCAACAATCACGGCGGTATTTTGGGCGGACTTTCAAGCGGAATGCCGGTTATTTTCCGCGCCGCCTTTAAGCCGACCCCTTCAATTGCCCAAAGCCAGCAGTCTGTAAGTTTCAGCCAGAAACAGGACACCGAACTGGTTATACAGGGAAGGCATGACCCGTGCGTTGTGCTTCGCGCCGTGCCCTGCGTAGAAGCTGCCGCAGCCCTTGCGGTTTACGATATGGTTTTGGACAGCAACAACGGCAATCTTTTTGCCTGAAGCAAAAGAAAGGATAATTTATGAATATTGAAGAATTGCGCAGCGAAATTGACCAGATTGATAACGAAATCTGCGCTTTATTTGAAAAAAGAATGAACACGGCAAAAGAAATTGCGCTGTACAAAAAACAGAATAATCTGCCGGTTCTGGACAGCAACCGCGAAAAAATCGTTTTAGACCGAATCGGTCAGAAAGTTTCGCCGGGGTTCAGCACTTTTGCAAAAAAACTGTATACCTGCATTTTTGAATTAAGCCGCGAATACCAGAACGGTTTTGTTCCGCAGAAAAAATACGGGCTTTTGGGCAGAAACATTTCTTACAGTTTTTCTAAAGAAATTCACGGTGCACTTGCCGATTACGATTACAACCTTATCAACCTTGAACCGGAAGAATTTGACGCATTCCTGAACAGCCACCAGCTTGCCGGCTGTAACGTTACCATTCCGTATAAGCGCAACGCCTGCGCCCTTTGCAACGAACTGTCGCCGCAGGCAAAACGTATTGGCGGCGTAAATACCGTAGTTCTGCGCAGCGACGGCACGCTTTACGGCGACAACACCGATTATTACGGTTTTCTGTACATGGCACAGCGTGCCGGCATAGATTTTAAAGGCAAAAACGTGCTCATTTTTGGCGACGGCGCAACAAGCGCAACCGTTCAGGCTGTGGTTGGCGACCAGGGCGGAAAAATTACGGTAATTTCCCGCCGCGGCGAAAACAATTACGAAAATGTAAGCCGTTTTTATGATTCTGCTGAAATTTTAATAAACGCAACGCCGGTTGGCACTTCGCCAAACACCGACAACCAGATTGTGGACGTTGCAAATTTCACAAAAGTAGAAGGCGTTCTGGACGTGGTTTACAACCCGGTTTATACGCGCTTTGTGCAGGGCGCCCTTGAATGCGGCATAAAGGCTTCCAGCGGCCTGCCGATGCTTGTTGCTCAGGCAAAGCGTTCCTGCGAACTTTTTATTGACCGCGAAATTCCGGACGAAAAAACCGAAGAAATTATCAAGCGCATTTTGCGCCAGAAACAGAACATCGTTTTGACGGGAATGCCGGGCTGCGGAAAAAGTACCGTTGCAAAGCTCCTGGCGCAAAGTCTTAACCGCCAGATTATCGACCTTGATGCCGAAATTGAAAAATCTGAAGGCTGCAAGATACCTGAAATTTTTGAAAAGCACGGCGAAGAATATTTCAGGGCAAAGGAAAGCGAAATTGTTGCAAAATTTGCAGAAACGCAGGGGGCAATTATTGCAACCGGCGGCGGCGCAATACTGAATACACGCAACCGGCGCAACCTTCGCAAAAACGGTTTTGTCGTATTCATTCAGCGCAATCTGGAAAATCTTCCCGTTGCAGGCAGACCGCTTTCGCAGCGCAAGGGCGTAGAAAAAATATACGAAGAACGTCTGCCGATTTACCAAAGCTTTGCAGACATCTGCGTAGACAACAACAGCCAAATTGAAACTACCGTAAACACAATTCTGGAGCAGTTTAAATGAAAATACTGATTATTAACGGACCGAACCTGAACATGCTTGGCATTCGCGAGCCGGGTATTTATGGCGCAAAAAATTACAAGGCACTGGTAAAATTTATCAAGGATTCCTGCAGGGAATTCGGCGTAAAAGGCACAGTTTTTCAGTCTAACAGTCAGGGAAAAATTGTTACAAAAATACAGAAAGCCTATAAAAAATACGACGCAATTGTAATTAACCCGGCGGCTTACACGCACACAAGCGTTGCAATTCTGGACGCGCTTAAAGCAGTTTCCATTCCTGCCGCCGAAGTTCATCTTTCGGACGTGAACCAGCGGGAAGAATTCAGAAAATTCAGCTATGCGGGCATGGCTTGCGAAGCGCATTTTATAGGGCAGGGCTTTGAAGGCTATCGCCAGGCAATAAAATATTTTGTAGAAAAGAAATAGGGGTATCTCTAAAAATTAGTAAACTTAGTTTTTTTAGAGATACCCGCGAGTTTTAAGTCGTTGAAATTGAACGACTTAAAACATCGCATTTTCTTGCGTTGGCTCTAAAAATTGCAATTTTTAGAGCCTCCTATAATTTTGCAGAATTTATAAAAAAGCCGTGCATTTTTACCGGTGTAAAGTGCACCCCTAAAGCTGGACAGAAAAAGTTCAATTTTAGGAGGTGCATTTTTTATAGCTGAATACTAAACCGGCCCTCGGGATTTTCCCGAAGCTAGAAAATTGGAAAAACCAGCCCTCGGGATTTTCCCGAAGCGCAAAAATTGGAAAAACAGCTTTCGGGATTTTTCCGAAGCGCAAAAATTGGTAAAACCAGCCCTCGGGATTTTCCCGAAGCTAGAAAATTGAAAAAACCGGCCCTCGGGATTTTCCCGAAGCATGAAAATTGGAAAACCAGCTTTCGGGATTATCCCGAAACAGGAATTTGAAAGACACTTTCGGGAAAGGTTTGTTTTTGACGGCTTGAAATTTTTATTTGTGGCTTATAAACTGAAAAGCACAAACGGGTGCTGGTACGGCAAAAACTGTTCCGGCTGAGATTGGGCAACCCCAGAACCGTCAAACCTGATTTGGATAATGCCAACGTAGGGAATTGCACCAGCATTCAATAAATGCGCTTTGTTTTTGCGCCGGAAAGGCTTAAAGGCAAAATGCGCGTGCGTATAAACGGCAGATTCTAAACGGGTCTGCCGTTTTTGTTTTAAAAAGCCCGAATGATTGTTTGTAAAAGTTATCCAAGTTTGGTTAAACATCTTGAATATTAATTGAGTAATGTGCAGAAAACAACTGAAGGCAGGCATTGACCTGAAAAAAATTCGTCACGACCGAAGGGCGAACGCTTTTTTTCAGGTCAGTGACTGCCGAAAGGCTGTTTCCTGCATAATTAACAAAAATTGATATTAAAACTATTTAAGGGAAGAGGAATTATGGAAAAAGATGAGATTTTAAAAAAGTGTGCTGAATGTTTAACGGCAACGCGCAAGGCAACGCCTTTGTGTCCGTCTATCACCAATTCGGTAACAATCAATTTTGTAGCAAATGCACAGCTTGCCGCAGGCGGTTCTGCTGCAATGGTTTATTTGCCGGACGAAGGCGAGTTTCTGGCTGGCGGCTGCGGCGCATTTTACATTAACTTTGGTACCTTGCTGCCGGTTTACGAAGAAACTTTGCCGCGCACTATGGCGGCGCTGCACAAAAACAACGCAGCCTGGGTAATAGACCCGGTTGGTCTTGGCATCGGCAGTATGCGTACAAAACTTGTTTCCTGTGCAAAGCAGTACAAGCCTTCAATCATACGCGGCAATGCTTCCGAAATTATCGGCGTTGCAAAACTGTGGGGGCTTTTAAGCGAAGATGAATCAAACAAATCTTCCGGGGCTAAAGGCGTAGATTCTACCGACGAAGTTCTGGATGCAAAAAATGCCGCAATCGCTTTGGCAAATTACACGGGCGGTGCAGTTGCGGTTTCCGGCAAGGTTGACTTGGTTACAGACGGCAAAACGACGGTTTTGTGCCACGGCGGTTCTGCATTTTTGCCCCTTATTACGGGCGCGGGCTGTTCGCTGGGCGGCGTTTGCGCAGTTTATGCCGCTTGCGGCGGAGCTTTTGTAGGCGCGCTGACCGCAACTCTGGTCTACAATGCCGCAGCTTCTAAGGCAGAAAAATATTCAAAAGGGCCGGGCACTTTTCAGCCAAACTTTTTAGACGAAATTTACAACCTGACCACCACCGACCTAGAGACCGCAACCATAGAACTAATTTAAACCAATTTTGCCGGCACACACCGTCAAAAAAAAACAGCTTAAAAACTGTTAAAAAATATATAAAAGAAGCCGCAGGCAGGCATTGACCTGAAAAAAATTCGTCACGACCGAAGGGCAAACGCTTTTTTTCAGGTCAGTGACTGCCGAAAGGCTTCATTTATACATTTCTTAAAAATATTTAATTTTTACCAAAAGGAAGAAATACATGAATACACTAGTTGCCGTAGCAATTGCACCCTTTGGCGTTGGCGATGAACTTAGTGCCTACGTTGCAGAAGCCTGCAAAGTAATTAAAGAATCGGGCTTAAATTACAAATACTGTTCAATGTTTACCGAAATTGAAGGCGAATGGGACGAAGTTATGGAGTGCGTAAAAAAAGCGACCTTCGTGCTTGCAGAAAAAGGCATCCGCACGGAAGTAATTTTAAAAGCCGACATTCGCCCCGGCTTTACGGATACGATGAACGGCAAACTTGAAAGACTTAACGAGGCGATGAAATGAACAGAAAAGACTTGCTTTTGTACGCAATTACCGACCGTCACTGGCTGAACGGCAGAACGCTTGCAGGCGATGTTGAACTTGCCTTGAAAGGCGGCGCAACGATGATTCAAATCCGCGAAAAAGATTTGGACGAAGAAAGTTTTCTTGCAGAAGCCCTTGAACTGAAAACCCTTTGCAAAAAATACGGCGTGCCTTTTCTGGTAAACGATAATGTTGAACTTGCCAGAAAGATTGATGCCGACGGCGTTCACGTTGGGCAAAGCGACATGGAATGCGGCAACGTTCGTTCTCTTTTGGGCGAAGGAAAAATCATCGGTGTTTCGGCACAGACAGTTGAAGAAGCGCTGCTTGCCGAAAAAATGGGCGCGGATTATCTTGGCGTCGGTGCGGTTTTTCCTACCGGTTCAAAAGACGACGCCTGGGTTTTAGATCCGCAGCTTATAAAAGACATTTGCGCTGCGGTAAAAATTCCGGTTGTGGCAATCGGCGGCATAACCTTGCAGAATATCTGCCAGCTTGAAGGCATGGGTTTTTGCGGCATAAGCGTAATAAGCGCAATTTTTGCCCAGAACAACATTGAAAGCGCCACAAAACTTTTAAAATCAGAAGTTTTAAAAACTTTCGGTGCATAAAAGGTGTAAAATGTTAAAATCTGAAAAAATTGCAGCTGTTATTTTTGACGTTGACGGCACAATTTTGGATTCGATGCCCATGTGGATGCACGTTTCGGAACGCTATCTGGCAACACTGGGCATTGTAAGCGACGAAGATCTGGACAAACGCTTTTTAGCCGAAACGATAGAAGTTGTTGCGGCTTACATGAAGCAGAAATTCAGCCTGCCGCTTACGGAAGAAGAAATACAGCAGGGCATTCAGAAAGTTGTAAGCGACTTTTATTTTTATCAGGCGCAGATGAAGCCCGGCTTGAAAGAGCTGATTATTTCTTTGCACGATAAAAAAATACCAATGATTGTAGCTTCCAGCGGCATAAAGGAACTGATTGAAGCGGCTTTTAGGCGGCTGGATATTTTGCAGTATTTTGGCGCGGTTTTAACCGGCAACAAAAACGATACCGGTGTTTTTGAACAGTGCCTTGATGTTTTGGGTACAAAGCCGGAAGAAACTTTTGTTTTTGAAGACGGCATTCACGCCATAAAAACTGCAAAGAAAATGGGCTTAAAAACCGTTGCCGTAAAAGACGTGCAGGATAATTACGCAGAAATTGCCTTGCTGGCAGATTACGAACTGGAAGATTTCTGCGCCAGATAATTAAATTAAAGGAAGCGATAAGTAATGTCATTCAGTATCTGCCTGCCAGATGCCGGCTGTTTAGGGTGACATTATTTATTCGTGCAGAGGGTTTAATACCCTTTGTTAAGAACAGCATACCGCGCTGCTTTGCGGCGAGGTTGTTGGTTCAAAGCTTTTCGGTATAAAAAGGAGAAACTTTGAAAGTAGTTTTAACCATTGCCGGCAGCGATTCCAGCGGCGGCGCAGGCATTCAGGCTGATATAAAAACCATTACCTGCTGCGGCGCCTATGCCGAAAGCGCAGTTACCGCGCTGACCGCCCAAAATACCACCGGCGTAAAATCAATTTTAGAAAGTACGCCGCAGTTTCTTGCTGACCAGCTGGACTGCGTTTTTGAAGACATTGCGCCGGATGCCGTAAAAATCGGTATGGTAAGCAGTGTTGAGCTGATAGAAGTTATTGCCCGGAAGCTGGAGTTTTATAAAGCAAAAAACGTGGTTTTAGATCCGGTAATGGTTGCCACCAGCGGTTCAAAGCTTATTGCCGGGCAAGCCGTAAACGCGCTTAAAACCAGACTTTTTCCCCTTGCCACCCTTATTACGCCCAATATCCCTGAAGCTGAAACTTTAACCGGCTTGACAATTACGGGCAAAGAACAGATGGAAGAAGCCGGCAGAAAAATCTGTGCAGAATTTGGCGTTGCCGTTTTAGTAAAAGGCGGGCATTCGGTAAACGATGCAAGCGACTTGCTTTGCGTTCCGGGTAAAGAGCCAAAATGGTTTGCCGGCAGGCGAATTGAAAACCCTAATACCCACGGTACGGGCTGCACGCTTTCCAGTGCGCTGGCAACTTTTCTTGCAAAAGGCGAAAATCTGGAACAGGCTGTGGAAAGTGCAAAAAATTATATCAGTGCCGCGCTGAATGCCAGGCTTAATCTGGGCAAAGGCAGCGGTCCTTTAATGCACAATTTTGCAATAGCACAAAACGCTGAAAAATAGCGAGGAAAATATGGAAAAATATACAACTCAGATGGACGCCGCACGCCGCGGCATAGTTACGGAACAATTAAAAATTGTTGCCCAAAAAGAAAAAATGTCAGTAGAAGAACTGATGCCGCTGGTTGCAAGCGGAAAAGTTGCAATCTGCGCAAACAAAAACCACAAATGCCTTAATCCTGAAGGCGTCGGTTCAATGCTGCGTACCAAAATAAATGTAAACCTCGGTATCAGCCGCGACTGCAAGGATTATGATGTTGAAATGAAAAAAGTAATGGCGGCAGTTGATATGGGTGCAGAAGCCATTATGGACTTATCCAGCCACGGCGATACAATACCTTTCCGCCGCAAGCTTGTTGCCGAATGTCCTGCAATGATTGGTACTGTGCCGGTTTACGACAGCGTAATTCACTATAAACGCGACCTTGCCACTTTAACCGCAAAGGATTTTATAGACGTTGTTCGCCTGCATGCCCAGGACGGCGTAGACTTTGTAACCCTGCACTGCGGCATTACGCGGCACACAATTGAACAGATAAAAAAACACAAGCGCAAAATGAACATTGTAAGCCGCGGCGGTTCGCTGGTGTTTGCGTGGATGACCATGACCGGCAACGAAAACCCGTTCTACGAATATTATGATGAAATTCTGGACATTTGCCGGGAATACGATGTAACAATTTCGCTGGGCGATGCCTGCCGCCCCGGCTGTCTTGCCGATGCAAGCGATGTTTGCCAGATTGAAGAACTGGTGCGTCTGGGCGAACTTACAAAACGTGCCTGGGCAAAAGACGTTCAGGTTATGGTAGAAGGTCCGGGGCACATGCCGATGGACCAGATTGCCGCAAACATGAAAATTCAGCAGACAATCTGCATGGGCGCACCGTTTTACGTACTTGGCCCGCTTGTTACGGACATTGCGCCGGGCTACGACCACATAACTTCTGCAATTGGCGGTGCAATTGCCGCCCAGAACGGTGCAGCATTTTTGTGCTATGTAACCCCGGCAGAACATCTGGCACTGCCGAATGTTGACGATGTAAAACAGGGTATTATTGCAAGCAAAATTGCAGCCCACGCCGCAGATATTGCAAAGGGCGTAAAAGGCGCAATTGATATTGACAATAAAATGGCAGAAGCCCGGCAGAAACTTGACTGGGAAGCTCAGTGGGAATGCGCCCTTGACCCGGAAACTGCAAAGGCAATCCGCGACAGCCGCGCGCCGGAACATGATGACACCTGTTCCATGTGCGGAAAATTTTGCGCCGTGCGCAGCATGAACAAGGCGCTTGCCGGTGAATATATCGACATTCTGTAATTTTTCAGTTTTGGGTTGCCCTGCTGAATATGTTTCAGCGTGATTCTATTAGCTGGATTTGCCGGGCAATTCAATAATTTTACGGCTGTTAAAAGAAGGTTGAAAAATGGAAAGTATCTGGAAAGAATTGTACGAAAAGGCGAAAGCCGTTCAAAACGACAGAGAAATTTCTGAATATGTAAGCGCCGGTGGTGTTTCCGCGGCAGTACAAAGTGTGTCCGGCAAAATTTATACCGGGGTTTGCATAGATACTTGCAGCACGCTTGGTATCTGTGCAGAGCGCAATGCAATTTTTAACATGATAACCTGCGGTGAAAACCAGATCCGGCGCGTTCTTGCCGTTATGCCGGACGGTAAAACAGGTGCGCCCTGCGGTGCCTGCCGCGAACTTATGGTTCAGCTTATGCCGGGACAGGCAGACAAAATTGAAATTATGCTGGATTACGAAAAAGAAAAAATTATAACGCTGGCAGACATTACCCCCGAATGGTGGATAAAAACCGTGAATTGAAAACAAAAGCGCCCGTAATCTTAGTTTACGGGCGCTTTTGTTTTTCCGGCTATTTCAGGCGTTTACCAGCATTTCCTGCCTTAACTGTTCAATTTCTTCAACGGAAAGGTTTGTAAGTTCTGAAATCAAAGGTAAGTCCATATTTTTCAAAAGCATTTTTGCCGCGGTTTCACGGCGTTCTTCGGCTTTGCCTTCTGTTCTGCCTTCTTCTCTTGCTTCACAACAAATCTTTTCAACAGCCTGACACATGGTACTTGCCCCCTTTTCATTGTCTTTAAACCAGCTGACACGCGTTTTTAGCACAGAATCCTTCATCTGTGCCGATCTGGTGCATTTAAAATCTTTCATCAGGTCGCCCAAATCGTCTTCGCCCTGCCAGCTTCCGTTTACATAAATTATATGCAGATTGTCGCCGAATGACAACTCGGCGCCTTTGCCCGTCCGGCAGCTGCGGTCAAACCAGTAAAGCGGCTCATCTTGCAGAAAAAAATCCTTTTCGCTGATGAAAATCACAAACGTTTCGGGCAGATTTTCCGCATATTCGCCTGCATTACTGCAATTTGCATCCAGCAGCGCGGCATTATACCGTGCGCGCTTCGGCTGGGCGCCCTTGTCCTGCCGCTGAACTTCGATGTTGTACAGGTTGCCGTCTGCATCAACAGCCTTTACGTCCAGCCGGACGGAGCGCCCGTGCAGGTTCTTAATCGTGTACTGCGCCCGGCTTTCCGTTACTTTCAGTTTTTTCTTCAGGATGATTTCAAGCACGTATTCGGTGCATTCGGGCGAATCCTGAAAAACTGCCGTCATAAAATCGTCGTCCATAAGGCAGAAGCCTTCGACGGTTTTCCGGTACTTTTCAAGTGCTGTAAGTTTTCTCATAAAACCCCTAAGCTGTTTTATTTTTCACTTTATATATTGAAAAAAAAGAAATTTTTTAGCACTTTTTGCGAAAAATTTTTAAGATTTTTTGTATT
>JAKSTR010000037.1 GCA_024402495.1 Treponemataceae bacterium
TCTTCACGCCCTTCTAGCAAACCTTGTTCCCTGCCTTCCTGCAAGCCTGCCTGCCGGGCTGCAAATTTGCAGTCTTCCATATAAATTTCAAAAGTCATGGTATTCCTCCATGTTTCATTGCTGCTGTTTTCAAAAACAAGTTCGTTTAGCCGGTTAGTCAAAACGGTGTTTGCGCGGCTTGTTGCAAAAAATTCAAGCAGCGCAGACGTTTCAATGTTATCACAGTTTTCAAACTTTCTGAAGTTGAAAAACAGTTTCTTGCACTTGTCATTATATTTTGGCGTAACGGCACCGTTGCAGGCGCTTTCAATAACATAGCAAACTTCGCCGTCACCGGTAATGTCAAAGTTACACAAAAAAATAATGTAACTTTGCTTCAGTTTCAAATAACTGTCGCCGCGCTTCAGCGTGCTTACGTCGCAAATGCTTTGATAATACCGCGCGCGCAAAGGCAGTTCGCCGGTGTTAACCATCTGCATTTCAATGTCAAAAACACTGGTTTCGTTTTTAACAAACACGTCAAAGCGCACGCCTTTTGCTTCGTCGGGAATATCAAAAGTGTGTTCAACTTCAACATCTTCCAGATGGTCAATTTCAATGTGCAGCAAAGTTTCCAGAACTTTTTTGCAGACATCCTTGTTGCTCATAACTTTTGCAAACATAATGGCATTGGTAATAGGAATAATTTTTCTTTCGTCTTTCATCAAAACCTCCGTAATATACATTTGCAAAAAAAAGAAAAAATGAGTCATTTTTGGTGAAAAAAATTAAAAAAAATTCAAATCTTCTGCTACTTGACAAATGGACAAAACGGGTTAATGCTTATAATATTACAAAATACAAATGAATAAGAAGGAAAAAATGGTTTATAAATATACCTTCGGTAAACCTTTTGAAACAGAATCCGTAATAGACGAACCTGCCGAAATTAACCGGATAAACTGCCAGCAGCAAGACCAGAATCTTGCTTTTGGCAATGTTTCAATAAATCAAAATCTTTTGCAAAACTGCAATTCTTCTATTCCTTCACTTGAACTTAGTGATTTTGCCTTTAAATATAATTACCGGCTTGGCGATGACGATTTGATTTTCGGGCTGGGCGAAACAACCCGCGGCATAAACAAGCGCGGTTTTTTGTTTAAAAGCTGGTGCAGCGACGATCCTTCCCATACGGAAGACAAAACTTCGCTTTATGGCGCCCATAATTTTTTAATAGTTTATACGCCCGCCGGCAAAACAAACCCCAATCCCAAAGCCTTTGCCCTGTTTTTCGATTACCCCGGTCTTTTGCAGATTGACTGCGGCTATACCAGTAAAAACGCCCTTACCGTCAGCGCCCCCAGTGCAGACATAAATATTTACATAATTGAAGAAAACCACAGTTTTGTGCTGAATGCCATCTGCAAAACATTCCGAAAGATGATTGGAAAAAGTTATTTGCCGCCGTTCTGGGCTTTTGGCTATCAGCAAAGCCGCTGGAGCTATTACACGGCTGACGAAGTGCGGAATGTCCTTAAAAATTATCAAAAAGCCGGCATTCCTTTGGACGCAATTTATCTTGACATTGACTACATGCAGGGCTACCGCGATTTTACAATCGATGAAAAGAAGTTTCCTAATTTTGCGTATTTTGTACAGGAACTGAAAGATCAGGGCGTACACCCCGTGCCGATAATTGATGCCGGCGTAAAAGCCGACCCGGAATATTCAGTTGACCGGGAAGGCATTGAAAAAGGCTATTTCTGCAAAAAAGAAGACGGTTCAGTTTTTACCGCTGGTGTCTGGCCCGGAAAATCTCATTTCCCGGATTTTTTGAACGATGAAGCACGTGCCTGGTTTGGCGATTATTACAATTTCCTGACAAAAAAAGGAATTGACGGTTTCTGGAACGACATGAACGAACCGGCTCTTTTTTACAGCGAAGACGGAATAAAAAAAGTTTTTGCCGAATTAAAGGAAAGCCTTGACGACACGAATCTTGACATAAATTCATTCTTCGGTTTGCGCGACAAGGTTGCAAGACTGGCAAACAACCCCAAAGATTATGCAAGTTTTTATCATACGGTAAAAAATGCCGCCGGCGAAACACAAAAAATCAGCCACGATAAAGTTCACAATATGTACGGCTATATGATGACCCGTTCTGCCGCCGAAGCTTTGCAGCGCAATTTGCCGGATAAAGAAATCCTTCTGTTTTCGCGTGCTTCAATGATTGGAATGCACCGTTATTCCGGTATTTGGACTGGCGACAATTGCGCGTGGTGGGAACATTTGCGCCTTAGCCTGCGCCAGATGCCGGGCTTGAATATGTGCGGCTTTTTGTATTGCGGCAGCGATATTGGCGGCTTTGGCTGCAACACCAGCCGCGAACTTTTGCTGCGCTGGCTTGCTTTTGCAATGTGGACTCCTTTAATGCGCAACCATACCGCCGCCGGTACGCGCGCTCAGGAATGCTATGCATTTGAGCAGGTTGAAGATTTCCGGCAGATTATCAGTTTGCGCTACCGGCTTATTCCGCACATTTACAGCGAATTCGTTTATGCCCGGCAGGAAAACGAACTTTTGTTTAAGCCTTTGTGCTTTGAATATCCGGAAGATAAAATTGCTTTGCAGACAGAAGACCAGTTGATGTTCGGTCGTTCAATTATGATAGCGCCGGTTGTAGAACCGAATGTCCGCGGCCGTTTTGTTTATCTGCCCGAAGCCATGCAGATGGTTTTCTTTTCTTCTTCAGCCTGCGGACTGGAAAGCGGACTGCCGCAAATTACGGAAATGGAAAAAGGCGTGCATTTTGTTGAATGCGAACCGAATCAGGTGTTTTTCTTTATTAAAAAAGGTCATTCTGTGCCGCTGGCAATGCCTGCACCTTGCACTGCAAAGCTTAACTGCAACGATTTAACTTATATAGGAAAGTAATATAAAACGGGGAAAAATAAATGGTGGGAATAAGTGAAAAACTAAGCGAAGAATCTGTTCTGCTGATAATGCAAAGCGTGCCATGCGGTGCGCTGCTGATGCAATGCGCTGACGGACAGGCTGGCGTTGTAAATGCAAACCAGAATATGCTTGATATTCTTGGCTATGCCCGGAAAGATTTTTTTGCGCGGCACGCCGAAAACTGCAAAAGCCTTTTCAGCAAGGAAGATTTACCGCAAATTCTTGCTTTATTTGAAAATTACGATGAAAATGCGCAGAACGACAGCCCGAAATTACAGCTGAAATTAAAAAAAAGCGACGGTTCAATCTGCCATTTTGACAGCCGTTTCAGTTTTGTAAATGCAGAAAATTACGAACAGCCATTGCTTCTGGGCATTTTTGAAGATATTTCTGAATTAATAGAAGAAAAGCACAGCGTAGAGCAAAAAAACAAGCTTATTTCAAAATCCAAAGATTTGCTTATCCAGGAACTTGAATACGAACGTTCAATAAAGCGGATAAACGCCGAATTTTACGAATATATTATCGAAGCCGACCTTACAAACAACGTATTGATTGGCAAAGATTCTGCCAGTTTTTTAAGCGATTTAGGCGTAACCGAAGAAATTTTAATTTATGATGAATGCCTTAAAATAATCGGTGAAAAAAACATTCACCAGAACTACCGCAAGCAGTATTACGAACTTTTTAACCGCAAAAACCTGATGAAAAGCTTTGACGACGACCAGAATACCGTGCATTTGCAGTGTCTTGCCACGGATAACGACGGTTTAAGTTTTTACTGGCTTGAAATTACCGGCAAAGTTTTTGTTCACCCCATGACCCAGACCCTGCGCCTGATAACTTACCGCCGCAATATTGACAAGCTTAAGCGCAACGAAATTACGCTTCTGGAAAAAGCCCAGCGCGATTCTCAGACGCTGCTTTACAACAAGCGCACCACCGAAACCATGATAGAAGAGTTTTTTGCCGGCAGCGGCAAGCACGGCAAGCACGCTTTTATGATGATTGACCTTGATAACTTTAAAAAGGTAAACGATTCGCTTGGCCACGCTTTTGGCGACAAAGTTATAATTGAATTTTCTGACGAGATGAAGAAAGCGTTTAGAAGCGACGATATTTTGGGGCGCATCGGCGGCGACGAATTTTTAATTCTTATAAAAAATTACGGGCGCATCGATACGCTTAAAAAGCGCATTCACGAACTTTGCGCCAGGATGATAAAAGTTTACGACGGCAGGGTTGATAAATATACCGTTTCTGCAAGTCTGGGCGTGTCGCTTTACCCGGACGACGGCAAAACTTACCGCGAATTGCAGGAAAAAGCTGACGATGCGCTTTATTATTCAAAAGGCCACGGTAAAAGTACCTGTACTTTTTATTGCGCCGAACTTGATTCTGACAATACCAGCTTTTTCAGGGAACGCGATTTAAGCGAACTTATAAATTCTTCAACTGACGGCGTTGCAAAATTTGCTTTTGACGACGGTCTTTCTCTTTTGTTCTTCAACCGGAAATTTCTGGAACTTTTTGGCTACGAAAAAAGCAGTTTTGCAAACGGCGAAAAACCCAGAACCGCAGATTCGCTTATGGCGGAAGAACGTGCCGCATTTTTCGGCATTTTGCAGGAAGCCTATGCCAAACAGCAGATTTTTAATTCAATTCTGCATATTCAGTCAAAGGGCGGCAAAGTGCTTTCGGTGCGGGTAAAGGGCATGTTTACCGAAGAAAAGCACCTTGAAAAATTCCCGGTTTTTTACGTGCTGTTTACGGATGTTACCGACCTTGTTGAACTGAACGAAAAGCTTTCGATTCAGCAGGAAAAAATGGGCATAATCAACGACATGACCGAAGATATTTTGTACGAATACGACCCGACCGAACACCGGCTGAGCATTCTGGGCAAAAAAACTGAAGATTTGATGAACATTAACAGTTCAAATATTTTTCCTTCCAGGGAATATTTGTGCCCGGCAGATATTTATGCAAAAAACGAAAAAATCATTTTAGAGGTTTTTAAGGAAAAAAAAGACGATTACGCAGAAAGTATTTATTTGTATCATAACAAAAAAGGTCTTGTTCCTTTTGTCCTGTTCGGCAAAAAAGTGAACAGTTCAATTGAAAACCAAAAAACCGTAATTGGCAAGCTGGTCTGCAAGGAAGAAGAAATGCGCCAGCGCATTGAGCTTGATACAAACAAGCGCATGCTTGCCGGTCTTAGCCGCATTTCTACTCTGCTTATATCTTCGTTCCTCGGCTCGTTTGAAGAACGCCTGCAGCGCAGTCTTGCTGTTTTGGGCGAAATTCTGCATCTTGACAGCGTAAGTATATGGCGCTACGACCGCGACGACAACGACTGTTTTTATTCAATCATGATTTACGAATGGACGCAGCAGATTGAATCGCGGCGCGGAATGATTGTGCATGACAGACAGTTTTCGCCGGAACTTTTGGCTGAGGTACGTGATTTTCAGATGCGGAATATGCCGTACATTTATAACAAAAATAAAATGTCCAGCGCCTGCGACCTTGAATTTATGAACAGGCGCGGTATGTTTTCCATTTGTTCCATGCCGTTTTTTATTGACGGCGAACTTTGGGGCTTTATTGATTTGGGCAGCTGCGTCAGCAGCCTCAACTATACCGACCACCAGATTGATATTTTGAAAATGAACAGTTCCCTGTTAATTTCAAGTATTCAGGAAAGGCTTTCTTCTTGCTAATTTGCATTTTTGCCGTATAATTGAATTATGGCAAAAGAAAGGTCTAGCGGCATAAAAAATCGCCGCCAAATGGAAATAGCAGAAATAATACAGAGCGGGCGTTACCCAAACAGCAGAACCCTTGCAAAGCATTTTGAAGTTACGCCGTTAACCATTAAGCGTGACATTGAATATTTGCGCAATTTTTATTCTGCGCCAATTGAATACGACCACAATCACCACGGCTATTATTACACCGACGAAACTTTTTTTATTAAATCTTTCATTCTTTCAGAAGGTGAAGTTTTCTGCATGTCGGTTATTCAGCCTTTGCTGGAAAATTACCGCAATACGCCTTTGGAACAGACAATCGGCGGCATTTTTAACAAGCTTTGCGAGTTTATGCCGAACGAAGTTAGCGTTGATACCAGTTTTTTCAGCGGCAACGTAAGTTTTATCAGCGACCCGCTGGCAAAAATAAGCGAAGAAATTTTCAATACGCTTTTTAAGGCGCTTAAGCTGGCGCGGCGCATCAGTTTTGAATATAAAAATTTGAGCGATTCTGAATATTCTTTCCGCGAAGTTGACCCGTATCATATTGTCTGCCAGAAAGGCAGCTGGTATTTGCTTGGGCTTTGCCACAAAAACAACGACGTGCGCATTTTTTCGCTTTCGCGTATGCGCCGCGTAAAAATTGACGAAGAAGAAGCACCGCTGCCAAAAGATTTTTCCGTAAAAAAATACATTGACTTGTCTTTCGGCGCGTGGGTTAGCACCAAAGACCCGGTTTTAATTGAACTTGAGTTTTCTAAAAGCATAAATACGCTTATTATGGAACGCCAGTGGCACGATGACCAGATTTTGAAGCAGAACGAAGACGGTTCTGTTTATCTGGCGTTTAAATCTAACCAGATACAGACGGCGATTCACTGGATAATGAGTTTTGGAAGCGCGGTAAAAGTGCTTAATCCGCCGGAGCTGGTTGACTTGATAAAGGCTGAAAGCCGGAAAATGGTGGAAATATACAACGCTTAAAAAAACAGCAGAGAGCAGGGCGGCACTGTAAGTATTTTCAATGCCTAATTCAGTTAGGCGCCTTTTTTTGTAAATTGAATTTGCTGGTAAATGCAAAAGCCGGAAACATTCAGAATGTTTCCGGCTTTTTTTGTTTCTTGTATGCTTAATATGCGCTTTTTTGAAAAAATGCGTGCCAGTCTGAAAAAATTCAATTTAGGCGCGTTTTTTGCAATTTGGTGCACCTTGCTTAGTTTTGGTTTTTAACTGCACCGAAAACTTTTTGAATTATGTTTGAACCGTATTCCATCGGGTTTTTGCGGATGGATTTTTCTTCGTCGGCAATTTTCATGAATATTGCGTTCAGGGCTTTGTCGGTTGCGTATTCTGCCAGATCGGTATCAATCGTGTCCATAACTTCGTCTTTGCCAAAAATTGAACCGATTTTGTTTGCGCCGGTACCTGTTTTGTTGTACAGCGAAACAAGTTTGTTCCATGCGTCGTTTGCAGACATATTGCCTACAAGGTTCTGGTCTAGGGCGGCGGAGATTTGCGGCTTGTAAAGTGCCTTCAGCTGGTTGTAGGTTTTGTCTTTCAGGAAGTTTGTAGCGGCATTTTGTTCGCCGGTAACAATACTGATTCCGTCGTTTACCGACATTCCGCTGATTGCTTCAACAAAAATCGGAACAATGCCGGCGGCGCAGGCTTCGGCGGTGCGGTTCAGGCGGATAATTACGTTTTCTACGGTTTTTTTGCCGTTCGGCAGTTTTTCAACTGTTGCAACAAGTTTTGCTGCTTCTTCCGGCATTGGAATGTAATACAAAGGATTGCGGTAATATGCGTCAGTTTTGTTCAGTTCTTTGGAAGCGGTTTCTGCACCGATATTCAGCGCGTTTTTAAGGGCGTCAACTGCATCCTGATTGCTGAAGCTTAAATTGCCGGCGTTGCCTGCAACACTGCCCAAAACTGTGTTTATAACGCTGGTTGCAGTAATTTTATTTGAATTGTTTGCTGTCTGCTGGCTGGTATTTTGCGTTGGATTTGCAGCTGGCTGATTTTGCTGTACCGGCTGTGTCTGTTCAACGGTTTCGCTGCCCAGCACCTTGCGTGCATTTTTCAGCGAAGTGTCCTGTGCACCCAATGCAAAAACAGAATTGCCGGCAAAAACAAACGCCAGCAATGCAAAAAGAAAAGATAATAACTTGTATTTCATGGTAAATCCTCCAATACTATCAATTTTCTTCTATATACTATAAAATACTTATCGTCAAAAGGTTATATTTTATTTAACTTTTCAAATTGGCTGCCGATTATAAATGTGTCGACTTTTAAACCACAGTGGAGCATTATGAAAAAAACATTTGCTTTTCTTATATTTATAAACCTTTTTGCATTCTGCACAATCAGTGCTTTTTCTGCCGAGGATTCTTCTTCTTACGATGAATTAACAGAATATGCCCGCCAGAACCTTATTATGAGTATTGACGAGCCTTGCGCACCGGTGGTGCAGGACGGCTTTATAGTTTTTACTGCCGCCGAAACTGCGCGTTTTGTAGGCATTGCGTTTGATTACGAAAATTTCAGAATTATTCATCCGTTTCAGCGTATGGCGCATTACGAATCTGGCGATGAAGTTGTAGGTTCGGTGCTTTTTTATATTGTGCGCTACCCGAAACAGCTGGAACAAATTTCCTACCGTCTGGTAATTGACGGTTTGTGGACGACTGATCCGCTGAATGCGAACACCGTTTACGATTCTAAAACAAATGTTGTGCTTTCTACCGTGAAAATTGAAAAATTGCCGGATCCTATTACCGAACGCCTTGAAAACGGTTATGTGCGTTTTGTTTATTACGGCAAAACCGGGCAGAATATCCGTCTTGGCGGAACATTTAACAACTGGGATTCTTATATGTATTCGCTTAGGGAAGTAAAGCCGGGCTTGTACCAGATTGACTTGCCTTTACCGCCGGGCACGTATTATTACAATTTTTACAATGGTATAAACGCCATCATCGATAAGAAGAATTCAAACCGCGTTTTCAGCCCGGACGGCAAGACCGCTTCGGTAATAACGGTAAAATAGATTGAATGATAAGGCATTTCTGAAAAATATTTTGGAAATGCTTTTATTTTTTCTGGCAGCCTGAACGAAAGGCTGCTTTTTTTATGTATCAAAATAAAACTGAAAATTATTTTGGGCAAAAAAAAACCGCAACTGGTGTAAAGGAGTTAAAAACCAGTTGCGGGCTTCATCAAAAAAATGGATTATTGCTTTTTCCGTCTTGCTTTTATACTAGAACAACCAATATCCGAAAAAGAAGTTACAAAAAAAATAAAAATTTTTTAGTTTTTTTTTCAAAAAATTTGTATAATAAACACATATTAAAAGTATTTATTTTAACCAAAAAGATTTGTATAAAAAGTATTTTTCTCTTGACAAGTAAACATAGGTTAACATAAATTCTTAGTAAATGCCAAATATTTTATGAGGTTACCATGGTAAAACACACGGAAAGCACAAAAGATTTGTTTTTGAAAAAGGCATTGCTGCTTTTTGCCCAGAACGGCTATGAAGCAGTAAGTGTAGCTCAAATTGCCTATGATGTTGGCTGCACGGCTCCGGCGTTGTACAAACATTATTCCAGCAAGCAGGAACTTTTTGATGCAATTCTAGATGAAAGCATGAAAGGTTATCAGGCTTCAATGGAAAGATTGAAGCTGGACTTTGAAAATCATCCTGAAGAAAAAGAAAAATTCATCAACATGACCGAAGCTGACCAGATTGCACACGCTAAGGAAATGGTGCTTTCTTCTTTGCACAATGAATGGGCAAATGCTTTTAGAAAATTGATGACCGTTGAACAGTTCAACATGAGTAATCTGGCTGAAATGTATAACCAGCGCTACGTATTCCAGCAGTACCAGCATTACGAAACCATTTTTAAGGTTCTTATTGATGCCGGAATTTACAAAGGAACAGACCCTTATATGATGGCAGTTTCGTTTGTTTCGCCTATGACCGTTTTAATCGGGGTTGTTGGCCGCGACAGCACAAAAGAAGAATGGGCGCTGGAAATTCTTGAACGCCACATAAAAGAATTTAACCGCCAGTACCGAATTAAATAATGACGCGCGTATATTTTGTAAGGCATGCCCAGCCTGATTTTAGCCATAAACAGGATTCCGACCGGCCGCTAAGCGCTGAAGGTAAAAAAGATTCTGCGCTTGTGCTGGAAATTTTGAAAGATTTGCCGGTTGATGAATTTTATTCCAGCCCGTACCGGCGCAGTTACGATACGATTGCACCGGCAGCTGAATATTTCGGCAAAACTATTCGTGTTGTGGAAGATTTTCACGAGCGGGTTGCCGGCGAAAACGGCAATATCAAAGAAATGTTTGAAAAACGCTGGGCTGATTTTGATTTTTGCGAAGAAGGCGGCGAATCGCTGAACAGCGTGCAGAAGCGGAATATAAATGCGCTGCATACCGTGCTGAAAGAAAATGACGGCAAAAGCATTGTTATAGGAACTCACGGTACAGCCCTTAGTTCCATACTGAATTACTTTAACCCGGACTTCAATGTAAACTGTTTTTTCCGCATAATAGACTGGATGCCATACATTATAGAACTTGATTTTGACGGCACAAAACTTATTGGGCAAAAAGAACTTGGTCATGTTTTGAAAACTTTCAGAAAATAGTTTTTGCCAAATAATTTTGCAGCTTTTAAAAGCCTTAATAAACCCGAAAGTTTGCTGAAACATACAGCATATTTTCGGGTATTTTTTTCGCCTGTGCCTTTACTGCCGCGGTATTGACACTTAAAAAGGCAATTAACTATAGTGTTTGCTTATATACCGCATTTTTTCTGTTATCGCGCTGCAAAACTGCGCGTTTTGCGTTCAATTTGGCTATATTTCGTTCCCTGTAGTCAGAATAATTTTTACAAACACGGAGGATTTTATGACGAAAGAAAATTACAAAGATTATTTGAAACGTCTTTTAGTTATTGCCGTACCAATAATTTTAAGCAACATCATCAGTCAGGTGCAAATGCTTATAGACCGCGCCTTTTTGGGTCACGTAGACAATCTGTATATGAGCGCCCTAAGCAATGTCAACTCTCCAATCTGGACGACCATGTCTTTTTGTTTTTCGCTGGTGGTCGGAGCTTCAATTATAATAAGCCAGAAAGTTGGTGCCGGTAAAAAAGACCAGACCGAAGAATATGCCGCCGCAATGATGAAATGGAACAACGTAATTCCGCTGGTTCTGTTTGTTTTTTGGGCTTTGTTTTCTGAACCCGTGTTCAGGTTGATGGGCGTTTCTGAAGCCCTGATGCCGATTTGTCTTGAATATGCCCGGTATTTTATTCCGTGCTTTTTGATTCTGGGGCTGGAAGCTTCGTCTTCGGTAATTATGCAGACTTCCAACTATACCAAGCCGCTGGTTTATTTTGGAATTGTAAGGGCGGGCTTGAACCTGTTTTTGGACTGGGCGCTGATTTTTGGCAATTTGGGTTTTCCGGCACTGGGCATAAAAGGCGCCGCAATTGCAACCACAATTGCCGAATATGCTGGTTTTATTTACTGCTGGTTCATTTTTGTAAGCAGCAAAAAACTGCCAACCCGCCCGCGGCTGAAAACCACGTTAAAAGCGCCGTTAAAACCGTTTCTCGTTTCGGCACGGCTTGGCTTAAACACTGCGCTGGAAGATTTCGGCTGGAATTTTGGCAACCTTATGATGATTCGTATTTTAAATACGATTAACGATATGGCTGCCGGCATTTACACAATCGTATTCAGCGTAGAAATTCTGGTAGTGGTTGTTTTTGGTGCGCTGGGGCAGGGCACAATGACATTGTCCGGCGAGGCTGTAGGCAAAAAAGACCGCGACCAGTATAAAGGCGTCTGCATCGTTGCCTACGCGCTTTCGGCGGTGGTTGCGCTGGTTCTGCTGGTTTTTGCCCTTATTATGCCGCAGAAAATCATTGCAATTTTTACCAGCGACGCAAATATTATTGCCACTTGCAGCATGTATCTTTTGATGATTTGCCTTAACCTTTTCTGCAAGGCAGGAAATATTATAGTTGGCAACGGCATACGCGGCAGCGGCGACACCGCATGGATGTTTTATACCCAGATTTTCGGTACAATCGGCGTAATTGCTTGCGCTTCGCTTTTTGTTTTTGTATTTAAGTGGGGAATAGCCGGCGTTTTTGCAGCCGTTATGCTGGACGAAGCCGTAAGAACCTTTGTGAATCTTGCAAAATACATCAGCATCAGCAAAAAGCTGCCGGCTGCAATTGAAGCATAAAAAAATTTTTCCTTTCAATTGAAACTTTGCATTTTTCGCCTGAAATTTTAAAAGTTTCAATTGAAAAGGCAAACGCTTGCATTTATGCCGTACTTGACAATTTGCATATTTACAAATATTCTAACGCAAACTTATTTTTGGCTTTTCAAATTGAAAAATTAACCGATATTTGAATAAGTGCAAAAATCGAAAGATTGGGGGTGCACCGGTTTCGACGGGTGTGATTCGTGATCTTAAGTTGCAAGTGAGGCCGCCTGTCCTCCAAACAGACAAAAACTATAATTGCCAATACTGACAATTCTTACGATTACGCATTAGCTGCATAATCGCGGACTTCGGATTGCGCCGCTCTGAGCGGTCTGAAAGTCTGACGCTGACCAGGGCTTGCTTAAGGCGGTGTCTGGTACGCCTTAGGGACATTTACCGGAATACGGAGACGACGCTTGCGGTGCTGCTACCGTTTCCCGACAACCACCTCGCACCGCTAAACTTGTAGACGCTTTTGGTTCGCACATTCGGACGCGGGTTCAATTCCCGCCATCTCCAAGAGCCCCTTCCTGAAAGGGGCTTTTTTTATGCCCGGTGCGTTTTTTTTTCAGTTTAAGGTGGCGGCGAACGTTCAGGCTGTAAATCTTCATTATTGAATGGTTTTGCAAAAATAGATACAATTGGCGCATGCAGAAAACACTCAGACAAATTCTTGCAAATACAAAACTTTCGCCGCAGAACAGCGACCATTTGGATTTTAATATTTCCGGTCTTGCCTTTGATTCGCGGAAAGTTGAAAAAGATTTTTTATTTTTCGCATTGCCCGGCGTACACGTTGACGGCAATTCTTTTATTCAAAAAGCAATTGAAAAAGGTGCAAAAGCCATTGTTTATCAGGGCGAACTGCCGCAAAATATTACGCCGCAACAATATAGCAGCGTTGCATTTATTCACACGGACGACAGCCGTTTTGCAATGGCGCCCGTTTCCGACGCATTTTACGATTATCCGAGCAAAAAGCTGGTTATTTTTGGCGTAACCGGCACCGAAGGCAAAAGTTCCACGGTTTTTTTTACGTGGCAGCTTCTGCGCTTTTGCGGCTATAAATGCGGTTTTATTTCTACCGTGGAATACAGTCTGGGCGGCGACGCACTGCCAAACCCGGAACACCAGACTACGCCCGAAGCACCGCTTATAAACGAAAAACTTTATCAGATGATTCAGAACGGCTGTACCCACGCGGTAATTGAATCTTCTTCCCACGGACTTTCGGTAAAGACAAACCGTCTGGGTTCAATTCTGTTTGACGCGGCTTCTTTTATGAACGTTACCCACGAACATCTGGAATTTCACGGCAGCCACGAAAAATATAAAGACGACAAAGCCAATCTGTTCAGAAACTTGCCTGCACACAGCCACCGGAAAGAAAACGGAACTGTAACGCCGGTTGGCGCAGTAAATATTGACGACCCGGCGGCAAATTATTTTGCAGAAAAAGCCATGCCGGTAAACGTTGTAGGTTTCAGCATTAACCCAAATATTTCTACCAAAAACCTGCCTCAAAGCCCAAACGTAAACCGCGTTTTGTGCGCAAAGCAAATTGAAGGCGATGAAACAGGCTTTAATTTTGTAATAGAAGACTGCCAGCTTGCCGCAAACGACGGCTGGCATATTGCCCAAAGCCTTGGCTGCAGAATGAATACGCCGGGCGATTTTAACGCATACAACGCAATGGCGGCGCTCATCATGGTAGAGTCGCTTTGCAGCCGCAGCTTAAAAGACCTTGTCGCCTTTTTACCGCAAATTCAGCCTGTACGCGGCAGAATGAGCAAAATAGACGCGGGGCAGCCTTTTGAAGTTCTGGTAGATTATGCCCATACGCCGTCTTCGTTCAACACGATTTTTCCGCCGCTAAGAGACCGTGTAAAAGGCAAAATCATTTCGCTTTTTGGCAGCGGCGGCGAGCGCGATACTGTAAAGCGACCGCAGCAGGGCGAAATTGCGGCAAAATACAGCGACATCGTAATTCTGGCAGACGAAGACCCGCGCGGCGAAGAACCGATGGAGCTGCTGGAAGACATTGCCGCCGGCTGCAAAAACTTAATCCGCGGACAAAACCTTTATTTAATCTGCGACCGTCCGCAGGCAATCCGCAAGGCTTTCAGTCTGGCAAAAGCCGGCGATATTGTTCTGCTTTTGGGCAAGGGTCACGAAAATTCAATTATTTACAAAGACTTTACGATGCCTTACGACGAAATTGCAGAGGCAAAAAAAGCTCTTGCCGAAATGGGTTTTTCCAGATAAAAGCGGCAGGCTCATTTCTGCAAGCTGAAATTTAAACATTCCGGGCACCGGCAAATATTTTGCGGTGTCCATAACCATACGGGCGTGCCCAAAGAGAGGAAAATTATGAATATTGCCATTGTTTATGGTGGAAAAAGCAGTGAACACGAAGTTTCTTTGCGTTCAGCATCGGCTGTGGTGCGTAATATAGACGAAAAAAAGCACAATATCAGCCTTTTTGGTATTACAAAAGAAGGCCGCTGGTATTTGCAGTCTAAAACAGAACTTGACCGTATTAAAAGCAACCCTGAAGCAATTTTAACGATTAAAGAAAATCCTGATATGGTTGTTTCTGTTGTGCCGGGCGGCGGAACAGAGGGCGGTTTTATCGTGCTTGGTTCAAGTTTCGGTGCAAAAACCATTCCTGTAGATGTAGTTTTTCCGGTTTTGCACGGCACTTTTGGCGAAGACGGTACGGCACAGGGAATGTTTGAAATGGCTGGCGTGCCTTATGTTGGCGGCGGCGTAATGGCAAGTTCCGTTTCTATGGATAAAGAAAAAACCAAGCAGATCTGGATGCACGCCAGTCTGCCTGTTGTGCCTTTTGTATGCATGCGCCGCCGTGAATACAACGACGAAGGCGTACGCATGCAGATTATTAAAAACGTGGAAAGGGATTTTAACTTTCCGGTTTTTGTAAAACCCTGCTGTGCAGGTTCTTCTGTTGGTGCAACCAAGGCTAAAGACGCGGTTGGTCTTCTTGCTTCGCTTAAAGAAGCTTTTGAATGGGACGACAAGGTTTTGATTGAACCGTTTATTGAAGCCCGCGAAATTGAATGTTCCGTTACCGGAAACGAAGTTGTTACAGCATATACGCCGGGCGAAATTGTACCCAGCCACGATTTTTACGATTACGAAGCAAAATATACCGACCCGAACGGTGCGGCGCTCCTTATTCCGGCGGAACTGGACGACGCCGATTTGCGCCGTGTGCGCGAAACCGCAATCAAGGCATATCAGGCGCTGGATTTGACCGGTTTGAGCCGTGTAGATTTCTTTATAGACAAACGCAGCGGTGCACTTTACTTAAACGAAGTAAACACAATTCCGGGTTTCACTTCCATCAGTATGTTTGCCAAAATGTGTGAAGCTTCCGGGCTGCATTACCCGCAGTTAATTGAAACTTTAATAAAACTTGCTGACGAGCGTGCAAAAAGCCGCCGTCAGTTAAAAACGAGCCGCTAAAATGACACCACACGTATATTCCAGCAAATGCCCCTTTGAAAGCCTTGCCGACATTAAGGGTAAAAAAATTACCGTTATGGGGCTTGGCTTAAACGGCGGCGGTACTGCAAGTGCAATTTTTCTGGCACGCTACGGCGCACAGGTTTGCATCACAGACATGAAAACCGAAGAAGAACTCCTTCCTTCGGTTGAAAAAATACGCAGCACTCCGGATATTGACCAGAGCCTGATTACTTTTGCCCTCGGCGGTCATAAAATTGAAGATTTTGAAAACGCAGACTGCGTTATAAAAAATCCCGGCGTAAAAATTGAAAACAACGTTTATCTTTCGGCTGCAAAAGCAATTGAAACCGATATTTCGCTGTTTTTGCGTTTTACCAAAGCACCGGTTATTGCGGTAACCGGCAGCAAGGGCAAATCTTCAACTGTAAGCGCAATACATTACGGTTTGTGCAAGGCAGGCTTTGAAGCTTTTTTGGGCGGAAACATTACCGTAAGTCCGCTTAATTTTCTGGAAAAAACAAACGAGCACACGCCGGTGGTTCTGGAACTTTCCAGCTGGCAGCTTGCCGACTTGCGCGGACGCGGCGTGCTTAAACCAAAAATTGCCGTAATTACCACCATCGTGCCGGATCACCAGAACTGGTATGGCGCAATGGAACCTTATGTTGCAGACAAAAAGCTGATTTACGCCAACCAGGATAAAGACTGCTATACACTTTGCAAGTATAAAGATGAATGGGGCAGTGTTTTTGCCAGAGAAACCAAAGGCAAAATTGTCTGGCATGCCGAAGGCGAAGCCGGTATTGAACTGGCTAACAACGCGGCAATAGAACTTGGCGAAAACGAAGTTGGTATTGCGTGGGTTGATAGCAGCGGTCTGGGTAAATTCCACCGCCGCGGTACGGCAGTAACCCCAAGCTCAAAAGCCGAAACCCTTTTGCCGGAAAAACTGTCAGTGCCGGGTACCCACATGAAAGAAAATCTTTTAAAAGCCGGTATTGTTCTGCGGCTTATGGGCGTGCCAAGCGACAAAATTGCAGAAGTTCTGGCAAGTTACAGCGGTATTCCGCACCGGCTTGAAGCTTTTTTCAAGTGGCAGATATTGCGGTCGCGCGAAGTGCGCTTTTATAACGATTCGGCGGCAACTGTGCCGGAAGCAACGATTGCGGCAATTAATTCTTTTGAAGAAAAAATAAGCCTTATTTGCGGCGGTACGGATAAAGACTGCAATTTTGAACAGCTTGCGCAGGTTTTAGTTGAAAGCAGAAAGAACGGGCATCTGGCTGGTTTGTATTTGCTGGACGGTACCGGCACCCAGAAATTGCTGGGATATTTGCCGGACAGCTTTAAGAAGGGCTTAAAACCATTCGATGGTTTGGAACCGCTGCTGCAAAAACTGAAAGCTGACGTTGAAAAAATGAATCAGGAACACAAAGATTTGCCGGTTGTGGTTTTTTCGCCCGGTGCAACATCTTTCGGAATGTTCAAAAACGAGTTTGACCGCGGAAATACTTTTAAAGATATGGTAACAAAAATGTTCTGACAAAAAAGGCTGGATATTTTCCAGCCTTTTTTTCATCTTTTATAAAAAATATAAAAAAGCCCCGGATTCCAGAACCTTCACTGGTATCCGGGGCTTTCTACCTTTCGTGCTTAATATGTTTTTACTGGCATTTCCATTCTGCAAGAATTTTCTGCCATTTCTGGTCGCGCCCCTGGGCAATAAGGGCTAAATCTTCTTCCGTTAAATGCTTGAAACGCCCCTGTTTTTTTATGTACGCGCTGCAGTCGCTAAACTGGGCGGGCTTTTTATTCAATTTGAACTCGCCGTTTTCGTATTCTGCCAGATACCACAAGCCGCAGTCTACAACTTCTTTTGCAATTTCAATTGTGCTGTCTGTGGCAATACCCCAGCCGGTAGGGCAGGGCGCAATTACGTGAATGTATTTTGTACCCTGAATTTTGGAAGCTTTTTCTACCTTGTTTATAAAATCCTGAATGTAGCCCACGCTTGCTGTTGCGGCGTACGGAATGTCGTGGGCGGCAACAATTTCAAACATATTTTTTTTCTGGCGTATGTTGCCCCGGATGTTTTTACCAGCCGGCGTGGTGGTAGTTTTTGCACCAAAAGGCGTAAGCGAACTTTTTTGAATGCCCGTATTCATGTAAGCTTCGTTGTCGTAGCAGATGTACAGAATATTGTCGTTGCGGTCGATTGCGCCGCTTAAAGCCTGAATGCCGATATCGGCAGTGCCGCCGTCGCCAGCAAAACCAACCGCGGTAAAGTCTTTAATGCCACGGGCACGCAAACCGGCTTCAATACCGGTAAGCATGGAAGCCGTACCTGCAAACATTGAAATTATAGAGTTGTTGCTGAACGCAAGCTGCGGAAAATTGAAGCCGACCGCGCTCATGCATCCGGCGGGCAGCACCGAAACAGCGTTTTTGCCAAGCACTTTAAGCGCCTGCCGCACCACCAGCGAACCGCCGCAGCCGCCACAAGCCTTGTGACCATAAAAATATTCGTCTTCTGTTATGTTTTTTGCGTTAATCATTCGCTAATTCCTATAAAATTCACTTTAGTTGAAATATTGCCGTCAAAAAGGCTTTTAAAAATGGCTTCAATCTGTTCCGGCGTAATGTCTTTTCCGCCCAAACCGCCAATCCAGTTGGTAACGGGCTTGTTTATGCCGGCTTTTTGCAGTGCAGAACAGACGTTTGTATAAACCGCGCCTTCGTTACCAAAGGAAATGTCTTTTTCCAGTACGGCGCAGGCTTTTACGTTTGCCAGAACCTGTGCAATTTCTTCGTTTGGGAAAGGGCGCATATAGCGGATACGCAGAACGCCGCATTTTTTACCAGTATTGCGCAGGCTGTCGCAGATTTCCTTGCAGAGCCCGGCAATTGAACCAAGCGTAACGATGACAAAATCGGCGTCGTCGCATTTATAGCTTTCAATTAAGCCGGTATATTTGCGCCCGAAAATGCCTGCAAATTTTTCTTCGGCATGAGTGATGACGGCTTTTGCATTAAGCATGTTTTTGTGTTCGTTATACTTAAATATGTAGTTCTGTTCCGGGCCTGCGCTGAAGGCAATGTTTTTGGGCGAATCAAAATCAATTTTGTTTTCGGTTTCAAACGGCGGCAAAAATGCGTCTGCCTTATCCTGTTCCGGCACTTCTACAACTTCGTAAGTGTGTGTTAAAACGAAACCGTCAAGGTTCACCATCACCGGCGTGCTTACGGCTTTATTTTCTGCAATATAATAACTTAGCAAAGCCAAATCCAGCGCTTCCTGTCCGTTTTCGGCATAAACCTGAATCCAGCCGTGATCCAGAAGCGAAAGGCTGTCGCGCTGGTCGCCGTAAATGTTCCACGGCAGGGCAACCGAACGGTTTGCATTCATCATTACAATAGGGTAGCCGCCGCCTGATGCGTAGGTTAAGCCTTCTGCCATGTACAAAAGCCCCTGACTGGAAGTTGCCGTAAAGGCGCGCGCACCGGCGATACTTGCGCCCATTGCACAGCTTAGTGCCGAATGTTCCGATTCTACGTGGATGAATTCTGATTTCAGCGAACCGTCTTCTACAAATTCTGATAATTTTTCTACTACGATTGTCTGGGGCGTGATGGGGTATGCAGAAATTACCTGTGGGCGTGCAAGGCGAATGCCTTCGGCAAATGCTTCGTTTCCGCTTAAAAATTTTCTCATTTTTCAGCCTCCATTGTTATTGCGCCAAGTGCGCACTGTCTGGCGCAAATGCCGCAGCCTTTGCAAAAATCGTAGTCTACGGCAACTTTGCCGCCGTTTTTATAAATTGTGCCGTCAGGGCAAACCATATAGCACTGAAGGCAGCCGGCGCATTTCTGTTCGTTTACAACCGGGCGCAAATTCCGCCAGCCGGCATTTTTTGTGGTTAAATACCCGGCTTTGTAGCAGGGCACTTGCGGTATATCTTCAAATTTTGAAGGAATAAAATCGTAAAGCTGGGGCTTGTTCATTTTTGTGCCTCTGTTTTTTCTAACTGTTCTTTTATCTGCGTGTAGGCGCTTTCTACAACCAGCGCGTTTTTTTCGTAAAGTTTTGGCGCCATGGTGTTTTTTATGCCAAGCTGCAAGTCTGCAAGCGAAACTGCGTTGCTTACGGCGGCAAAAATACCAAGCATAATTGTATTTGTTACAGGCAGGCGCAGAATCTGCATGGCAAGGCTGTCGCCGTCAAACTGAATGATGCGGTCGTCGTTAAAATTCTGTCTGGTGTTCAGTAAAATTCTGCCGTTCGGTTTCAGTTCTTCAAATGCCGCCGGGCTGAAAAGCGTATCGTCCAGAAAAATAACGTAATCTGCTTTTTGTACCTGACTGCGGTTGCCTATCGGCTGGCTGTCAAGCTTGGTAAAGGCTTTAATCGGTGCACCACGGCGTTCCGGGCCAAATGTGGGGAATGCGATTGAATATTTGCTGCTGTCGCTTAAGCAGTAGGACGCGCCCAAAATGCGCGAAGCCGTAAAGGCTCCCTGTCCGCCGCGTCCGTGCCAGATAATTTCTGTCATATTTTACAAATCCTTAAAATCTTCTGTTTTTTGTTTGCGCAACTGCAATAATTCTGCTTGCAGGCGCGCTTTTTTGCCTATTTTTTCAGCGTGTTGATTTTTTCAAGCTTGTTTAACGCCGCAAGCAGGGTTTCGTCTTTTTTTGCAAAGTGAAAGCGAACCAGATGGTTTACGTCTTCCTTAAAAAAGCTTGAACCCGGTACAGACGCAACGCCTACTTTCTTAATCAAATCTTCTGCAAATTCCAGATCGCTTTTATAGCCAAAATCGCTTATGTCCAGCAGAACGTAATATGCGCCCTGCGGTTCAGTAAAACGCAGACCAAGATTCCGCAATCCGCCGCAAAAAAGATTTTTCATGTGGGTATAGTGATTTTGCAGTTCCTTATAATATTCATCGCCAAACTGCAAGCCGACGGTTGCCGCTTCCATCAGAGGGGCGGCAGCACCTACGGTTAAAAAGTCGTGGGTTTTTTTAACGCGGTCAATAACCTGCGCATTGCCAAGTACATAACCCAGACGCCACCCCGTAATAGAATAGGTTTTGCTCAGCGACGAACATTCTATTACGCGTTCTTTCATGCCGGGCAGGCTGGCAATGTAAACGTGCCTGTTCGGTTCGTACAGAATATGTTCGTAAACTTCGTCGGTAATTACCCATGCGTCGTATTTTTTTGCAAGAGAGGCAATCAGTTCCAGTTCCGGCAGGGTAAAAACTTTTCCGCACGGGTTTGAAGGGTTACACAGAATGAGAGCTTTTGCACCGGCTTTAAAAGCATCTTCCAGCAGGTTTGCGTCAAAAGTGAATGCCGGAGGCACCAGCGGAATGTAAATAGGTTCTGCACCGCACAGAATGGTGTCTGCACCGTAGTTTTCGTAAAAAGGCGAAAAAATTGCAACCTTGTCGCCGGGATTTGTAACGCTCATCATCGCAGCCATCATTGCTTCGGTAGAACCGCAGGTAACGACGATTTCCGTTTCAGGGTCGTAGTGCACGCCGCTAAAGTGTTCCTGTTTCCGGCTTAAAGCCTGCCTGAAATTTGGCGCACCAAAAGTAATTGCATACTGGTGCGGTCCGGTTAAAGCTGCTTCGCTTAAACGCGTGGTAATTTCTTTAGGCGGGTCAAAGTCCGGAAAGCCCTGAGAAAGATTTATGGCTCCGTGCTGGTTAGAAATACGCGTCATGCGGCGAATTACCGAATCTGTGAAAGTTGCAGTTCTGTTAGAAAGTTGCATTTTGACCTCATTTGTTAATTTTTTACCGTATAAAAATATAATAAACCTGCTGTACAAACACAAGATAATAGCGCTGGTCTGACAGCCCGAAAGACTGCCAGACCAGCGCCGTTTTTGCCTGATGTTTTGTATTTTATGCTGAACGCCGTTTGCTCCAGCCGTTATTTCTGTTCGCGTTCATCAATAACGCGGCTTGATTTGTGTTCGCTTCTTGTATTCAAGCCGCCGTCCTGGTGAACTACAACATTTGAAGGCTTAACGCCGATTCTTCCTTTTAATGCGTTGCTTGTAAGTACTGCAACTTCTTCATCGCTTAAAGTAACGCCGGCTTTCTTTTCAACTTCAACAGAATATTTACAGGTAAAATCTTTGTTGAAAATGCGGATAAGGTATTCGCCGGTAAGTTCTTTAATGTCGCGCACAACGGCTTCAATGTCGCTTGGGAAAACGTTTACGGCGCTGACGATGAACATATCGTCCTTGCGACCCTGAATGTAGATGCGTCCGTGGGTGCGTCCGCATTTACAAGGTGTCTGGTCAATGCGTCCAATATCGCCGGTTCTAAAGCGGATAAGCGGACGTGCGTGCTTGCGCAGGGTTGTAAATACAAGTTCGCCTGTTGAACCTGGCGGCAAAATATCGCCGGTGTTAGGGTCAACGGTTTCTACCAGAATGTGGTTTTCGGCAATGTGCAGACCGTCGTGGTATTCACAGTGGGCGGCACATGCGCCAAAAATATCAGAAAGTCCGTAAAAGTCGTAAACTTCTGCGCCCCAAAGGTCTTCAATTGCCTTGCGTGTTGCCGCAATTGAACCGCCAAGTTCGCCGGCAACGATAATTTTCTTGATGTTAAGGTCTTTTTTAGGGTCAATTCCGGCTTTTAATGCTTTTTCGCCAAGCTGCCATGCGTAACTTGGGCTTGTCCAGATGATTGTAGGCTGGTACTGCTTCAATACAAAAAGCAGGCGTTCGCTTGGCAAAGTGCCGCCCCAGATACAAAGGGCACCAAGATTCTGCGCACCAATTACGTCAGGACCGCCAACATAAAGCGAAAAGTTAAGCGCGTGCACGTAGCGGTCTTTCGGTCTCATTCCTGCCTGCCAGAACCAGCGGCTTTCTGTATCCTGAAATTCGTCAAAGTCTTTCTTTGTAAAAGGCGAAACGGTTGGCACGCCGGTTGAACCAGACGAAGTAGAAATGAAAACTACGTCTTCTTCCGGTACGGCACAAAGTTCGCCGAGGAAAGAGCCAACGCCCTGTGTATCGCGCTGGGTTTTTTTATTGATGAACGGAAATTTCTGAATGTCGGCAAGAGTCTGCAAATCGCCCGGTTTTACGCCTGCCGCGTCAAAACTGCGCTTGTAATAAGGCGAATTATCGTATGCAAACTGAATCATTTCTTTCAAATCTTTCAGCTGGTTTTCTTCAATTTTGTTCCGGGGCATAGTTTCAAGTTCTTCGTCCCAGTATTTATCGTTAGGGTTTTTCTTTGTCTGTTCTGCCATAATGCTACCTCTTATTTATTTTTAGTTTTTGTCTTGCAAGTTGCTTTATGATTTGATAATAAACAAAATTAAAAACCTTGTATAATACTAGTTTTTTATATTTAGTTATAGGCTTTAGCTATAAGGCTGCGGAAAATATTTTAGTTTGCAGGTTTTATGCTGAAAAAACAAAAAGGCTGGCAGAGATTGTTCTGTCAGCCCGTTTGGATATTTAAGACCTGAAAAAAAACTGAAAGTATATGCCGAATCTTTTAAACCGCGCAAAAATCTTCTATTTTAAGGCTATTTTATATAAGCCGTTTTCTGCGGTGAAGGTTAAGCCGTTCGGTTCAAACAAATTATCTGCAAAAATTTTCAGCAGTTCGTTATAAAAACTTATGTCGCCGCCGAATTTCTGCCAGCTTTCTTCGGTACTGGTGCCGGTTTTCTTCCATATAATTGCTGTTTCGTTTTTGCAGATTATTTCCGGCGGTGTTTCCGGCATTCCGTCTAAAACGATGGACTGCAAAATTTCAAAAGCCTGTACCGGCGTATTTGGTATGTCTGGCGCGTGTTCTGCGTTTTGGGCATTTTCAGTATTTGGCGCGCCTGCCGAAAGCTGATTTTGCCTGCCTATATCCGCAATAAACTGGCATATTGCATTTTTGCAAACCGGGCTAAGCCGCGCCACCTGAATTACTGCCATTGCAAAACGGTCTTGCGAAATTTTTGTATAAAGCGAAAGAAACTGAACCGGCGCGGCAGGATCTATAACCTGATTCATTTCACCGTCCGGCACGGCGCCGCAGTTCATATCCAAAATATCAAAAAAATCCGTCATTCCGCACTGCACCCCGTAATTCGCAATCGAATCCGTAATGCTGTTAATAAACCGGATTTTGTTGAACTGCTCAAAAGCTTTTTCCGGGCTAATATTCTGTTCACTGTTCATTTTTCAACTACCTGCCGCCATTATAGCACAAACAAAACCGCATTGCATAAAGCTTGCAGCTCGTAAAGGCAGTTTCTGCAATTTTCCGTGCCGGAACAGCCTTTTATCCCGTAAAGTGCGCTGCGTGGATTGCCGTACAGTTTTCGCCCAGCTGCTTTACTTCCATATCATTGGAAAGCACAAAAGAATGTATTAAAGGTTTGTCTAAAAATTCTTGCAAACGCAATAAATGCCGGGCATCTTTTTTGTCTGTTTTTTCTGCCAGCTTTATTTCAAATGCAAAATAACCTTCTGCAAGTTCTATTAAAAAATCAATTTCGTAACCGTCGCTGGTGCGCAGATGATAAAAGCGGCAGTCTGTAAATATAGCTTTTATTTGCTTGTACAGTTCTGCAATTACAAGGCTTTCAAATTCGCTGCCGGTAATGCCGCCGCGTTTTAACAGAACGGTCTGTAAAATACCGTTGTCCAGATAATGAATTTTTGGTGTTTTTACAAGGCGCTTGCTCTGGTTTTTCTCCCATGATGCAAGTGAAATCATCTGATAGCTTAATTCAAAATACGTAATGTATTTGCGAACCGTTTTTTCGGAAACGCCAATCTGTTTGGAAATGCTGGAAATATTTATGGTTTGCCCGGTTTGCAAAGCCAGATATTGCTGAAGTTTTACAAACGATTCCAAATCCCTGAAATTGGCAAGGTCGCGAATATCCCGTTCCAGATCCGGATTTAAAGTCCTGAATTTACGCCAAATTTGGGACTTTGCTTTTTTTTAGGGCAATTGTCACGTATTTTAGTTTTGTCATCCATGAATGAACAGGTGTCATTCCGAACTTGGTTCGGAATCCGATGCTTTTGCTGCTTGCTTTGTCTCTAACTGTGACATGGTGTGCGCAAAAGCCCCCAGTTTTTGCTTTACAAAAACTGGGACTATTTTTACAAAAGGCTTAATGTGCTTTTGCTTT
>JAKSTR010000038.1 GCA_024402495.1 Treponemataceae bacterium
TTGCAGTTACAGCTTTTTTCTATTTTTAATCTTATTTTAATCTTTCTTTAATCTTTCTTTAATCTTTCTTTAATCTTATTTTAATGTTCGGCTTTTTGCAAACTATTTATACCTTTTTATACTGAAGTTTTGCAAAAAGGCTTGCGCTGCGCTGTTTTTTCAAATTGCCTGTCGTGATTATTTACCGTGCGCAAGCTTTTTTTTATTCAATATATTCGCGTACAACCCGCAGAATTATGCTGCCGTAGCGTTCTGCCTTGGATTCGCCGATGCCGTAAATATTGGTAAGCTGGCTTTCTAGCCGGGGTTTTTGCACCGCAATATCAACCAGCGCCTTGTCGGACAAAATCATATAAGGCGGCAAATTGGCTTCGGCAGCAAGTTTTTTGCGCATCTGCTTCAGCGCTTCCAGAATAAGACCGCCGGTTGCGTCGTCGCTGGCAAGGGCAAAACTTTTACTGCGCGTCTGTGCCGTTTTGCTGAAACCGTAAGTTTTGGGCGCCATGGTTTTCTGCACTTTGGAAGGCATGAATGCCAGCGAAACTTTTCCGCGTTCGCGCAAAGTATCCCGGGCATCTTTTGTAAGGCTTAAAACCTGATAATCGCTGCTTTTGTGCAGGAATCCTGCGTCTACCAGAAGCCGCGCAAGTTCCAGCCAGTCGCTTCTGGAATATTCTTTGCCGATGCCGTACACGCTCAAACTCTGGTGACCGTAATCCAGAATGCGCTGGTTTTTAGAGCCTATCAGAACGTCGGCAACATAGCCTGCGCCGAAACGTTCGCCGGTACGTGCCACCGCGGACAGAAACTTTTGCGCCGGAATGGTCACGTCGTTTTCTTCCATTAAAGAACCGCCGTTCTGGCAGATGTCGCAGCAGCATTCCGCCAGCTCGCTGCCTTTTTCCGGCGGCGTAAAACTTTCGCCAAAATGATTCAGCAGAACCGTACGGCGGCAGCTGCGGCTTTGGGCGTATTCCAGCATGCTGTTAAGCTGAAGCTCCGCGGCTTTAAGTTCGTTGCCGGTTTTTTCCTGCATAAAAAAGCGGATTTTGTTTGTATCGCCGTAGCTGAAAAGTAAAAGTGCCGTAGCTTTTTCTCCGTCCCTGCCGGCACGCCCTATTTCCTGATAATACTGTTCCAGCGATTTGGGCATATCGTAGTGAATTACAAAACGCACGTTCGGTTTGTTTATTCCCATACCGAAAGCCAGCGTTGCAACAATCAGCGGTACTTCGTCTTTTACAAAGCGGTCCTGATTTTCCGTGCGCTGCTGGTCGCTTAATCCCGCGTGGTACGGCAGAACGTTCAGCGCATACTGGCGCAAAAGTTCGGTCAGTTCGTCTACCTGCTTCCGCGAAAAACAATAGATTATGCCGCTTTCATCCTGATGTTCTTTTAAGAATTCCAGAACAAGCTCGTCTGCGCGGCTCAGTTTTGTTCCCGGTGGCGGTTTTATGCTGCCGTTTGCCGAACCTGCCTTGCTTACAACCTGCAGGCAGATATTGGGGCGGTTAAAAGTATTTACAAACTGGTTAAAGCCAAACTGGCGTTCTTTTGCACCAAGCCGCAGGGTTTTGCGTATGTCGTCGCGCACGGTTTGGGTGGCGGTTGCGGTAAGGGCAAGGCAGACGGCTTCGCTGTGCTTTTTGCGCACCGTCTCAATCATGCGGTATTCGGGCCTGAAGTCGTGCCCCCATTCGCTTATGCAGTGGGCTTCGTCAATCGTAATAAGCGAAATGTTTATGTCCGCCAGAAGATTTTCCATTCTTTCGGTCAGCAAAGTTTCCGGCGCGCAGTAAAGCAGCTTAATCTGCTTCTGCCGTATCAGCTGGCGGTTCAGCTGGTACTGTTCCAAAGTAAGGCTGCTGTTCATAAAAACCGCCGCAATACCAAGCTGTTCCAGCTGGTTTACCTGATCCTGCATAAGGGCAATCAGCGGCGAAACGACAAGGGTAATGCCTTCAAAAACTAGCGCTGGTATTTGGCAGCAAAGAGATTTTCCGCCGCCGGTGGGCATAATTGCCAGAGTATCGTTGCCGGCAAGAATTGAATTTATAATTTCCAGCTGCCCGGGGCGAAAACTTGTATAGCCAAAATATTTTTTCAGCAGATTCAGCAGCGCTTTTTCGGTTGGTGCGCT
The DNA here is from genome assembly GCA_024402495.1 of Treponemataceae bacterium. Lineage (GTDB taxonomy): Bacteria > Spirochaetota > Spirochaetia > Treponematales > Treponemataceae > UBA1240. The sequence goes on from JAKSTR010000038.1 coordinate 2,141, forward strand.
AAATTGTTCACTCATCGTTTGCCTCGGTGCCTGTTTTTGTTTCTTTATTTTTGCCGGCAGAAGATTTTTTGCCGTTCTGCGTATTTTTCTTTTCCTGCGGTATCATGCCGAACAAAGCCGCGCACAAGCCGCCTGCAAGGTTTGCAATTTGGGCGTAAGCGCCGTAATCTGCGGTAATTGAAAAAATAATGAAAAGCACCAGCAGAATTAAAGGGCTTAAAGGCAGTTCCTGTTTTTTAATTGAACTAAAAACGCAAAGCACAACAAGCAGAAAACTTATGCACTGTGCGCCCTGCAAACTGAACGGTACAAAACAGAATGCAAGAACGCCGCTTACAAGGCTTGCAGTAAGCGCCATAAGGGCAAAAAAGCGGCTGCCGTACAGTTTTTCCGTTTGCGGCGCCAAAAGCAGAATAAAACTTAAGTTTAAAAACAGGCTGAAAAAATTGCCGTGCCCAAAAACATGCATCACCAGCCGCAAATAAGTTGAAACATTAAAAAGATTTACAACTTTTCCGTTTTGCCTCATAACCGGCGTAGAAAAAAATGCCATAACTTTGGCGCATATTGCTTGCGGCGCAATTTTGCAAAAAGAAAAAACCAGCAGACAGCACGCCGCCAAAATCAGGGTAACGGGAGAATCGAAAACAATTTTTGTATTCTTTTTTGCCATAAATTATTTTAGCTTTAACAGAATAGGGCAATGGTCGCTGCCCGTAACGTCGGCAAGAATTGAACTTGATTCAATTTGTTCTATAAAACTGCTGTTTACGCAGTGATAGTCAATGCGCCACCCCACATTCCGTTCACGGGCTTTCATCCGGTAGCTCCACCATGTGTACTGTTTCGGTTCGGCGCAGAAATGGCGGAAAGTATCCGTATAGCCGCCCTTCAAAAAACTGGTCATCCATTCGCGTTCTTCAGGCAGATAGCCGGGGTTTCGCTGGTTGCTTTCCGGGTGTTCCAGATCGATGGGCTGATGCGCTACGTTGTAATCGCCGCAAAGAACCACATTTTTGCCTTCTGCAACAATTTTATCGCAAATCTCTTTTATGGCGCGGTTAAAGTCAAGCTTGTAGCCCAGGCGCGCACCCTTATCCTGACTGTTTGGAAAATATGCAGAAATTACTGCAAGGCTGCCAAAATAGGCAATTAATATGCGGCCTTCGTCGTCAAATTCGGATATGCCGCTTTGCGTAACCTTGTCCGGTTCTGTTTTTGAATAAATTGCAGTACCGCTGTAGCCCGGCTTTTTTGCCGAAGCCCAAAAACTTTTGTATATTGCGTTTGCTCCATTTTCGTCTGCGCCCGGTGCCGTTAATGCCGGCGAAAGCTGACCGGGATGGGCTTTGGTTTCCTGAAGGCATACAACGTCGGCATTGCAGGCGCACAGCCAGTCAACAAAACCTTTTTTTTCAACGGCGCGTATTCCGTTCACGTTCCACGAAATTATTGATTTTACAGAATTAGTCATGTTTTTATTTTCGTCAAAAAACACCGCCTTTGCAAGCGTTATGCACATTTGTACTCATTTAGTTTCAAAATTGAAGAAAAAAAAGCTCCGCCCCAGCACGTCCAAACAGACGCGAGCCGGAATATGCGGTAACAACAGAATGGTTGCGAAGCTTCTTACTTTTGAGGGCTGCTGAACCAAATTCTGCATGACAATATTTTTAAGGCGAATGCCAGGTTTTAAATATTTGCCTGAAAAATTGCAGGATGATTTATAAAAAAAAGCAACCTTTAGGAAAGGACAGACTAAAGGTTGCTTTATATATTTCAAATTCAGCATTCGGGCTTTTAGTGGGCTTCTTTTCTTTATATTTGTTTTGGTGCCGGGGTTTTGTCTTTGCCCAGCAGGGTAAAAATTATTCTGCCGTTTAAAAGGCTGCCCAGACACATAAAAATGCTTGCAAAAAACATGAAAATTATTGCGGGCACAAATGCGCGGCTGTAAATATTTTTTTTCAGGGTTTTGCCGTTTGCAATTTTTGCGGCAACCCGGGCAAGACTGAAATAGCAGTACCATGTGAAAAATAAATAAACGCCGATTTCTTCTGCAAGCTGGCTTAATGCAAATTTATCAGAATAGCCTTTAAAAAGCCCAATAACAAAAAGCACTATAAAAAACAGAAACACAAACGGGTATACCTTTGCCAGAAAATGCAGCATTTCTCCGCCGCCAATACCCATGCCGCCGCACCAGTTTACGCCGGTTTTCTGGCAAAAACACTGGTACTGGTTCAGACACGCTTCGTTTTGTCTGCCTTCTATAAAACCGTTGTTGCATACGGCGTAAAAATCAAAGCTGCACGGATTTTGCCTGCAAAAAATTTCGGCTTGCTGCAAAAAACTTATTACGTGGCTTGGCATGCCGTCGCAGTAAAGGGGCGTAAAAATTACAACTTTGTCTGCGGCGGCAAGTTTTGTCATAATATCCGGGGCTGCTTTGGGCGGAATTTCTGCAATTTCAACTTTGATTTTGCCAAACCTGCCCAGCGTTAAAAAGAATTTTAAAATTCTGGCAAAATAACACGATGCGCTGCTTTTTTTTCTGGGGCTGCCGATTAAAAATAAAATATTCATTTGATGCTTCCTTGTCCTTCAGTTTGGTTCTGTTCCTGTTCGCGTAAAAAATTCAATACAAAATTTTTTGCATCTTCTGCGCTGTTTACAAATTCAATTTGTTGCAGGTTGGACTTTGCGTTTATGCAAAAACGGCTGGCGTAAAACCGGGCGCATTCTTTTTCGTTCTGCGGTGCGTCGCCGTAAAAGCAGTAAACAAAGCTTTTTTTTGTTTTATAACGCTTTAAGTGGTGTGTTTCGCCCTTAAAAAGCGTAAAAAACGGCAGCGAACTGCCAATGGAACGGTCGAAAAATTTTTTTACGCTGCTGCTTAAACCGCCATAGGTAAGGCTGCTTACCACAATGCACTGGCTGGTTGTGCCCATTATTTTGCCGGCGTGGGCAAAAACATCGCCGTAAGCGCAAAAACCTCGGTTTTTTAGCCAGCACTTAAAGCAGCCCTGGCAGTGCGTGGCTTTTGCATTTGCGTTTACCACGCAAAGATTGCCGTAAAAATCGTTTTGCGGTGTGCCGGCTGCCGTTTGTGCGGCGGCGGTAAGCCGGGTTAATTCTTCAAAATTGTCAAAGTCGTGAATAATTGTTTTCAAAATATTTCCTTCAGTTTTATTTGTGCTTTTTCTGCCGGCAGGCTGCCGGGTGCGGCGTTTATGCACTGCCAGAAAGCGCTGCGTGCGGCGTTTGTGTTATTGCTTTCTATATAAAAAAGCCCTTTGTATAATTCAAGCCAGCTTTCTTCCAGCGGGCTTAAAGTGCTGTGCCGGTTTTCCAGAAAATCAATGTCTTCCTGCATCTGCTTCATTCTGTTTTTGGGCGAACTTCTGGAAAGGTCGTAGCTGTTGCCGATGCGTAGAAAACGAATGTCCGTGTTTTCGCTGTCGCTTTTTACGGCTTCGTCTATCAGCGCCGTGCCCGTGTTCAGGCATTCCAGCGATTTTATCAAACGCCCCTGCCTGTAAAAATACGAAGATTCTATCGTTATAAGGCTGCCGTAATAGGCTTTTGCCAGAGGAATTTCGCGTGAAAGAGGCTTTAAAATGCGTTTCCCTTCTATTATATAGTCTTTTTTTGCATTCAAATCTGCTTCGTTTTCTGCAAGATTGTGCAGGTTGATTCCGTTTTCAAGCTGCATTAAATTTTCTTGCCGGCTTGCGTTTTGGCAAAAACAGAATTGAAAAATAAACGGAAGCGCCAATATGAAAAAAATCTGCTTTTTCATCAGAACTCCTTTGTGCTTCATGCAGAAACTTTAGCACGTTCTGCCGCCGGTAAAAAGTTTTTTGCCAGCAAGATGCAAAAAGGCTGGTGCAAAATGCAGATTGCAGAATTATGTACATTGTGCCGATAAGAAAATGATGAAAAAGACAGTTATTTTTTGCAGTTTTATATATTTGTTTTGTGCATTAAGTCTGCCGCTGTTTGCAGTCGGCGGAATTTTATCCATTCCGGATTCTGCCGAAGTGCGCGAGCGCGCTTTGGAAACATGGATTGCCGCGCCGATTAATATGGTTGTAGATAAACCTGTTGAAATTCATTACACAAAGCGCGGTCAGGGTTTTCAGATTAGCAGCGATTTGCGCGGCAGCGAGCTTGCCGTGGTTTTTGCCCCCCGCGAACACGATTATCTTTTTCCGGAATTTGCGCCCGGCGGCTGGACAATGTACCGCGACATTGCCACCGGCAAAATTAACCGCATTCACGTATATTTTCAGCACGATCCGCGCATTTATCTTTGCCTGCGCCCGGACGACGCACCTAAAAAGCCAAAAGTTCAGGCTGACTTGATTATTCACGGTGCCTATGCTTCGCGCGGTACGCCGCTGGGCATTGATTTTGAATCGATTTTAACCCTTTCTTTTAGAGACTTGTACAATTTAACTGCCGAAACTTTGCCGTGGAACTACGTTAAGGCTGATACCCGGAATTATCCGAACAATCAGTACATGGTAGAAAAAATCCGCCGCAAGCTGGCAAACTTTGAATACGTTGCCGACGCCGGATATGATGAAAACGGCGCAGAGATTTTTCTTTCTACCGGCGAAGAACGTTCCGGCACACCGGGCAAAATCAGCGTTGATGCAGACGGTTTTACCAAATGGGTTGTTGACGGCATTGTTCATCCGCTTACGGGCTGCGGCTTAAAGCTTGAACCGCTTAAACGTCCTACATTTGATGTGAACGAAACTCTTTTTGCCAGTTCTGCCCCTGTAAACGAAATGTTCCGTACCTACGACTGGGTGCGCAATTTGTCTACGGCGGTGGTTTGTGCCGAACGTGACAATAATTTTGAACCGGGTACTTTGGGTATGGACGTAAAGGTAAATCCTTTTGCCGGTATGGTTTCCCGCGGCGGTCCTGTGCGCAACGTTGGTTTTATTCCGCAAACCGGTTACGACATTAACCTGATTAAGCCGCTTTTGTACGTGCTTGCCGCCACAGAGCCGGACATGATGTATTTGGGCGCTGTAAAAACCGGCGCACCCGGCATGGAAGACCAGATTGAAACCTGGACTTTCCACCACGATGCTGTTTTCTTTCCGTATTTTGATGCAACCGGCGTTTGCCGCGTAGTAGTATTTGAAAGCGGCGTAGAAACAAACTTTGAAGATTTTATAAACCAGCATCAGGGTTCTTACGTTTATTTGTGCCGCGTAAAATCATCGCCAAAATTTTCCCCGGTAGAATACCAGCTCCCGGAAGACGCAGAATAAAAAGCTGAAAAAATAAAGACAATACAGATATTTTTGAAGAAAGGGGCAAAGACGTAAAGTCATTACGTTTTTGTCCCTTTTTTATACGTTGATTATTTACCGGAACTGCGGCTGCTGCGTAAAAGTATTTGCCTTGTACAACCGGTGGATATTGAGTTTTTTTCCGGGCTTTTTTTATAAAGCTTCCTCATCCTGAAATTGGTTTTGTGTCTGCCGGAAGCAAGAAAAATTTTCGTTTTTATTCAAAAAAGTGCACCAAAATTTTTTTTGCACGTATATATATCTTTGAACATCATATTAAAAAGAGGTAACAATGTTCAAAGTAAAAACTTATGATGAACTGACTTTTGCAGACGATTATCTGTTCTGCAGGATTATGCGGGACGAAACAATCTGCAAAGGCGTAATTAAGGCTCTGCTAAATGTTGAAGTAGACCATGTTGAATACCTGAACAATCAGCAGGAATTCAGCCCGGATTACGACGCGAAAGGTATAAGAATGGACGTGTACGTCAAAGATTCTGACCGGATTTTTGATTTGGAAATGCAGACGAGTCATTTTGAAGACGTGGCAATGCGTGCGCGTTACTATCAGGGGCTTGTGGATTTGGATACGCTGGGGAAGGCACGCAATTATAAAGACCTGAAAGAATCTTTTATAGTTTTCATTTGTACCAGAGACCCGTTTGGTTGCGGGTTGCCATGCTATACCGTTGAACAGGTATGCAAAGAAGATTTCCGGGCAAATTCCAAAATAAATGACAAGAGCCACAAGTTATACTATAATGCAGAAAGCTGGCACAAAAGCGAAAATACCGAAGTCCGCGCGTTGCTAAAGTTTTTAACAACCCAAGCCGCCGAAACCGATTTAACTCAAACCATACAGTCTGCAGTGTGCACGTCCAAAAAAAACGAACCGTGGAGGAAAAACTTTATGACATTGTACGAAATGATTGATGACGCAACCATCAATGGCATAGCAATTGGTCGTGAAGAAGGGGAGTTTCGGAAAGCTTGCGAAACGGCACGTAATCTGTTTTTGAAAGGTATGGATATTGTATTCATTCAGGACGTTACCGGACTTTCTTACGAACAGCTGGAAAAAATTGCGGATGAACTGGATGCAGTCATTTAGTTCAAAAATTGCAAATCAGTAATTATGCAAAAACACAAGCAGAACAAAAACATTCAGCTTGTGTTTTTTTCTGCTAATAAGATTTTGATTTTTCCTTGGATGAGAATCATTTTCATTCTGGATTTGTCTCTGAATCTTCCGGCAATAACATAGCGTAATGCAATTTAACACCAAAGATATGTAATTTTTCTTCTATATAAATACAGATTTTTTTATGCTGATATTTGAAAACTGCGAAAGAATTTTTTTAATCCTAAACAAGATATTTTGACTGAATGTGCTGGATTGCAAGATTTAAATCTGTAGCAAACTCTTCAATTTTATTATCTGTATTAATAGCCGTATCTTTAGGTAAAAAAAACTGGTAAGGCTGAATGCCTAGTTTTTCTGCAATTAAATCTATAGTTTCGGGTTTGGGGAATTTTTTGCGGCTTTCTATTTCTGTTATATACGTAATGCCGTAGCCAATCATTTCTGAAAGTTTTTCCTGTGAAATCCCTCTTGTTTTTCTGTAAAATTTTAAGTTTTCTCTAAAGATTTCTCGCGTAGTCATTCTGTTCCCTGTTTAGAGCCTTTAATTCAAATATTCAATATTAATCTGCATTAGATTGAAAAGCATTTGAACCTGCATATTTTGTTGAACAAAAAGCTGTTATGAATTTTTGTGCGTAAACGCACAAAAATTTTGTGAGTTTACGCACAAATTTATATCAAATAATATTTAGAAATTATAGTCAAAAAGCAATTATAAGATATGTCTGGTAGACGTAGTGTGTACAATGTATTGCAAGTTTAAACAAGACCAAAAAGAGGTAAGCAATATGTGCAGAGCTATGGAAGAATTGATAGAAGAAGAAAAAATTGAAATAGTTCAAAAGCTGATTGAATATGGTCATTGTTCACAAGAAAAAATAGCCCAGACAACAGACATTCCTCTTGAAAAAGTTAAAGAACTGGCAATCAAAATCCAGCTTCATCCAGTATAAAGCAGAAAGTTATAAAAAAATCTCTGTAACAAAAATATTACATCCCTGCAAATTGCAGGGATGTAATATTTTTGTTGCTATTTTTATGTAGCAATTAATAATGAAAAGTTTTTAATAAATAAAATATAGCTTAAAAAACTTGAAAGTATATGTCTAATAGACTATAATTATTAATATAAATTAACTATTTATAAGGCAGATAGCCTGTAAACAGCAATATATAAAAATATTTTCTTTTCGCAAAAAAGATTCGATTTTTATCGTTTCTTTTAAATATTCTAATTTTAGGAGATTTCTTATGGTAATTGTTTACGAAGTAAAAGACTGTGATGGTCAGCGAGGACAGGGATGTTATACTCAATGTTGTGATTACACAGATCATGGTAATACATGGTATAAATGAAGAGGTTTGTTAATAGTTTAAAAAGCTGATTATTCACAAAAAAACTGTTGCTGTATAAAGAGATATCTTTCTTGCAATCCAGCAACAGTATTTAGTCCATTAGTCTCAGGTATAAAATGTCACAAGTAGAAAAGAAAATAGATCCTAAAAAACAATATAAATTTCCTCAAAATATCAGTATTGTTCGTCATAATTCAAAAATCCTTGTAATTGCTGTAGATGTTGGCAACTGGATTGTTCTTGAAAATGACAATCAATTAGACTTTTTTTATTTGCTTAAAGAAAATACGCTTGAAAAGTCTCTTGAACTTTTTAAAGGCGAACAAAAAGATGCTGTTGAAGTTGTTACTCAGCTGGAAGCAAGAAGATTTGAAAATCAAGTTATAACCAAAACTGATAAAAAAATGAAAACAATGATTTATCTTACAGATGGCTGTAATATGCGTTGCCCTCATTGTTATATGTACGCTGGTCGTAAAAAAGAAAATGAGCTTACTTTTGACGAAATTGTAAACTTTTTAATGGAATTCAAAGAACGTGGAGGCGAAGTTGTCACTTATTCGGGCGGCGAAGTTACAACAAGAGAAGATTTTTCTGCAATAATTAATAAAACTTTTGAACTTGGAATAAAATGCCATGTTTTTACAAACGGAACTCTTTGGACTGATGAATTAATAAAAGAGCTTTCTCCAAAAATTGATGAGATACAGATAAGTATTGACGGATATTGTGAAGAAGAAAATGCCCGCGTCAGGGGAAAAGGAAATTTTGAAAAAGCTTTAAAAACTGTGGATAAATTTGTAAATGCAGGAGTAAAGACATCAGTAGCAATAACGCCGTTTTTTGATGAAAGTTTAGAAAGTAAAGTTGATTCCTATATACAATTTACAAACTCTCTTATAGAAAAATATAACGATAAAAAATTTGAGATTATTATTAGCGGTTCTTTATTAAAAGGCAGAGAAGTAAATCTTTCAAAAGAAGAAAATGTAAAATATAAAAATCTAACTGACAGAATATCAATGGCAACTACTCAAAAATTTAGTGAGAAATCTTTTGTTTATATTCATAGAAATTTTATAATTTATGATAACTGTTCTTTCGGTAATACTTCTGTCTCTTCAACTGGCGAAATTTATGCCTGTTCAAGACTGTCTGAATTAAAGCCTTTTGCAAATTTAAGAACAGACAGCTTTGATAAAATTTTTGCAATTTCAGAAAAGGCAAAATTCGTTTCGAATGTTGATAATCTTGAACCGTGTAATAAATGCCATTTGAAATATATTTGCGGAGGTGGGTGCCGCTTGGTTAATTTTGAAAATATTAATGAAGCTTGTTATTTAGATTCTGACAAAGTAATAACCAAAAAATGCCATACTTCTGAAAAAGAATTTTTTTATGATTTGATGATTAAATCAAATACTAATATTTTTCATTAAAAGAGAAAAATATGTATTTTTAATTTCTACGAAAATATGAAGTTTTTGTGATAGTGATATGGATAATGAATTTTGGAAAACAAAAACATTCTTAGAATTAAACGAAGAAGAATGGGAAGCTTTGTGTGATGGTTGTGGTAAATGTTGTTTTATACGTTATGAAGAAAAACATGAACCTTTTTATACAAGGATTTGCTGTGATTATTTAGATAAAAAAACAGCTAAATGTATTTGTTATAAAACTCGGTTTGAAACTCAGTCTGATTGTGGCCCTGTTACAAAAGAAGATACTGTTTGTATTTCAAGAATGCCAAAAACTTGCGCATACAGGCTTATTTATGAAGGTAAGTCACTGTTTGACTGGCATCCATTAGTTTGTGGGCATAATAAAAATGTTCCTCATATAAAAAACCCCGTACACGAGAAAGATGCTTCCGGCAGTAAATATGAATATCAGATACAAGAAAACGAATATGATTATTGATATTAGAGAATTTAGGAGTGTTGATTGAGATACTGAAAATTATTAATAAAATTGCCTGTTCTATGAAAAAATTTTTTGCTTCTCTTTGTCCAAAGGAAATTGAAGAACTGCGTGAAACATATACGGAAGAAGGTATTGTTATTGATAAAAATATGAGCTGTATATCTGAACCAACTTATATGAATAATACTAGTTATAGAAATTTTAGAAGTGGAGAGATGTATGAAATTTATAGTCCGAATAGGCACGTTGGTAGGCTGGTGTATGAAAATGAATATAAAATTAGGTATGAGTACAAATTGTATGTTCAATGTTTATCTGATAAAGAAAGACATATGATTTGTGTAAACGAATATTTGTATGCAGAAAAAAGAATTGGAGACCTTGTAAAAATTTCTTGTAATGTCCGCCATTATACAGATGGCTCTAAAAAGGAACGGTTCAAAATAATATAACAATTTTTTTGTATATTACCCTGAATTTTAGGGACATATTCTTTATGTTTTTTCATATTCTTACGTTTCTTAATAGTTACCAGTACCTTACTTATAGGAAATAAACATGGCAGTAAAAGAATTGCATATTTTTAAGGAAGATAACTTGTATAGTAAAATATTGAAAAAATAATTTGTATTGCAGAAATAATCTGTTGTTATCCAGCTAACACCTTTCGGCAAAAACTAGAAGCGCAATAAAGTTTTTGGTTTATACAGTTGCCGTCGCTTTAAGAATAATCGGGTTAGCGAGAATATCTAAATTTATATCAGGAGTATTTTTATGAATATGTGTTTTGAAAAAGTTTCAAACAAAGAAATAGTGATGCTGTACAGAAAAACCTCACCATATAATAACAAAGGATTTAATGATAAAAATATTATATCTCAAGTTCTAAAAAGAAGTGGAATTTCTGTTACTCCGGTACGAGCTCCATTATGGAGTACTCGTCATGAAGTAATTAGGATTTTACATCGCCTTATAAAAGGTAAAGAATATTACATTATTTATAACGAAGAGTATCAGAATGGATTTGATATTGGAACTGATCTTGATGTCAGCTATCATAATGCAGACATTCAGGATTTGCAGAATGACTCAGAGTTTAAAATATTCTATATGAACACATGGGTAAATGAATTTACGGGTATTATAGAAGAACAAGTCATTCTGTTCCTTAACAAAGATACAGGTACTGCCGTAATTTATGGTTTTAACAAAGGGGTTGTAGATTCCTTTATTGTAACTACGAATCCCGATGAAGTTAAAGAAATCAAAGAAGGATTTTATATTCACAGATTTCTAATGCAACTAAACCTTGCCATTACTACATAAACAACTGTTGTTAGGATGAAAATATCTTGAAGATGAGTCAAGTGTAAGAAGGATTCCAATTGTATTGTTCTTGCTCTTTTCAATAAAACAAGAGAATTTTTCCGCTTCTTTTTTCTAATAGATTTTGTTCTTTCCGTTAAACCTTCGTCTTTGATTTTTCATAATAAAACTGCAAAGCGGAACCTGCAAAAATTGCAAAAAAACTTCATTTATAGTAAAATTGGTTTTGTGAAAAACGACATTGAAGCAGTAGCCTTTGACATAGACGGTACACTTTATGCCAACTGGCGCCTTTACATATTGATGGTGCCATATTTTATCAAGAACCTTTCATTTTTTATTCAATATAACAAAGTGCGCAAAGTATTGCACCGCACCGCGCCCTTAGCCGACTTTTACGAATATCAGGCGCGGCTTCTGGCAGAAAATCTGGGCGTAACTCCAGCCGAAGCAAAGCAGAAAATTCAAAACATTGTTTACGACGGCTTAAAACCATTTTTCAAAAAAGTAAAGCCTTTCAGCCATCTTGCAGAAACTTTTCAGGCTTTCCGCGATGCAGGTTACAAAATCGGCATCCTTTCAGATTTTCCGCCGGAACAGAAAGGCGACATCTGGCAGCTTGCGCCTCTTTGCGACGTAATTTTGGGCTCGGAACAGGTTGGCGCACTGAAACCTTCAAAATACGCATTTGCCCTGCTTGCAAAGGAACTGGACGTAAAGCCCGAAAAAATTCTGTACGTAGGCAACAGCGTTATGGCAGACATTAACGGTGCCCACGCCTGCGGCATGAAAAGTGCCTACATAATGTCGTGGTGGCGAAAATTATTGAACAACAAACCTGTTAATGCTGATATTTCTTTTAAAAACTATCGCCAATTACAGAAAATTGTGCTAAACTAATTCCGTATTTATGCCGTTTTAAACGCACGTTTTTTCACGGCGTCATTTACAAAAAAATAATCGCAAAAAATTAATCTTTGGGTGGGAAAAATGTTTACAGCGGGAAATTTAATTACCTTGGCACTTTGTGTCGGCATTCTGCTTATTTTCAGACAGTTGGATTCTAACAACAAATCAATTGACAAAGTAAAAAAGTATATTGACCACGCGAAAGCCGACATGGACAACTATTTTGAAGGCAGGAACCAGTCGTTAAAAGATGCCGCGGTTGATCTGGATACAAAACAGGAATTTGCGGTTGCTGCCGTTAAGCGCCTTGAAAAATTTGAAACCGATTTTGTTACCCGCGCCCAGCAGACAGAAGACCGCATTCAGTCTTTGGGCGAAATTGAAAAGAAAATCAGCAGTTACGACGAAACAATCCGTAAACTGATAGAAATGACCAGCCGGGCAGAAGAAAACCTTGAAAACCTTTCTACCCAGTCCAAGCGTTTTGATGCAACTTTTAAGAAAATTAAGGAATTGCAGGATAAAGTTGCCCAGACCGAAGCAGCCTTGCCGGGTTTAACAGAAAATTTTGCAAAGCAGAATATGAACCAGCTGCAGGAAATCGGTGCCCATCTTCTGGACGATTATAACAGCCGTACTTCAAAAATCAGCGAACAGTACGACATTCAGATACAGAAATGCAACCAGCTTTTCAAGCAGATTGACGATCAGATACAGTCTTCTTTTGATACGGCAACCCACAAGGCTTCGGTTCTTGAAGATTCTGTTTTTGAACAGCTGCAAAACCAGCAGAACCAGCGCAAAAACGATTACATTGCAACCGTTAACCAGCGCAACGAAGAACTCCGCAAAAATCTTGAAACGCAGATTGCCGAAACTCAGGATATTGCCAAAAAGTTCCGCAGCCAGCTTCAGCTTGAAATGTCTAATTACGAAGAATCAATTCGTGCCGAAATGCAGAATATTTCTTCTAAATTTCAGGATACGATTCAAACCCTGGACAGCCGTGTTGCCGAATTTGAGCGCACTTCCGTTAACCGCATTGACGAGTTTAATGCCCGCCTTGACAGCAACGACCAGCGCATTGAACTGACTTTCAGCGATACGGAACGCCAGATTAACAACATAAAAGAAGATATCAAGCAGAACATTAAAAGCGTTGCCGCTGCTCTGGAAGATTTGAACGGCGAGTTTGCAGCAAAAACTTCGGAATTGCAGGGAAATTTTGCAGATGTTGAAGCAAAACTGCAAAGCACCGCCGACGAAAAGATTAAGGAAATTGAATCTGCTTTGCACGGACAGATTGCCGGTCTGGAAAATCAGGTTTCCAGTTCTTATGCCCAGATTAGCGACGATTTGAATGCAAAAAATACCGAACTGCTTTCTGAAATTGCAACACGTTTTGAAACCTACAAAGCCGACGTTATGTACCGCTTTAAGGCTTTTGACCGTTTTTCTGCCGATGCCGAACAGCTTGAAGAACAGCTCCGCCGTTCCATGAACGATGTGCGCACCGGTGTTGTAAACGATTTTGAAGCTTTTGCAACGGAGCAGCAGGCAAAGCAGAATACTTTTGAAAAAAATATTACCGAAGGTACTCAGGCTTTGAGTCAGGAACTTGTTAACGTTGAAAACGAGCTTGAAGCCTTAAAGCAGAAAGCCACCGGCAATGTTTCTGAACAGCTGCAAAACTTTGAAGAAACCTTCTTCCGCGATTTGAACAAAAAAGGCGAATCGCTTAACGTTGAACTTGATAACTGGATTAATAATATGGAAGCTAAATTGAACAATTTGGCTTCTGCAACGGAAGATGACCGCCGCAAAATTGAATTGCAGTATCTTGAAGACATGAAAACCCGTCTTGCCGATTTTGAAACCCGCTTTAAGGAACAGACCGGCAATTTTGAAGTCAAGCTTTCGGAACTGGATAATTCTTTGCAGGAAAAACTTGGTGAATACGAGCAGAGCATTAACAGTTTTTCACTTGATGCTAAAAAACAGCTTGATGCGGCACGTGCTTCTTCTGACGAACACATTAAGGCAGAGCTTGAAACCCACGCTTCTGAAATTCAGGAACAGGTTGAAAAGCAGAAACGCGAACTTGCTGCCCAGATTAAGGCTGTTTTTGCCGATGTTGATTCTACCCGCGAAAAAACAGAAACTTCTCTTGAAGCCGTTCGTTCTGATTTTAGTACATGGAGCGACCGCCTGAACCAGCAGTGTGCCGAATATAAGGAAAGTTTTGACGAGCGCCTTGCCGGAATGCAGACCAACGCAAACGATTTGATTGCGCAGGTTGGAAGTTCTTTCAAGATGGATGTTGAAAATTACATTGCAAAAGTTCGCGAAGAAAAAGAACATATCAAGAACGAAATGGACGATTTGCGCACCCAGATGGATCGTTCTGTAAACGGCTACAATACCCGCGCAGAAGAAATGACTGCCGAGTTTAAGAAGTCTTACGAAATGATGCTTGAAGAAAATGCCCAGAAAATCCGCGAGCAGAATCTTGAAGCAGACCAGAAAATGCGTGAACTTAAAACTCAGGCACAGGAAATCAGGGAACAGACCGAAGCTGCACAGGAAAAAATGCGCATAAAATTGCAGACCGATGCAAATGCAATTAACATGACAATGGACGACTTGGACAAGCGCCTTAAGAGCTTTGTTTCTCAGACCCAGCTTTTTGATAAGGCCGATGAGCTTAAGGAACAGCTTGAAGGCGACATCAGTGCTTTGCGTACAGAAATTTCGCGCGTTGAATCTTTCAGACAGGTTGCCGGCGATCTGGAACAGCAGTTTACCAAGATTCGCCGCATGGAAGAAGACGTGCAGGGTAAGCTTAACAAGTTCGCAAGCGAAAAGACCCGTATTGAAACAATTGAAAACGAGTTTAATACTTTGATGAATATGTCCGGCGACATTGAACAGAAGATTGCAAACCTGAAGAACTCAAACGACGATTTGCAGCAGCTTCAGCTTGACATTCGCCGTTATCAGGAAGGTCTTACCGATATTGGCGGCAGATATGACCGCCTTGAAAAGAAAAATACTGTTCTTGAAAAAACCATGGAAGGTGTTGATTCTTCTTTTGAAAGCTTGCAGAAAATTGAAAAGCGTATTGCAAGCTGCAATCTTGAAGTACAGAAACTGCCTGATCAGGTTGCTGACATTCAGAAAACTGTTGATAAGCTTAAAGAAGGCAATGATAAGATTAACGAAGCCGTTGAAAGACTTGCTTCGCTTGACGTTATCATTAAAGATACCGAAACGCGCATGGCGGAAATGCAGAAAGCCCGCGAATGGCTTGCCCGTACAGAAACCCGTATCAACGAGATTCAGAAGCAGGCTCAGGAACAGGTGCGTCTGATGAGCGATTTGGCAAAATCGGAAGTAAGCCACGGTGGTACAAAGGTTGCAAGCGTAGATGCTTCGCCGTCAATTCAGCAGCGAGAAACTGTTGTTAAGCTGAGCAAGCAGGGCTGGGATGTTGAAGAAATTGCCAGCCGCATGCATCTTTCCCGCGGTGAAGTTGAATTGATTCTTGAATTGAACACCGGCGTAAAATAAGAAAAACCATATAAGTTTTAGAAACAAAAAAAGCGGTTTAGAAAATCTAAACCGCTTTTTTTATATTTAAGTTTTATAACGAATCTTAAAAGTATCGAAGTTTCAATCTTTATTCGTGCGGAGGGTTTAATACCCCGACGCTTGCGTCGTAAAAAGGGGCATTAAACCCGACTGCAACTACTTATAAAGAACAACAACCTCGCTGCTTTGCGGCGAGGTTGTTGTTCTTTCTGTATGTTTTATAATTCCGGCGGTACCGCGCGCACTTTATATACACGGTAAGATTTGCAGTCTAACCTGCAAACCGCGTTTTTATTTGCTTAGCAGGCAGACAACCTGCGCGCTTATTGCTTCGCTTGTTCCGATAGGGGCAAGTTTTTCGCCGGTTTTGGCTTTTACAAAAACCTGGTTTTCTTCTATTTGTAAAATTGCCGCAATATTTTTGCAAACTTCTTTGCGGTGCGGCAAAAACTTTGGTTTTTCCAGCTGAACCACGCAGTCTATATTTTCAATTTTCCAGCCAGCTTCTTTTACCAGTTTATAGGCTTCTTTTAAAAGCTCGGCGGAATCAGCGCCTTTCCATTTATCATCGCTTGGCGGAAAAAGCTCGCCAATATCGCTTATACCGGCGGCACCCAAAAGCGAATCCGTTATGGCGTGCAAAAGAACATCGCCGTCAGAATGACCGTCTTCGCCTAATTCAAAATCAAATTCTACGCCGCCGATTATCAGTTTTCTTCCCGGTACAAGGCGGTGCAAATCTGTTCCAAGACCAACTCTAATCATATTTACAAATCTTCTTTATAGGTAATTTTTTTATTTTGGGTACTGCCCTTGCAAATATAAACATCGCCGCAATATCGCCCCCAGATTTCTGTATCGTCGGTATAAACACAGCCATCGCTTGCAGCCTTTTTGTGTGCTTCTAAAAGCGGCTGCAAATAAAAGCCCTGAGGCGTTTGTACCGCAAAAATCTGCTCACGGTGAAGGTGCTTTGTAATTTTTCCGCTTGTATCAACTTCTTTTTGGGTATCTGTTGCAGGCAGCGCTGTAACAGCCGCACCGGAAAGCGGCAGTTTTTCTATAACGGCGTTTATAATTTCTTCGTCAACCCATGGACGGGCGCCATCGTGTATCAAAACCGCATCGGGCATTTCATTGTTTGCGGCAGCCATCTGTTCAATTTTCTTTAAACCGCAGTAAACCGATTCCTGCCGGCTGTTTCCACCGGCTTCAAATGCAAAGGCAAAACGGGTATTTGTAAACAATTCGTTATAAAAACACGATTTAGACAAAGCCGCTTTCGCATTTTCCTGATGGTTTTGCGGAATTGTAATTACAACGTAAGAAAAAAGGCTGGTTTTCAGAAAAGCATCTAGGCAATGCGAAAGCACAGTTCCTTCATTGCCGCTGATAGTTAAAGGCAGGTATTCTTTTTTGCAGCCGGCGCCAAAACGTGTTGAACTGCCGGCTGCTGTAATGATTAACGCAAGATTCATGGGTTATTTATTCGTCCATGTCGCCGTCATCGTCTTCATCTTCGTCTTCCGGCATATCAACTTCTTCAAATTCTTCTTCGTCATCATCGTCAAATTCGTCTTTTTTAGCAAAACTGTGATGACTGTCTGCGCTTTCTCCAAACGGTTCAAGTTTAGAATGAATCAGGTTTTCAACTTCTTTGGTTGATAAGTCCAGGGCGAAAGAAATTTCATCTTCAAGCAGTTTTTTTGCAGAATCGTAAAGTTTGCGCTCCAGAATAGGCAATTCTTTAACTTTGCTGCGGTTATACAAAGAACGAACAATGGAAGCAATGTCGTTAACACTGCCTTTTTTCAGCAAATCCATGTTCATCTGGTAACGCAATTTCCAGTCAGAAGGCATCTGGTCAACAGGTTCGCCAATCAGCTCAAGAGCCTGACGCGCTTCTGCTTCGGTAACAATAGCTCTGATGCCTAATTCTTCTGCTTTATTCACAGGAACCATAACGGTCATGTCGGAAACTTCAAGGTAAATTACATAATAATTCAGTTCTTGATCTTTGAATTTTTTGGTTGTAATGTCGGTAATTTTGCCGACGCCTTGACTTGGATAAACAATTTTTTGATCGATTTGATATGTTGGAACATCACTCATATAGCAATTATAACACAAAAAAGCGCTTGGGTCAAAGCGCTTTTAGTGCTAGTTTGCCATAACAATATTTGCGGGCAGGGCAGGCTGAATGAACTTAATGTACTTCAGAGGATGAATATTAAGCGCGTTATCGTACCAGCCGCCAATTACTTCGTTGTCAATTACGTTGAAAGAAACCGTATGACAAATCGGATAAATTACGCCGCTGTCAAGCAGCAGCTGTTCTGCTTCGGCAAGCTTTGCAAACCGCTGTTCGTTGTTGGACATCGCAGAAGCTTCGCTTAATATGGCGTCGTATTTCTGGTTTTTCCAGCCGGTAACATTCAGCGAAGAACTTCCGCGGAACAATTCCAGAAATGCCAGCGGATCTGCAAAATCGCCAATCCAGCTGTAGCTGTAAAAATCGGCATCGCCTTTTTCTACGCTTGCCAAATACTGGTCTACTTCCAGAAACGAAGCGTTTACTTCAATACCAAGCGGCTGCCACGCTTTTGCCAGAAGTTCAGCCCTTCTTTTAGAAGTATCATCGTTGGAAAAACAAATATTAATTGTTAATTTTCTGCCTTTACCGTATCCGGCAGTTTTCAGCAGGCTTGCCGCTTCATCCAGATCCAGCTCCGGCGCACCCAGAACTTCAGGGTAGCCGGAAAGCGGCAGAACAAGCGAATTTGCCTTTATAAAAGAATTTTTTCTGATTTCGTCGTTTGGAATGGCATAAAGCAGCGCATTGCGCACGCGTTCATCGCTGTAAGGCTTTTTGCCGCACTTAAAAAACAGATATTCCGTACCAAACTGGGAAGAAAGCATGATTGAGTTGCGAAGCAGAACCTTTCCGGATTCAATTGCGCCGTCTACCCACTGCACGTTGCCAACGTTAAAATCAAAAGTATTGCTCTGGCTGTTGTCGCTAAGGATAAAACGCACATACGGCAGCGCAACAGAACCGCTGTCCCAGTAAACAGGATTTTTCTTTAATACAATGGTTTCAGGCGAAAAACTTTCCAGAACAAAAGCGCCGCTGTAAACATTTTTATCAGGGTGAACAACCGCAAAAGCGTGGTGGCACAAAATGCGGCTCAAATGTTCTGTAGGATTTACCAGTTTTACGACAAGCGTCCGTTCGTCTTTAACTTCAATGCCAATGGCATCCGGTTTTTTCGCCTTGCCGTTGCGGTAATCGGCAACGCCTGCAATACAGTCCAGAAGCGAAGCAAAAGGCGCCTGCAAACCTGGTTCCAGCAGTGCAAGCCAGGATTTTTTAACGTGTTCCGCCGTAATAACTTCGCCGTTGCTGAAATGTGCATTTTTGCGCAGGGTAAAAGTCCAGTTTTTTTTATTGCGCGAAACTTTGAACGATTCAACCAAAGCAAGTTCCGGTTCAAGCGAATAAGGGTTGTAAGAAAAAAGCCCTTCGTACAAGCCGGTTAAAACCTGCGATTCATCTGCGTAGGTGGCTGTGTGCGGGTTCAGGTCGTATGCGTGCGGCGAACTGATAATGGTAAGTTCGCGCTGCAAAGCCGGGTCAAAACTGGCGGCATTTGCAGCCAGACAGACAGAATAAAAAAGAAAAGAAACAACAGAAAAAAAACTAAGAGTTTTTCTATTTTGCATTAGTAATTCCCAGATTGCGCAGCTGTGATTTTTCTTCAACCGACGCAACAAATTCGGCTCTTTGCTGGTTTGCGTTGTGCAAAATGCCCTTCAGCGACGAAATTTCAATTTTAATACCCTTAATGCGAAGCCCGGTAGAAGCATTTGCATTAGTCTTAAAATAAGAATCAAGGGCGCCAAGCAAAATCAGTATTTTCTGGCATTCGGAAAGCTGTTTATTCAGAAATTCCAAAACTTTCATATCGTTAAGCGCATCAAGTTTCTGGTACCCCGGGTTTTTTCGTACCGAAATTGAAGAATAAACCTTTGCGCGCTTTTCAATGTCCGTAATAAAATCCTGAATAAGCACAGTTTCTATGCGTGTTGAATGGGTTACGTTTTCGGTAACAGTAACGCGGTATTCAATAGGTTTTTCTGCAAGCCCGAATGCTTTGCGCAGGGCTTTTTTTATGCGGTTAAAAAAGCTGTTGTTCTGGCTTTCCAAAGTATCTTTGTTTTCGGTAAGCTTTTTGGCAACCATTTCCAGCTGAGAAGAGCAGCTTCCCAGAATACGCACGGCTTCCATAATGGTTTCGTGGTAGTTGATAGATTCTTCTTTTTTGGCAGAAGACGTTTCGCTGATAGCCAGCTTTTCCAGAAGGCGCTTGCGAGCCGCTTCTTTGTTTGCGCCGTATTCTTCGTTAATAATTTCCTGCACCAGCTCTGCATAAAAGGGCTGTTTGTTCATTTTTGCGGCAAAAACTTTACGAATCATTGCCAGTGCAGCCTGCGGAGATTCGGCAGCTTTTCCTGCATCAAAGCTGGCATCGTCCAGAACATTCTTGCGCACGCTTGCTTTGTAAACTTCGCGCTGAAAATCCAAAAGACCTTTAAGAGTCTGGTTGATTGAACTTAATTCCTTTGCAAGCAAAGACATAATGTCGTTAATCATTGTGATTGACATATTGTCTGAACCGGCTTTTACGGAATGAATAACGTCAAAAAGTGATTTTAGGGTAGGTTCGCTTGTTGTACTTGAAGTACCCCATGGCAAACTTTTATTGAAAGCGTTTAATTTCTTGATGCGGTCTAAAGTAAGCGATTCTACGCTGAATTTTACATAACTGCAAATATATTCCAGCATATTGTCGTAGTCAGAAAGCCGAACACCCAATACAGCAGCACGTTCATTATCCATAAACTGGGTATTTTCAATTGGCTTAATGTCGGCAATCTTTTTTTCCAGTTTATACGGGTCATCCTGAATGAGTCCTTTGCGGGAAAGAACGCTTACAAGGTTGTTTGTATAGCCTTTAATGTTCCTGTAAGAATTCAAAACTTTTGGTAATTCTGTTGAGTCGTACCAAACGGTTTTTTCCGCTACGGCCTCAATAAGTTCTTTTGAAAAATTCGTACTGTCTGCCATATCTTTATTATCGGAGAATTTATAAAAAAAAGGAAGTGCTTTGCCCGTACTTTTTAAACTTTCTCTGTCTGTCTTGCTGCCCGTGTTTTGCATAATAAGGAAAATCCGTACACCGCCGGCAGCCAGCAGGAAAAATTGAAAAACGCAATTTTCAGCGTAAAAAAGCATATTTTTTACGAAATACTAAAACGTTCCGGTTGATTCAAATGCACAAAACAACATTGAACCGTACATTTTACCGATGTATAATAGAATAAAAAGGAGAAACCATGAGCGATTTTGCAGTAGAAGTTCCGCAAGCAGTAATGTTTGATACAAAAATGAACGAAATGCAGACACGGAAATTTATAAACCAGACCATTGCACTGGAATATTACAAAACATACGGAATCTCTTTAGGGTATTGCGCCCAAATTGCCCAAATGACAAAAGAAGATTTTCTTGTTTTCTTGGGGCAGCACGGAATATCGGTTTTTCATTTTGACGACGAAAAAGAATTTTTGGATGAGCTTTCAAATGCGTAAAGTAATAGTAAATTCAACGCCGCTAATAATACTCAGCAATGCAGAAAATCTTTCCATTTTAAAATCTGTTTATAAAGAAATAACCATTCCGCAGGCTGTTTTTGAAGAAGTTACCGCAAAAAACGATACAGCTTGTTCCGAATTAAAGAAAAATCTTGATTGGATACATATAAATAAAATTTCTGACGAATCGAGCAAGAGGATGTATCAGGCGAAGCTTCATGCCGGAGAAGTTGAAGTTATGATTCTTGCACAAGAACAAAAAGCAGATTTGGTTATTTTAGATGACAATGCGGCAAAAAAGACTGCAAAATTTTTAAATCTGACAGTAACAGGAACTTTAGGAGTACTTTTAAAAGCAAAATCTTTGGGAATAATTCAGTCTGTAAAACCGATTGCAGATAAAATCAGAGAAAACGGATTTTTTATAACAGAAGAAATTTACAATCTTGTCCTGAAACAAGCAAATGAATAGTTTCCGTAAATGTCGAGTTTTAAATAATTGCCTTGAAAACTTGTTGCAACGGTGAGATTTTTATGTACTTTTCCTT
>JAKSTR010000039.1 GCA_024402495.1 Treponemataceae bacterium
TGCTTTTTCTTCGTCTGTCATTTTGTTTCCTCTTTAACAGATACTTTAATCATTGAAGCTATTGCTCTAGCAATTTCCTGTTTGCCTTGCCAAGAATCTAGATATTGCTTAACGGCGTATGAAACTTCCCTTCGGACAATGTCATCCATACATTCTTTAACGAACTTTTTAACATATCTTTCAGCTTTTTTATTAGCCATAGAAGATAAATCTAACTGACCTAGTTTATCTTCAATTTCTTTAGCCATAGTTGACTTAATAATACTTTCAATTGTCATTTTCTTATCTCCTAAACAATAAATTCACCTTTGAACTCGTAGTAGTAGTCTGAATGTGCGTGCTGATTTTGGTTTTTGTTCTTTCATGGTTTTGGCTCCTCAAAATCCGGAAGTTGACACCATGATATGATTTTACAAGCACTTTTATAGTGATAGAACATATCTTGTTTTTTTCTGAAAAAACCAATGTCGCTTATTATTGTTTTAGTGCGATAATCATAAACCTTTAAGGCTATATCGCAGTCTTGAATAGGTCTGTCATTCGGGTCTTTTTTAAAATCATGCCATTTAGGTTTACCTTCTGCGAGTCCTTTTTTATAACCTTCTTCCCAAAACTCTGCGGAAGATAATCCGCCATATCCTTTATCTGAATGAAGCAGTGTTGCACATTCACTTCTTGATAAATATTTAATTTCTTCATCTGTCATTCCTTACCACCTTTTACTAATTCATCAAGGCGATATTTTTCATCTAGTGCGTTTAATGTATCGAATTTTTCATCACAAGGGACAAAAACTATTTCATTTATTTTACTTAATTGTTCTTCAAGCTCTTTTACTGTCATTTCTTCAGCTCCTCTCTTGGCGCGGCTGTCTGCAATTTTCTTCATTTTTTCAATTTGCCACTCTAAAGTAACAAGCAGTAAATCAATGTGCTTAATCATGCAGTCTTTGCACACGCCGTTTTTAACAGCCTGCTTAAAGCAAAGCTGTTTACATTCGCCGCATCTTACATACTCAATACTTCGCCTAATCAATATCGTAATACTCCATATCCGGCACTTTTTCTTCTTTCACTTCAAAGCTCTTTTTATACCACCAGTCGTTTACATAGTAATTTTTAAGCCACGCAACATGAGCATAAGGATTAGTTGTGCGGTTGATGACTGTTCTGCGTGTCTGGGTATTAACAAGGCTGTAAGTTATACAGGGTTTAAGCGTGCCCCTGTTGAACATCATAGTTTCCTTGTACGTCCAAGTATTTTCATCGAAAGAAGCCGAAAGTTCCTTTTCTTCAACTGTGTTTTTGACCGGATTATAGTAAACGTACCTTATTGATTCGTTGTACATACCGCCGGTGTACTGATAATTGATTGCAAGGGCAATAAATCCACCTACGCAGAAAATAGTAACCGAAGCAATGCCAACCGCCTGCTTAACCTTGCCGCTTGCGTTTGTAGTTTCATCGTTTTTCATAAAAGCCCATGTAACAAACAACACAACCGAAACAAACAGAAAAATAAAAGTGTAATACATAATATTAAACTCCCTTCTCAGATGTTATTGCTGCCAGCACTCCCTGCCAGCGGTTTGCAATTTCTTTTCTTAGGCGGCTTTTGCTGAAAAAAGCACCAAAATACAAGCCGCCTACCGTCCTCTGTTTTTTATCAACAGCAAACCAGTGTTCGCCAGTTTTAACGCCAAACCAATAACCGGTGTTGTAATCAAGCACACCGCCCGGCACAACTTGGCTTATAAGGTCTTGCAGTTCGTCTGCCCTCATTTTTCGCCCAGCTCCAAACTGTTGTATTCTCCAAAGAATTGCTTTTCAGTTACTTCTTTAGCGTAAAAACCGCTACCTGTTTCACATTCAAAAACCACGTAATAAGTCATTACGGCATTAAAGCTTTCAACAATTTTCAAAACCGGGTTTATGTTTACTACATCGCGGTCATCATTTGGAAAACGAGTAATAATGTACTTGCAGATTGGTTTTTCAGTTTCTGCTGTTTCTGCAAATACAAAACCCAAACATAAAAAAAACAGAATAAAGTAAACAATCTTTTTCAAGGTTTCCCCCAAAAAGAACAAAATAAAATCTGCGGTGCTGCGCCTAGTGCTTGCAAAGTCGGGTTTCAGGTTTTTAGGTAGTAAATGACAAGTGCATAAAGCCAGCACCCACCCCGGCAGATTCGGGCATATTTAAGCTTAAATAATTGTGGTTTCCTGCGCGGTCAACGACACGCCCAAAAAAATCTACACGTTGCATTTTTTTTTAGTTTGTTATGCTCAAACAAGAATTAAATGACTGAAATACCAATTTGCAATTTTTGGATATTTCTTTTTTTTTCCGGTTAACAGCCGGATTTATCCATAACGCCAACGGCGCATAAATAACAGTTAAAAACTTACAGTTAAAGTAGTTCCGCTGAAATTCATGTATGTACCGTTTCTAAACTTTACTTCTGCGGAATTGCGGTAAATTACGTCTGTAGTCAAGTCGTGCCATGAACTGCCGTCATACACAAAAGCGTGTACATCGCCTGCACGCGCAAAACCAACGCCTGCAAGTTCGCCGCCAACTCTTACCGGTGCAGTAATACCGTTTACCGATAGTTTTACACCGTTAGAAACTGCGTGATTGGAATAACCGCCATAAGTATTTTCATACGTGAATTTCACGTGAATAACTTTCCCGATACCGATATTGTTAAGGTCGCTTGATACCGCTTTCACTTCTGCATTACCTGCACTGTTGCAGATATGCAGTACATTGCAATTGCAATTTGTTTTACCTGTCATTTGCACTCCTTTTTAATTCCTCAAAAGCCGTTAAAACACCAGCTAAAAAAAATCCATAAAAGATTTTTTTAACAAATAACGCATGGCAATTCTAAATCTCTGAAAAAAATTGGCAGACTCCATTTTTGCTTCAATTGCCGTGTAAACCTGTTTAAAAGCAGTTGAATAACAGCTGTTAATTTCTTTCCTTATCTGCCGCTTATACCTTTCACCCATTTCTTATTCCACTTTTTCAAAACCCATTTCACCCAGCGGTTCATTTATATTTTCCCACTCAAAGCAAAAACACCTAGAATAATCGTCCCAAGTCAAAAGCCCTTCGCGAAATTCGCCGTCAACTTCACGGATTTTGTCACCGTGTTTACAGGGCTTGCCGTGAATATCCGGCACAAAACCGCCGTTTTTCAAGTCATGTTCAATAGTTTCTGTTTTCCGGCAAAAATCTTCAAAATCATCTTTTTCCTGCTCCGTAAAATTGCCGTCATGTCTCATGCTTTCAATAATTTTATTAAGCAGTTTTTTTGTTTCTTCCTTCATTTTTTTGCTCCTAGTGATACATCTCGTACTGATAGCCAGTGCTGTACTGTTGCTGGCTGTTGTTTCTATGCTGTTGCGGCGGCTGATTGTAATTTCTGTTAGCCTGCTGCTGGTTATAACCGTAACCGCCGTTATTACCGTAATTCTGCTGTTTGGGCGCATTGTTTTGGCTGTTGCCGTTACTGCCGCCAATCAGCTGAATCTTTTCAGCTACAACAGATATTTTTGAATGATTCTTGCCGTCTTTTTCGTAGCGGTATTGCTTCAATTTCCCTTCAACGGCTATCTGCTTGCCTTTCAGTAAGTAAGGCTTCAAGTTTTCCGCCATTTTGCCCCAAACAGTTAAGTCAAAAAAAGAAACTTCATCTTGCCATTCACCGTTTTTCTTTATCCTGTCGTTTACGGCAATGCTGATTCTTGCTTTTGCCGTGCCGCTTGCCGTATAGCCGAAGCTGTCCGAATCTAAATCTCTCGTTAAACGCCCAATCAGCACAATCTTATTCATGTCCGACATATCTACTTCCTTTCTGCTGTACTTTCAGCCTTTCTGCTTTCTGAAATGGGTTTTCTCGCAGTTTCCGTAAAGTTTCCTGCTTTATCCGTTCAATCTCCCTCTCGTATTTTTCCGGGTCTGACTGTCTCGACTTCCAGAACTCACGGTAAGATTCAACCGACTCTCCGCCGTAAGGGTCAAACTCACATACAGGACAATAAAGGTCGGTATAAACAGCACCGCAGCAAGTACATTTTCTGACCGCTTTTTTGGGCTGTATCTGCAACGCCCGGCAAGCGTCCATTAAAGTCTTAACGTCAATCTTCCAGCTTGCTGCAATGTTAGCCAGAAAATATTCGTAGATACGGTCAAGGTCATGCCTGTAAACCTTTTCCTGCACATACTTACAGAAGACTCTGAAAACTGCTTCGTTCTCAAAAGTTCCGTAATAATCCATAACGGCTTTGATGAAATCGCTAGCTGTCATTTTCTTCTACCGCCATCTGTTCAACCCATGCCATCTGTTCAGCTTTTTTTTCAGCATCAGCATCAGCACCGGGTTCCCCGGTTGTAAGATAATTTTCAAGCTTAAAAGTGCCCGGCAAAAACTTAGTTATAGTTTTCTGTTTACAGAAACTATAAAAATCCTGTTCAGCGTTCCACCAGCTCAACCCACGGCGTTTCATCTCTACCACTTCTGCATAGTTTTTTACGGCTTGTATAACTTCGCTGCTGTTAAGTTTTAATTCTGCTATATCCTGCAATGCCAGTTTAAAATCTCTCATGCAGAAAGTAACCAAATTACCGTTGCAGCAAGGCAGATTATGCGCATAAAGCACATCAAAAACAGCACCTGCATAGTCCTTGCGCGGTTGCTCAATTTCTGTCGATACTACCGGATTTTCCGGTAGTTCTTCTGTTTCTTCACTTACAAAAGTTTCTGTAGGAATTTCTTCATAATGCTGTTCAACAGTCGAGTTTTCCTCGTCAGTTGACAAGCTGTCGGATTTTCCGACACGTTCAATTGACTGAATTTCGCCTGTAGATTCTTTTTCATCATGTTCCCGGTTAGCTTTAATTCTAAGGGTATAAACTCCGGTTGGCTTTTCCATGAGCTGGTCTTTTTCTTCCGGGTAATTAGTTTGTCTTTTTCTATCCTGTCTTATTGAGTTGTTAATTTTCCAATGCTTAATTACGCAAATACCGCTTTCAAATCGAATTACAAAAGCCTTTTCTATAAGTGCCTGAAAATCGCAATCGCTTGCACCGATAACGCGCATAAGACGTTTACAGTTATTGATAAACCCTTCATCATCTGCGTTCATAGACAAATGGAAGTACAAAGCTTGTGCAGAAAAAGGCAAATCCAAAAAAGCGTCACTTTCTGTAATAGATTTTGAAAACATTCTTCTTTCACTCATTTTTTATTCCTCACATTCCATTCTTGAAACCAAAAGGTTAACCAATCCCTGCTTGCTATAACCAATGCCTTTTTCTGCCAGCATCTGCTTAAACTTCGTTATCTGCATTGCATCGCCTTTCATCGTAATACTGGGCACTATTTCAAGGTTCATTTCTTCTGCAATCTCCCCTACATTTACAACCTCTTTTAAGTCTCCGTAAACGTGAAACGTATAAATCTTGCCGTCTGTTTTTGCCGGTCCGGTTTTGGGCGCGGCGGCACATTCGTTTTCTTCGGCTTCAACCGGCGGTTGTTCTGCCGATACAGCTTCTGTCTGCTTTTCAGCTTCCTGTTTTTTCGCGGCTTCAAGGCGTTCCCGGTTGGCTTTCAGTTCTGCGCCTTTGTTCAAAGTTGCCTGCAAATCCAGCGTTGACAGATACAGTTCTTTAAGCTGTGCCGTATCTGCCCCAAAAGCGTCTAAAGACGCAAGGTCGCCGTTAATTCTGCTTACAACAGCGTCCATATCGCTGTTAATAGTTTCAAGCTTATATGTTTTATTCAGCCATTTAGGATTGAAAATCCGGTCAAGGCTTACAAGCTCAAAATGCTTTGTCCGCCACAAGTCGGCTATAACTTCTTTCTTTTCTGCCTTTCCCCTTTCTTCTTTTGCCTTAACAATTGCGTCAAGCTTTGCACTTGCGGCTTTAATCATGCCGGTTGTTTCGTTTACAACGTCCTTAAACTCGTTAAAAGGTTCAAGCCATTCTCTCTCAAGCTTAATGCGCTCATCATTCAGCTGTTTTGCGGCGGCGTTCAGTTCTGCCTTATCTTTTGCCGCCTGTTTTTCATCTCCGACATAATTGTCAACTGAATATGTTTCCAGTTTTTCAGCAACAAACTTCTTAATATCCTGCGCATTGGTAATTAAGCTACCAAGCGTTTTTTCTTTTACAATCAAAGACAAACTGTTTTCCATTCGTTCATTCTCCCAATGCCAAGTTTGCTAAACCTGCTATATCAATCTGATTTTCCGGCATGAATATTTTAGGTATTTCTAAATGCCCGGCTTTCTTAAAAGCTCTTTCAACCTTTCCCCTTAAATGTGGGTATTTATCTAAAAAAACCGTCCAGCCACGCGAATGAAAGAACGTGTGTTCTTCTCTCGTCAGTGCAAGCACATTCCATGCACAATCCTCAAATTGAGGTGCTGCACCACGGCTTACAATGTGGTGACAGTCAACATCACCACCCAAGCCGCTCGCTTCGCTGTATACCGCATAAGCACGCCACTCTGTTACCGAATCATCGTCTCTAAAGTTGTGCTCCTGCTTGCCCTGCCATATTTCCCATTCGTACAGCACGCTTCTTACGTCTGCTTCCAAGTCGTAGTTAAGCTGACACGAAGTAGCAAGGTGATAAAGCAAGCCGTCAATAAACCTTGCCGCCGCAACCGTATTCGCTTCGGAAATATGCACCGGTCGCAAGCGGTTTTTATTAAGCCTGTTTACGGTTTTGTCTGCATATATATCCAGCAGGTCAAGGTATAAGTCGTAGCATTCCTCGTCTGTCGGCTTTCTTCTTTCCGTGCTTTCAAAAATAACGGTTATCAGTTTCCACACGCTTGCAAGCTGTTTGTACGTTCGGTGTTGAAATTCTGCGTCAATTTCGCATTTCAAAAGGATTTCCTGCTTTGTACGCTCTTCGCGCTTCTTTTTGCTTCCAAAAAGCTTATAAATCAGCGGAAAATCCTTTTCATCGCAAACCCTTAATACAATCTGATTCTTGTATAAAACGCCGTGAAAAAATGCCGTTATTTTCAAAAATCTTTACCTCGCTTAGAACAAGCTGTTTGCGTCATCGTATGCCTGCGCCTGCGCTTCAAACGCCGCGTCAATCCCGGCATCATCATAATTTTCTGCCAACATTGTGCTTTCAGTCGGTTTTTCATCAATCTGCTTGTTGGCAATCGGTTCAACGTCCGTTACGTTTTCCGGCGAATAGTCAAAATCGTTGGTATAGGTTGCACCGTTAGCACCCGGTACAATGTTTGTCTTAATAATTGCACTGTCACCATTTACAGCTTCTGCAACTTCAACCGCTTTGGGCGCATACTTCAACAGCTTTTTAAGTACGGTTTTAATTGCCATGCTTATAGGGTCTGTCTGCCAAGGCGAACTATAGCCGCCTTTAACACTCTGCGAATATTTATGTGCGTGCTTCATTACGGCTTCCCAGCTCATAACTTCAAAAGCACTTGCACCGTTTTTCAGTTCATACAGGGCATAAACATAAACCGGGTTATCGCTCTGTTCTTTGGGTCTGTGTACAAGCTTTTCTTCCAAGCCGTAGGAATAGTCAAAATCATCACCCTCGTATACAACGCGTGCAACAATCTTCTTGTACTGCCCGGTGCGGTAGCACAAATCAATCAACCCTTGATAACCCATTTGAAACTGCGTTTCGGTTACGCCTTTTTTATTGTTTCTGTAAGGAATTAAAAAAGCCTGTCCTAACGGTGTGTTACACTCAAGCCCAAGCTGTGCACTCGTAAGCAGTGCCCCCATGAAACTTTCCGGAGTAGATTCTGCAAGTTTCGGGTCTTTGGTTATCGCGGTCATGGCGATTCGTACCATTCTTTCCGGCGTAATGTTAGAGGGTAATGCGTTCTTAATTTGACCGCTCATTTTTTCAACCCACTGTCTAAGTGTTGGCTGTTTGTTTGCGTTTGTATTTGCAAGTTTTGTGTTAGCGTTGTTTCCGTTTACGTTCATTCTCAAAAATCCTTATAAAAGCGGCACACCCAAAGTGCGCAGTTTAATTGCAACTTCCCTCGTTGCCTTAATGTCTGCTAAAGCATCGTGCGCATTTTTCAAAATTACGCCCAAATGCGTTGCAACCGTTTCAAGTTTTCTGTTTGGCAGGTACGGCAATGCTTTCTGCATACCTGCTTTCTTTACCTGCAAGAAAACATCTGCAACGACATCGGAAAAATAATCTTCCAGTCTGTAGCCGTATCTTCCCAGCATGGCTTTAAGGTGCTTAATATCAAAGCTCACGTTATAACCGGCAATAATCATTTTCTCCGGCTGGTTAAAATTCCTTGCTTCCCTAAAAAAATCCGCAATGTTAACAACCTGCTCGCTTTCCGGTGTGAACTCTCTAATTTGGTTTTCCGAATAGCCGTGAATTGCTCCCGAATCCTCGTGATACTTAATCACATCGCTTAAAGGATTGAGGAAAAAACAGCGTTCGCAGATAACGTTGCCGTTTTCTACCAAAATTGCTCCAAGTTCAAATATCCCGGAATCTGCCGGTTCTAAACCTGTTGTTTCCGTATCAATCCAAAGAAACTTCATACGCTCTATTCCATGCCTTTTTAGCCAGCTTTTCTGTCTGGCAGTTAAGGGTGTGCTCTCCGCAATCCGCACAGCGAACAAAATATTTGCAGCCCTCATTTTCCTCGTCCTCACATACAGAAATTTCCGAACTTCCACAGCTCCAGCAAGTCTTCATGCCGTTTCTTGCAAAAACCCTTTTCATTGCTGCACCTCTTTAATTTCAAAAAAACGCATAACCTTTGAAACGGATTCTTTGGCGTATTCGTCATAAAGCCCGTCTTTTTTCAAAGCGTTAGTATCAATTCTTTTTGATACCTGTGTGTTATAACTGATTTTCCACTTTCCGCAGGTTGCAACAGTTTTTTCAGCAGCAGTACCGTTTGAAGCAGCACTCATTTTGATTAAAACCTGTCCTTTCAGAGCGTTGACTTTTACCTGCAATTCCTTAATCTGCTTGTCAATAACGGCTTTTTCATCAAGAAGCGACTCGCACTCGCTGTCAAGTTCGATTGATTCTGCCATTGGCATAGACTTGAGCAATTCAAGTTCGTTTTCGTTGCCGGTTGGGGCAGGCATAACTTCTTTCAGTACGTTGTCATACCAAAAGTTTTTTTCAGCTTCGATAAGCTGTGAAATAAAACCGTCCATGCGCGGTACAACATAATGTCTGCCCTCGTATCTGTCGAAAATAAACACGGTGAGAATGAAGAAGTCCAAGCCTGTTACTGCCATATAGTGCTGAACTTGTGCGTAGTAGCTGTCGGGTATTTCGTCATTTTCAAACCCTTCGCCGGTGCGTGAAGTCTTAATTTCGTGTCCGCCAAGACCACTGACAACACTACCGGCGATTTCTTTTTCTCCCTCAACATAAACAAGCCCGTCAAGATTCGCGTTCATAAAGCTGTATTCCTTGCTTGTAAACATTCCCGGAACGGTTTCAATCTCAATTTCCAAGTCAGCTTTTGCCTTCTGTCTGATTGGGTCTTCAAGTATGTTTCCCCATTCTGTAGCAGCATTTCCGCCAAAACTTGCAAAGTTTTTTTTTGCAAGATAAACGCTCAATGGAGTTGTATATTTATTCAGCCCCATAATTGCACCTGCGTCACTGCCGCCGATTCCAGTAGTTCTAAGCTTTAACCACTCCTCACGGCTTAAACCGTCAGTTGGTGTAAAGTTGACGTTTCCAAGTTGAACGACACTCTTGTACAACATCTCTATATCTCCTTTTCCCTTTGGCACGCTATCACATAGCGAAGTTCTGCCATTTGGTCTTTGCCATATCCATACGCGAACAGTAAAGCACTTCTTAATGTTCCGCCGTATATCTGCCCTATTTCGTTTACGCCGTACCAAAGCCCATTCGGTCGCCGGTACAGCTTCACGCCCGATTTCACTTTCCGTTTCCTGTCATGCTGTTCAGTACTTCTTCAACCAGTACCAGCCTGTTATTAAGCTGTTCAATCGTGCGTTTAAGCCGTTCTTTTTCGCGCAACAATTTTTCCGGGCTTTCTAAGCCGTTGTCTGTTACTTTTGCCTTTTTTCCCAAGTCGTCATCTACATTTGGCTTTTGTTTGGCAATTGCCTTTACCTGTTCAACAGTCTTACCTTCGTCTGCGGCTTTCTGCGCCGCCTGCTGAATCATTACGTCTTTTGCAGTAACAGCCTTTGCCATTTCGCTGTTTGTACAGTCTGTCTTTTCAAGGCGAATGTATTCTTTTGCCTTGTTGCGTGTTATCTGCAAGTCATGCTCAATAACATCTTCAATGCGTTCTCCGTTTGTTTTGCAACTGTCATAAAGTTTGGCGATGATTTCACCCAGTTGCTTTTGTGTTTCGATGATTGTTTTTTGAAGCTGCAAGGCACTGTCAATAAGTGCTTTTGTTTCGTCGCTTCTGTTGCGTGTGTAGAACCCCAGTTCAATGGCTTTATCCAAAAAATCATAGAATATCGCCCAAAATATCCCGGAATGACATTTTGTAGTTTTTACGCCTTTTTCGGTGGTCAAAACATGGTGGGTAAACTCGTGTACAGCCGTGTACATAAGCTCATTTGTCGAAGTGAAATTTTTGTTATGCAGAAAAATCTCACAAGTTGCCGGTTTATAAAAACCGTTTACTTTACTTGATTTCTTACCGGTTTGTGTAACCGTAAAATCAGTTTTGCATTCAAAAAGTTTTGCAAGATTGGTTTTGATTTCTTCGTTGTTCATCTCTAAACCGCATAAAAAAAAGGCTTGAACTGGTGTCGTCAATTCAAGCCTTTGTTGCTACCAAGGTTTCCCCTGCTAGAACCGCCAAGCGGTTTAGAAACGACACCAATCTAAACAGCTCGATTTTGGAAAAGCTATTAAAATTAACTCTTCCCAAGTTGTTTTAAGATTAGTGCGTATTAGTTACATTGGTGGTTTTATGCCTTTTATTTGCCCGGTTATTGGGTTATAGTTCAATTAACACCAAAAGGAGCTACAATGAAAAAGAACTATAAACGCACGCTGATAGCCTGTTATCTTGGTTTTATTACGCAGGCAATCTGCGCAAACTTTGCGCCGCTTCTGTTTTTAACTTTCAATAAAAGCTACCATATTTCGCTTGGCACAATTGCCCTTATACCTACGGTTTTTTATTTTACCCAGCTTGTCGTGGATATTCTGTGCGGACTTGTCGTAGACCGCATTGGTTACCGCAAATGCGTTGTAGCTTCGGAAGTGTGCGCCGCGCTTGGGCTGATTGGAATGGCGTTTTTGCCGGGCATGTTTGCAAATCCGTTTACTGGCATTGTAATTGCGGTAATTATTTACGCCATCGGCAGCGGTCTTATAGAAGTTCTGGTTAGCCCGATTGTAGAAGCCTGCCCTTTTGAACACAAGGAAGCCGTTATGAGCATGCTTCATTCGTTTTACTGCTGGGGTTCGGTGGGCGTAATCGTTCTGTCGTCGCTTTTCTTCATTTTGTTTGGCATTGAAAACTGGAAAATTCTCGCCTGTTTCTGGGCAATCATTCCATTGTTCAACATTTTCAATTTTGCAACATGCCCAATTGAACGTCTTACCGAAGACGGCAAGGGAATGAGTTACTGGCAGCTTTTCGGCGTGCCGATTTTCTGGGTAAGCGTAATCCTGATGATTTGCGCCGGTGCTTCAGAAATTTCCATGGCGCAGTGGGCGTCGGCATATACAGAATCGGCGCTTGGGCTGGCAAAAACCGTGTGCGACCTTGCAGGCCCGTGCATGTTTGCCATTACAATGGGCATAAGCCGCGTTATTTTTGGTAAATTTGGCGACAGAATGAATTTGAAAAACTTTATGATTGGTTCAGGCATTTTGTGCCTTTGCTGTTACGCGCTGGCTTCAATTTTCCAAAATCCGGTCATCGGTCTTATAGGCTGCATTTTGTGCGGTTTTTCGGTTGGAATTATGTGGCCGGGAACAATCAGCATTTCTTCAAAACTGCTGCCGGGCGGCGGTACTGCAATGTTTGCCATGATTGCAATGGCAGGCGATTTGGGCGGTTCAATTGGCCCGGCGCTGGTTGGCAACATTACCGAAATTTTTGGCAACAATATGCACAAAGGAATGCTTGCAGGCTGCATTTTTCCGGCGGTACTTGTGGTGTGCCTGATCGCCCTGAAATTCCGCAAAACTGAAAAATAAAAGTTTTTTGAGTCTGATAAAAAATGCGCCGGTATGCTGAAAACTGCATCTGGTGCATTTTTTTTGGCTGGCGAATCTTTTACCAAATACAACTCATTTTGACATGCTGAACTCGTTAGCCTGCGGCGGCTACGCACAGCATCCAATTTTTGTAATAATAATCGCAGTTTTTGCGCAGTCAAAAACTGGGGGCTTTTGCATACACCAGATAATAGTTAGAGTCAAAGCAGGCAGCAGCACACAAACCTGCAAAAAAACGGAACAATTACGGCGCCGGTATTTTTTATTCTTTCGCCGCCAATAGAAATTTACGCCAAAGCGCGGTATATTCTGTTTCATGCAAACTACGCCAAAAACTGCCCATTTTCATTTGCCCG
This sequence comes from Treponemataceae bacterium, assembly GCA_024402495.1. Taxonomy (GTDB): domain Bacteria; phylum Spirochaetota; class Spirochaetia; order Treponematales; family Treponemataceae; genus UBA1240. Next base: position 12,597 of record JAKSTR010000039.1, read on the forward strand.
GGCTTTTTGAATTTTACGAATTATACAAAGTTTTTCTGCCGCTTTTTTTTAACCGGCGCGAATGGTTTTATCCCTGGTGCGACATCGGTTCAATTTACGGCGCACCGGCGGACTGCATTTGGGGTGGCGGCAGGGCTGGTTTTGGTAAAAACGGAATAGACCGGCAGGTTTTTGACCTTTGCCAGAAATACGGCATATCGCCGCGGTTAACGTTCAGCAATTCACTTTTGCAAAGCCAGCACCTTGCAGACCAAAAATGCAACAAACTTTGCGTCCTTTTTGGCGGCGAATCCGGCAAAAACTGCGCCGTACAAAGCGGCATCATCATTCATTCAGATTTGCTTCTGAAATATTTAAAAGAGCGCTACCCGAATTTCTATTTTGTTTCTTCAACAACAAAAGTGCTTGCAAACTTTGACGATTTTTGCGCCGAATTAAGCCGCGGCGATTTTAAATACGTTGTAAGCGACTTCAGGCTTAACCGGCAATTTGAAAAATTAAATGCCCTTCCGCCGGAACAGAAAGACAAAGTTGAGTTTTTGTGCAACGAGTGCTGCTGGTTTGAATGCAAAAAGCGCAAAGAATGTTACGAAAACGTAAGCCGCAAAGTTTTGGGTCAAAATTGCGAAGACCACCGCTGCACCGCACCGGACAGCGGGCGCGGTTATGTTTTTTCCGCCGCAATGAAAAATCCCGGTTTTATCAGCGCGGAAGACATTAAAAATATTTACCTGCCAATGGGCTTTTCTAATTTCAAAATTGAAGGGCGCAGTCTTGGCAGCGCGCTGATTCTGGAGTTTTTGCTGTATTACATGACAAAACCCCAGCACCAGCTGGAAGTGCGGGAACAAATCTATCTGGACAACACGCTGGATTTGTTTTAGCAGCAAGCAAAGGGCGCGGAAAAATTACGCGCCTTAAGCAGCAAGGAGTAAAAATATGAAAACTGTTACGGTAGCCGGTGCTATTATTTTGCGCACAAATCCGCGAACAAACCGGAAAGAACTTTTTGCAACCCAGCGCGGTTACGGCGATTACAAAGGCTGGTGGGAACTGCCCGGCGGCAAGCTTGAAGCCGGCGAAACGCCCCGGCAATGTATTGAACGCGAAATCTGCGAAGAACTTGCAACGCAGGTTTGTGCCGGGCGCATTTTAGACGTTATTGAATACGATTACCCGACTTTTCATTTGACCATGCACTGCGTAGTCTGCACCATCGTCAGCGGCGAATTGCAGCTTTTGGAACACAGCGCATCACGCTGGCTTACAAAAGAAACTTTGCGTTCCGTAGAATGGCTGCCGGCAGATTTGCAAATACTGAATAAACTGGAAGAACTGTTGTAAGCCGCCGCATCAAGCGCGCGCAATATTGCAGCCTTTTATGCCGCTTCCCTGCCCTAATACCAGAATCATCGTTTAAAAACTTTATCTCTTTCAATTTTTGGCCGCATATTATAGACAAAAACTATTACTACAGATACAAAAATAGTATATTAAAATATATTGATTAAGTAGGTTTTTAAGTATATGTTTTATCCATCACATAAATCCGGAAAAGTGATTAAAAAAAACAAAACCCAAAAAGAGGTAAAACGATGAAAAATAATAATTTGCTTTCAGTTGTCAAAGTGTTCGCAATTCTGTTTATAACTTTTGGTGCTGCCCTTGCAATGACAGGCTGTGCAAAACAGACAGCATCTACAGATACAAATCTTATCCGCGTGGGTGTTTGTGCAGGCCCTTACGGCGACATGTTTGTTGAAGCCATTCAGCCGGAACTTGAAAAGAAAGGCTACAAAATAAAGATTGTGGAATTTTCGGATTACGTTCAGCCGAACAATGCCCTTGCAGAAAAAGAAATTGACGTAAATGCATTTCAGCATTCAATTTACCTTAAAAAATTTTCCGGCGACCACGGACTGGATTTGTCTTTGGTAACAGAAATTCCAACCGCCGCAATGGGCATTTTTGCAGAAAAATTCAATTCAATTGAAGAAATTGCAAACGGTTCCGTTATTGCCATACCGAACGACGATACAAACTTAAGCCGCGCCCTGCGTGTTCTGGCACAAACCGGCGTAATCGGGCTTAATCCGGACATTGACGCCGCAAAAGCAACAGAAAAAGACATTGCAGTTAACCCCAAAAACCTTTCGTTTAAGCAGGTTAGCGCAGAAATTTTGCCAAGTGTGCTGGACAGCGTTGGCGCGGCGGTTATAAACGGCAACTACGCCATTGGTGCAGGCTTAAACCTTGCAGATGCAATTTACAACGAACAGCTGGGACCGGGATATTTCAACGTAATTGCCGTGCGCACTGAAGACCTTGAAAAACCTTTTACAAAAGACATTTATTCAATCGTTCATTCAGATACTTTCCGCGCCGTAATCGACGACCCCAAAAAGCAATACAGCGCATTTGGCAAACCAGCCGGATATTTAGACTGACAAAACGGCGCTGTGCGGTGTAAAAACTGCAAAACGCATACAGCACAAAGCGCGCCCAATCGTTTCAGCATTTTTTCAGCTTTTTTTTAAGGCAAAACAAAATTGAACATAATGAAACTCAAAGGCGAGCAAAAGTTCAATTGAAAAATGAAAATGAAAGATTGAAAAGCGCGCTTTGTTTTTTTACGGGAGATTTTTCATGATTCAGTTTGAAAATGTAAGTGTAACGTTTAAAGACGGCAAAAAACCGGTGCAGGCTGTAAAAAACGTGTCGTTCACAATTGAAGACGGCGACATTTTTTGTATTGTTGGTGGCAGCGGCGCGGGGAAAAGTACGCTGCTGCGTACCATAAACCAGCTGCAAAAAATATCTAACGGCAATGTTCTGGTAAACGGCAAGCTCGTGCGCGATTTAAAGCACCGCGACCTGCACGATTTGCGCAAGAACGTGGGAATGATTTTTCAGCATTTCAATCTTGCAGAAAGCAAAACCGTTTTTCAGAATATCGCGTTTTCGCTGGAAGACGCGGGCTGGAATAAAGCCGACATTGAAAAGCGCGTAACCGAACTTCTGGATTTTGTACACATTGCCGACAAACGCGACGTGTACCCTGCTCAGCTTTCCGGCGGACAAAAACAGCGCGTTGCAATTGCCCGCGCACTTGCCAACAATACAAGCATTCTTTTGTGCGATGAACCAACTTCGGCGCTTGACGCGGAAACTACAACTTCAGTTTTGAAGCTTTTAAAAGAAGTAAACGAAAAACTTGGCGTAACGATTGTAATAATTACCCACGAACTTGATGTTGTAAAAACCATCTGTAACAAAGTTGTGGTCATGAAAGACGGTTCCGTTGTGGAACGCGGCGACGTTTACAGCGTTTTTACCGATCCGCAGCACCCGTTTACACAGGAACTGCTTGCCCACGAACAGAATTTCAAATTGCCGAATGAAATCTGGAATACGGCAACCGGCGGCATTTACCGGCTGGTTTACAAAGGCGATGCCGCAACCGACAGCGTGCTTTCGGAAGTGACTGTGGAGAATCATGTAAAATTCAGTATTCTGCACGGCAAAATTGAATATATTGCGGCAAAACCGCTTGGCATACTGTACGTAACGCTTCAGGGCGAAAAAGCAAACGTTGCGGCGGTTGTTGAAAAATTGAAGCAGCGCATTTTCCGTGTTGAAAAACAGGAACGGGACGAAAACTAGACAAAAAGGAGAAAAGAAATGTTAGAAAGCATAATTGCCGTGCGCGGCGATATTTTAGTTTCGCTGGGGCAAACATTTTACATGGTTTCAATTGCGCTGGTATTTGCCATTATTTTGGGTACAATTCTGGGGCTGCTGCTTTACGTTACCGAAAATCCGCTGTTCGTGCAGAAAGGACTTGTAAATAAAATCATCGGCGTGATATTGAACATCATCAGGTCTGTTCCATTCCTTATTCTGATGATTTTGCTTTTGCCGCTTTCAAAACTGATTGTAGGAACGAAAATCGGTTCTAAAGCGGTAATTGTGCCCCTTGCAATTGCTTCAATTGCATTTTTTGCACGGCTTGCCGAAGCCAGTTTTGCAGACGTAAGCAACGGCGTGGTTGAAGCTTTTATTTCTACCGGGGCAAGCAAGTTTAAAGTGCTTTTACAGATTATTTTACCGGAAGCGCTGCCGTCGCTTATAAAAAACATTACCGTTACGGCAATTTCTATTTTGGGTTTTTCTGCAATGGCTGGGCTGGTTGGCGGCGGCGGCTTGGGCGACCTTGCCTATCGTTACGGCTACCAGCGCTATAAAACCGAAATAATGATTGTCTGCGTTGTAATTCTTATTGTGCTTGTTCAGCTGATTCAGACACTTGGCGACATAATCGTAAAACGAGTTGATAAAAAACGTTCATAATCTTCTGCCGGCCCGGTTTTTTATGGAACCGGGCTTTTTTATGTGCGGAACAGTAAAAAACTGCGGCTTGGGCACTTTTTATAATTCTACCGCAAAAATTTACCGCAATATCTATATGCTAGACGCAAACCAGCCCAATATTGTGCAATTCCTGCAGCAGCGGCAAAAAAGCGTTTGAATTTTTTATCTGTTCTATGGCATGGCTTCTTTCTGATTCCGCAGCCTGAGGCCGCAAAGACCAGATGATTTTCTGTGCTTCGTCCAAAGATTTTTTACAAAACTGCTTTACAATCACTGAATTTTCTTCAAGCAGATAAATCCAGGCAAGCGAGTTTCCGCTGATTACAGGCTTTGAACCCAGCCAGTACAAACCTTCTGCACGTTCCGGCAGCGGCAAAGGCTTATTATTGTTCTGTTCGTATTTTTCTATTAACTGTTCAATATAATTTCTTGGAATACTTGGAACAGGAACAGGAAAATCGAACCATTTCTGAACTTTTGTCTGCAAACCTTCTCCGTGCATCCACGCGTTTAATGCTATTTCCAGCGGCTGCCCGTATTTATCATAGGAAGATTCTTTTTCAAAATGCAGATTGTTCTGGGCAAACATGCAATTATCGCTGCCAGAACGTTTGCCGGATTTATTTTTTAACGGATCAACCGGTTTTAAATCCGGGTGCATGCCCTTTTCCCATTCAGAATAAACCTGCGAATTTCTTGTAAGAACAAATTTGTGCCAGAATGCGCTGTCCAAAAGCCCTGCCGCAAAAAACTGCCGCAAAGTTTCCATGGAATCTATAATGGTTTGCGGCGTATCATACCAGAAACCATAAATCATGTAGGCATGCACAAGTATTCCGGCTTCCTTAAACGCAGCACAGGCAGCAACAATAGACTGAACGTCCGTACCTTTATTAATATTTTTCAAGCCCAGTCCCGTTGCAACTTCCAGACCGGCACTTACCGCCGCAAATCCGCCGGAACTTAAAAATGCAGCCAAATCTTTTGTAAAAGTTTTTTCAAAACGAACGTTTCCCCAGTAATAAAGCTGCCTGCTTCCGGGCTGCTGAAGATTTTTAAGCGCAAACTGCTTAAGCATTGCAGGCGGCAGGGCTTCGTCCACAAAATGAACTCCGTAAACACCTTTTTGCGAAGCTGTGTCTGCAAGAGACTGATAAAGTTTTTCTACACCGACAGGCAGATAGGAACAAACATAGTCAAGCTGGGTATCGCAGAAAGCGCATTTATGCCAGTAACAGCCATGCGCAAGATAAGCTTTTACCCATGCCCCGTCTGTCCACAAGCGATGCATCGGATTTGTATCGTCCGTTACCCGCGGATAAATGCTGAAATCAATATCAGAATAATCCGGCGTAATTGTTTTTGTAAAACTGTCTTCTATTTTTGCAACATCAGATTTTTCCCATACAGGTTCAATAACATTTATGGAATTATCTGTATTTTTCTTAAACTGCCTGAGCTTGAATATTGAAGCGCCGTCTTCCTTTTGGTTCAGCAATTCATAATAAGAACCATAGCCTCTGTCGTAGCTAATTGCATCTACATATTCTGCCAGTTCCGGCTGGCTGGCATTGCGCAATTCTGTGTTTACAAAACCGCCGCCAATAACTGTCTGCACGGAATTACCTAAAAGCTGCTTAAAATATTTTGCCGTATAAAGCGCCGGCAAAAGGGTTCCGGCAAACGGTACGGAAATGCACATCAATATTTTTTCGTCTTTCTGTTTTTCTACGTGCTCCGCAATTTCGTTCAAAACCGGGCGGTAAAAATTTTCCATTACGGGAGAATTTAACTGTGCCTGAATCTGCGAAAAATCTCTTTCGTCAACAGCAAGACTTTCTGCGTAGCGAATAAGGCTATAGTTTCTGTCAAAAGCAATCGTAATATAATCAGACAAATCTGCTAAAGCCAGCGAACAAAGCATTCTTACATCATCAACGGTCGGTTCGCTCTTAAGGTTTCCCAAATGATTAAGCATTCTGTTTCCGCGGGGCGCAAAAGGCGAATATAAAAACTGATGCTGTTTTTCCCGCGTAGAAAAGCCTTTTTTACAGGCACTTTGTCCGTCGCAAAGAATTGCCGTAATCCAGTCTATCCAGTCAATCCAGTTTTGTGAAGTTGAAACATAGCGCCGCAAATTAAATGCGGTAGCTTCATCACCCTGTTTTTCGGCTTTTTCTGCAAGGCGAAGTGCGTTTGCAGAAGAAAGCTGAAAAAGCCGCGTTAAGCCGGCAGAACTGAATATTGAATAAAAAAGTTTAATATTTAAATCATACCAAATGGAATTACAATTTTGAGACTTAAAAAAAGCATTTAAATATGCCCCGGAAGGATAAGGTGCATTTACCTGCACGACTGGCGGTGTAATCAGAATCACATTCATATTCTGAGTATATCACATTCTGCATTTATTTATGCATTTTAGAAACTCGGGCAATTTTAATAGCGCAAATATCAGGCTTTCAGAAAATTAAAAACTGAAAAAATTGAAAACAGAAAATCAGTTTTCTGCCTTTTTTAAGACCATATTGCATCTGCTCCACATTTCTTCGTTAAACTTAAAAACTTTGCTGTCGGTATGTCTTTCTGCAAAACCGCAAGACTGATAACATTTTTTTGCGCCCAGGTTTTCGCTAAAAACATTCAGCTGCAGCGCCGAAACTTTTGCAATTTCAAAGGCATATTTAGAAGCAAGCAAAATCATTTCTTTGCCGTAACCGCTGCCACGGCACTGACTGTCAATCATCACAAACTTTAGCATGCCCTCGTTTGTTTGCAGGTTTGAAGAATAGCAGAAAAAACCGATGACTTTTCCGTCGTCCGTTGTTGCAACAAAAGGGCTGTCGCCGAATTTTTCTGCAAAATTTTTAAGCACGCTTTCAAAATTGCTTTTTTCAAGCGGAAAATTAAAAAGATTTGCGCACCACATCGCATGGGTTCTTTCATCCGCTGCCCATCCGGCAATTATTTCAAAATCTCTGTCTGCAAAAAATGGTCTTAAGCGCATATTTTTCTCCTTTTTTATTTTCTGCCACCATCATTCGTATTCAATTCAAAAAATCTGCAATTTCTTTTTCCAGCAGCCTGAACACATTTGCAATCAAAAATCCGTCCGCGACAGCATGATTCAGCCTGACGCTGACCGGCATCATGAGTCTTCCGTTTTCTTCACGATATCTTCCCCAGTTCACAATCGGCAAAAAGTAAGGATACCCGTCCGGCAATTCGATATTGAGCGAATCATAGGACAGCCATGAAATATAAGAAGCATCGAACCAGTTCGGATGATTTGCAGAATCAAGGCCGTATTCTCTGGTTTCCTTGGCCCTTTCCACATCCAGAAGTGCCTTCTCATAAAAAACATTGTAATCCTCACAGTAGGTTGTATACACAGGCGTGCATGTTTCCGTATCTTCATGGAATACATACTGAATGGGATTTATGACATCATAGCAGATCAATTCTTCAGTCTGCCACAAATAAGCCATCTTATAGTCATCACGGGAATTCAGCACCTTTGACAGAATGTAGAGGAAATTTATGTAGAACTTCGTGCTGTTCTTCTTTGAATACCGGACTAATTCAGTCACATCAATTCTTGCAGTGATGGAAGTGGAACATTTGCAGTCCTGCATGAAATGCCTGAAAACACCCTTCCTGTAATATGTTTCCTTGTCTATGACTTTGTAATTCATTTAATCTGACTCCTCCTGCGGTTTCAGTATAAGACCACGGAATGATTTGTCCATGTCGTTTTTTGCTTTTCTTTGTCCGCCGGGAAAAAGAATCCCCGCACAACGGCAGACTTAATCTTCACCTACCTGCATGCAAGGACACACCATGATATTGACGATGCACCTTGTCTCTTATGAATTCATTTTTTAAAGTCATGCTCCGTCACATGGTTTCTTCTTGTGAATTTCCATTTCAATGTCCAGCCACTTTTCACCGGCAAGCATGTATTCTTCAGTTTTTCCGTTCTCTTCAAATCCCACACTTTTATAGCAGTAGTAAGCCTGCCTGTTGTTGTCGAATACGCCGAGCCCTACTTCGTCTGCACCGTAAACATCAAAAGCAAATTTCAGTCCCAGCCTGAGCATTTCTTTTCCATAGCCTTTTCCCCTCATTGAAGGATTGACTATCACATATCCGAACCGGACTTTCCTGTCATCTTCTCCCGGCGTCCTGATTGTAAAAAATCCTGCAAGACCGTTTTCATCAAATGCAGTTAGCGGAAAATATTTTGTATTGGCTTCTCTTCCTGAAACTGCTTCCAGCAATCTTTTTTCAGAAACAGGAAAATCTCCGAGGATTCCTGCTGACCATTTGTAAAATTCTTTTGCTTCACTAGTCCAGGTAATAATTTCTTTTGCATCTGGAGTTCTGAAAGGTCTGAGTCTCAACATATTATAAATCCTTTTCTGCGTAGGGCTTGTTCCATGAACCTATTTCAATGAGGTTGCCTTCAGGGTCCGCGATGTAGCAGGTGCGCTGTCCCCAGGGTTCAAGTTCAGGTTCCAGTACGGGAGTCGCGCCGTTCTTCA
>JAKSTR010000004.1 GCA_024402495.1 Treponemataceae bacterium
TGGCAAGGAAATAGACCTTTTCAAAGTGTAAAAAAGTTTTCCCGAAACCTGCTTTGCAATTGCGTCATCCCGAACTGGTTTCGGGATCTATGGAAAGTGCAGAGAAATATTCAGTTATTGCTGTAGATGCTGAGATAAACTCAGCATGACAAAGTGGCTTTTGTTTTTCAATTACTGAACGGTAAAAGGCTTCCGGTAAATGCTGGAAGCTTTTTTGTGTTGAAAAGTTTTCCCGAAACCTGCTTTTGAATCATCCATTCGGGAAAATCCCGAAGCATGGATTTGCGCAAAAACAACAATCGGGAAGCTCCCGAAGCTTGAATTTTAGAAAAACAACAATCGGGATGCTCCCGAACTTGCGCTGTGACCCTGAATGTCGAGTTATATTACTTAGCCTGAATATTTTTTATAAATACAAAAACAAGCAGCCGCAGGCAGACACAGACCTGAAAAAATTCGTCACGGCCGAAGGGTAAACATTTTTTCAGGTAGAGCCTGAAAAAAGCCTGCTTTTTAATCATTTATAATAACTATACATTCAGGCAATTTAGTAAAAATTTGTATTCATACTAACTGCTTTAGTTTTATGCTTGAGTTAAAGCGAAGAACTATTTACAATGTGTTTTATGAATAAGATAAAAAAACTTTTTGTATGGAGGAAGAGTAATGTCTCTTTTTGTTAGTTTTATAGCCTTTTTTATACCGGCAACCTACGCAACTACTTTGTTAATCCGCTGGTATTCTGTTGCTTTTTTGTACCGAAACCTTGCAGGTTATTGGGATCACATCGCTGTAACACTGATTACCACTACAGTTTTGCTTGTCGTTGTATGTTCTATTTTATACCCGCTTTTTGCACGCTTTGATAAAGTTTCGCGCCGCATAAAAAATGGTGGTGAAAAAGCAAGCGATGCCGAAAAAGACCAGTGCCTTTCGGCTTACCGCAAAATTTGCATTGCAATATTTTCAACCGATTTTATAGGATTTTTTATTGGTCAGTGTTTCATAACATTTTTAAGTGTTCAGCGCGGCAGCACCGACGGTTTTATTGCACGAATCGTAATGATTCTGCTGCAATGCCTGGGCACTGCGCTCTTTATGGCAATTATTGAAATTCTTGTTGTAAACGAACTTTTTGCACCTCACCGCCGCCTGCTTGAAATTCACACCGTTGAATCTTTTGAAAGCCGCAAGGCAATGCGTTTTTCTTCAACAACCTTAATGCTTATTATTGCGGCAATAAACTTCTGCATCATCAATATGATGACGGTACCTTTTCAGCTTTTGGTAAAACCGCTTGATGCAACGCCTGTAACAGTAGCCTTAACTTATATAAAAGAAGCTGTTATTTCGGCTGTGGTTTGTAATGTTATCTGTATTTCCGTTTCTTTTTTAGTTCTGCATAAATTTGCCCAGCGCATTGATACCAACGTTGAACGCGTGCGCGACATTGCAAAAGAAGGCAATTTAACGTCGCGCCTTAACCTTGCCATGCTTGACGATTACGGCAGGCTTACCGGCGCAATCAACGTGTTAATCAAGCAGCTCGCCATAATGTTCCGCAACCTTAAAAACGACACCGCCGTTGTTGCCAAACAGTCTGACACGCTGGCAAAAGTTTCCGGTTCTGCAAGCGAAGCGCTGGTTCAAATGCGCGATTCGTTTAAAAGAATTGAAGAAGACAGCCACAGCCGAAATAAGCTTATTGCCGCCGCAGAAAAAGATGTTTTGGGCTTAACCGAAGACGTTGAACGGGTTAAGGCTCAGGTAATTTCTCAAACCGCGGCAATGCAGCAAACCAGTGCTGCGGTTAACGAAATGTCTGCAAATATTGCCAGCGTTGCCGATTTAACAAAAAAAGCGGACATTGTTTCCGGTGCGCTGTCACAGTCCAGCAACCAGGGCAGCGACGCTATTAACGCCGCAATCAAGTCAATTGAACAGATTCAGAACGTTTCGCTTGAAGTACAGGAAATCGTTAAGGTCATTCAAAAAATCGCAAGCCAGACTAACCTGCTCAGTATGAACGCGGCAATTGAAGCAGCGCACGCTGGCGCACTTGGACAGGGATTTGCGGTTGTTGCAGATGAAGTACGTGCGCTTGCCCAGTCATCTTCAAAAAGCGCAAAAGACATTCAGGAAAAAATTAAAGACATGGTAGAAAAAATCAACACCGGCGTTGATTCTATCAATGTTGCAAGCCGTAGTTTTAATGAAATTGAAGAAAACGTAAAACAGACCAGCACTTTGGTGCGCACAATTGCGTCTTCCATGGAAGAACAGCAGACCAGCGCCGGCGAAACCTTGCGCACAACCGCGGCAATGGTAGAAGCCATTCAGTCTGTAAAAGAACTTGCAGAACACGAAAGTGTAAGCGCCGCCAACGTGCGCACCGTTATGCTTGATGTGGTAAAATCTTCCGAAGCTGCAATTGATCTGGTAAACGAAGGTGTTGAAGCTTCAAATCATTTGAATAATGCAATTGAACAGGTTAACGACAGCGTTCAAAGCAACAGAAAAGCCGTTAATTCAATGCAGGCTACGGTTTCAAGCTTTAAGGTTTAATAATTCATCAAAATATTTTTAATCTTTTACAAAAAAGGCGCTTCGCAAAATGCGAAGCGCCTTTTTTGTTCTTTATATTTTCTTTTATTGCGGTAAATTACAAAGCCTTTCTGCGGTCAACGTAATCTTTGGTCAATTTTGCAGTTACGCCCGAAAGCGCAATCAGTGCAACGATGTTTGGCAAAGCCATTAAACCGTTGAATGTTGAATACAAGCTCAAATAATGGTATGCTACATTCATAAATAGTAACTGGTGCCGGTCTGTTTTGTGCAAGAATCGGTTAAAAGGGAAGCAGGTTAAAATCCTGCACGATCTCGTCACTGTGATAAAGGAGTTTCTGTTTAAGAATAGCCACTGGATTTTTTCTGGGAAGGTAAAACAGAAATGAAGATTTTTCAGTCAGGAAACCTGCCAGTTATAATAGTACCGGAATTATTTCCAGATCACGAGCAATTGATTGTACTTACATGCTATCGACTCTTCTCACACGCTACACATATTTTTGAATATGTGTATTTGCATTTATATGCATTGTGGAAAAGATAATATGTTAATCAAAAGCCCTGATTTTTTCACCGGTTGAAAGAGTCAGGGCTTTTTTATATCAAATAAATAAGGAAGCAAAATATGAACAGAAAGATTATTGCGGCATTGTGCTGTACAGCGCTGGTCGTAACATTAACTGGATGTAATCAGGCAAAAAAAGACAAAGAAGCTGCTGACAAAGTTGCAGCCCTAATCGATGCCATTTATGTTCAGGAACGCACGGACAAAACTGATGAACAGTGTGCCGCTGCAAAAAAAGCATGGGATGCACTTACAGATGCGCAGAAAGAACTTGTTGAAGGCGAAAATGCCGATCCTGAATATTTTGGACGCGATACTGGAGATGCTTCAAAAGACAACCCTCTTAATCAGGACGGAATTGGAGAAGATGAAATCCTGGTTGTAAGCTTTGGTACTTCTTTCAACGACAGCCGTGCCGAAGATATTTACGGAATTGAAAAAGCCGTTCAGGCTGCAAATCCTTCATGGTCAGTTCGCCGCGCCTTTACGGCACAGATTATCATTAACCACGTTCAGGCACGCGAAAACGAAAAAATCGACAACATGGAACAGGCACTTGAACGCGCCGCTGCAAACGGAGTTAAAAACCTTGTAGTTCAGCCAACACACCTTATGCACGGTGCAGAATATGATGAACTTTCCGCCGCAGTTAAAAAATACGAAGACAAATTTGAATCGGTTGTAATTGCAGAACCGCTTCTTGGTAAAGTTGGAAAAGATGCTTCTGTAGTAAACGAAGACAAACAGGCAGTTGCAGTTGCAATTACAAACGCTGCTGTAGAAAGTGCTGGTTTTGCATCCCTTTCTGATGCAGAAAAAGACGGTGTTGCCTTTGTATTCATGGGGCACGGAACTTCACACACTGCGAAAGTTAGTTACAGCCAGATGGCAACTCAGATGGCAAAACTTTCATACGGAAATGTTTTCATCGGTACAGTTGAAGGTGAACCAGAAGAAACAGAATGCGAAAACGTAATCCAAGCCGTAAAAGCTGCGGGATACAAAAAAGTTATCCTCCGCCCTCTTATGGTAGTTGCCGGTGACCACGCAAACAACGACATGGCAGGTGACGATGATGATTCATGGAAATCTATGTTCGTAGCTTCAGGCGCATTCGATTCTGTAGACTGCCAGATTGAAGGTTTAGGAAGAATTCCTTCCGTACAGGCTCTTTATATTGCCCACACAGCAGAAGCGGTTAAAAGCGTAAAAAAAAAATAAATGACGGTTTATATTCAGCCTCATTTGTAACAGACAGTTCAATGTTCCATGCCAACGAAGCCCAAAAAGGCAAGGGAACATTGAGCGTAATAGACGGCAAGATGACTTTCCACGTGTCGCTTGCCGGAAAAAGCATAATGAACCTTTATGTAGGAAAAGCTGAAAACGCAAAAAACGACGAATCAAACTGGCTTAACCCTACAAAAGACAAAGTAACCTACGAGGATGGATTTACTGACACTGTTTTCGGCTTTGACATTCCGGTAACCAAGCTGGACAGGGAATTTGACCTTGCCCTCATCGGGAAAAAAGGAATCTGGTACGACCACAAAGTTTCTGTTACTAACGTAGAAGAAAAAGAAACCTTACCGGAAGGTGAACACGAAGTTTCAGTTGCTTTAATCGGCGGAACCGGTAAGGCAAAAATCACTTCACCTTCAAAGGTAAAAGTTGCAGGCGGCAAAGCCTTTCTTACAATCGTGTGGACAAGTTCAAACTACGATTATATGATTGTTGACGACAACAAGTATTTGAACCAGACACCCGGTGAAAAATCTACTTTTACTTTCCCTGTAGCCGACGTAACAAAGCCTTTTAAGGTAATTGCTGATACAACAGCCATGGGTAATCCTCACGAAATTGAGTATACAATTGGAATACTGTACTAATAAAATCCTTAAATCAATTTCTCTATTGCTTCTGATTTCTACCTTGTCTTCATGCAGCATTGCAAAAGACCAGAAAAAGCAGGAATCAGAAGTTCTTGATTTTAAAAGCATAGAATTTTCAGAAACACTCCCTATAACCTATGCCAGATATTTTTCCATAAAACGTTCCGGCGATTGCAATTATTCTCTTGTAAGCATACAGGGAGAAAAAAACATCATTATAATAGAAGAAAACAAACAAATTCCTGCAAACATTCCTTCTGACTACGTAGTTTTACAGAAACCGCTGAACAAAACATATCTGGTTTCTTCGTCTGTAATGGATTTTCTGCTAAAACTTGATGTTCTGGACCGGGTAAAATTTAGCGGAACAAAAAAGGAAAACTGGTATTTGGATAAAGCCATAAATGCAATGGAAAAAGGCAGCCTTGTTTATGCAGGAAAATACAGCGCACCGGATTACGAGCTTCTTTACAGCAATAAAACTGACCTTTCCATTCAAAATACAATGATTTACCATAAACCGGAAGTAAAAGAAAAGCTTGAACAACTTGGAATCCCCGTTCTTGTGGAAAAATCTTCTTACGAAAAAAATCCTCTTGGAAAAATTGAATGGATTAAACTCTACGGACTCCTTTTTGACCGCGAAAAAGAAGCTGCTGAATTTTTTAATTCTAAAATACAGGAATTTTCCGCTCTAGAAAGCCCTGAACATACCGATAAAACGATTGCGTTCTTTTATATCACTTCAAACGGCACTATATCGGTTAGAAAACCTGGAGACTACATTGCCGAATCTATAAAAATGGCCGGCGGAAAATATTTTCTTGAATCAAAAAACCTTGAAGAAGAAAATGCTCTCTCTTCCATGATTATGCAGTCAGAAGATTTTTACCTTAAGGGACGGAATGCAGATATTCTTGTCTATAATTCCACAATTGACGGAATGATTACAGAAAAATCTCTGCTTCTGGCAAAATATCCCATGATTAAAGATTTTTCTGCATTTAAAAATAACAAAATTTACTGTACCGACAAAAAATTCTTTCAAGAAACTTCCGGTGCCGTAGATTTTATGACCGACTTGAATAAGATTTTAAAAAATAAAGATAATGACCTTAAATATCTGGTAAAAATACAATGAAAAAACGATATGCCATTTCTTTTACCCTTATTCTGATATTCCTCGCTCTCCTCGTTCTTGTAAATCTTATGACCGGAAGCGTACATTTAAAAATAAGCGATTTCTTTTCCCTTTCCCAAAATGAGGCACTGAGAAGGGTAATTCTAGATATAAGACTGCCTCGTATTCTTGCAGCAATTATACTTGGAGGAGCTCTTTCCGTTTCGGGCTTCCTTCTCCAGACTTTTTTTGCAAACCCTATTGCAGGTCCTTTTGTTTTGGGTATTTCTTCCGGCGCAAAACTTTTTGTTGCCATGACAATGATTTTTTTCCTGAATGCGGGTATTATGATTTCTTCCATTGCTATGGTTTGTGCAGCATTCATAGGTTCCCTTATTGCCATGGGAATAGTTCTGCTTCTTTCTCTTAGAGTCCGCAATATGTCTGTTCTTGTTGTCTGCGGCATCCTAGTCGGCTATATCTGTTCTGCTGTTACAGATTTTTTTGTAACTTTTGCAAACGATTCAAATATAGTAAACCTTCATAACTGGTCTTTAGGAAGTTTTTCCGGAACTAGCTGGAAAGACATTCTTATAATGGCGGTTCTGGTTTTTACGGCTCTGACATTTTCCATTTTTCTTTCAAAACCAATCGGAGCATTCCTTCTTGGAGAAAATTACGCAAGAAACATGGGCGTAAACATAAAAGCCTTAAGAATTGCGCTTATTGTCATTTCTACCCTGCTTTCAGGCTGTGTTACGGCCTTTGCAGGACCCATAAGCTTTGTAGGCATTGCAGTTCCCCATCTTATTAAATCCCTTACTAAAACTGCAAAACCTCTGGTTCTTATTCCGGGATGTTTTCTTGGCGGCGGTGCCATTACTCTTTTCTGCGACGGAATTGCAAGGTCTGTTTTTGCCCCTACAGAACTAAGCATCAGCACCGTTACGGCATTCTTCCTTGTACCGGTAGTCATTTCCATGATGGTTCGGAAAAACGGAGGCAGTAAAAATGCTTAAGACTTCAAACCTTTGTGTAGGCTACAATAAAAAAATCCTCATTGATGGAATTAATTTTAATGTTCAAGCCGGAAAAATTCTGACCCTTATAGGACCAAACGGTTCGGGAAAATCTACGGTACTCAAAACCATAATAAAAGAACTTAAAGCCCTTGGAGGTTCTGTTTCCCTTACAGGGAAAAACCTTTTTTCAGAAAAAGAAGCTTTTGTATCACGGCATCTTTCTATGGTAATGACTGAACGGATTCACCCGGAAATGATGACTGTACGAGAAGTTGTTGCCACCGGCCGTTACCCTTATACAGGTCGGCTGGGTATCCTTTCGGATGAAGACTGGAAAATTACAGAAGAAGCCATGAAAACCGTTCACTGCGAAAAAATTGCTGACTGCAATTTTAATATGATAAGTGACGGACAAAGGCAGCGGGTAATGCTTGCCCGGGCAATATGTCAGGATACAGAAGTAATAGTTCTTGATGAACCTGTTACTTTTCTGGATATGTACTACAAACTGGACTTTCTTAAAACCGTAAAAAATCTTGCCCTAAGAAAAAATAAGGCAATCATTATGTCCTTGCACGATCTGGATCTTGTAAAAAAGATTTCTGACCTAATTCTCTGCCTTGACGGTGAAAAAATTGTAAAGATTGGAACAAGTGATGAGATTTTCAGGGATGATTTTATACAGAAACTTTACGGCTTGAATAAAGATGAATTTAACCCGGAAACCGGTATGCTGGTCTGGGACTGCGCAAGGGATTGTAGTGGCGGCGAAGCCGTTGTGAAGCAGCCTGCTGCGAACAATGGAGGTGCGCAATGCACCGGAACCACGGAAAGCCCGACCCGTCAGGGATGCGCCCATAAAAAAGCAAAAATCCTTATGATTCAGGGAACCATGAGCAATGCAGGGAAAAGCCTTGTTGTTGCCGGTCTGTGCAGAATTTTTAAGCAGGACGGATACAAGGTTGCCCCTTTTAAGTCTCAGAACATGGCGCTGAACTCCTTTATTACCCGGGACGGTTTTGAAATGGGGCGGGCTCAGGTTATGCAGGCCGAAGCAGCAGGAATTGAGCCGGATGTGGCAATGAATCCTATTCTATTGAAGCCAACGAATGATACGGGTTCTCAGGTTATTGTAAACGGCGAAGTTATGGGCAACATGCCGGCACGTGAATATTTTGAATACAAAAAAAGTCTTGTGCCGGAAATTATGAAAGCTTTCCACAAACTGGAAGACCAGTACGACATTATCGTTATTGAAGGTGCAGGTAGTCCAGCCGAAATTAACCTGCGTAAGAACGACATCGTAAACATGGGGCTTGCAGAAATGGTTGATGCGCCGGTTCTTCTTGTTGGCGACATTGACCGTGGAGGCGTTTTTGCCCAGCTTTTGGGAACCATAGAGCTTCTGGAAAAATCTGAACGCGAAAGAATCAAGGGTCTCATAATCAATAAATTCCGCGGAGACAAATCCCTTTTGGACAGCGGCATTGTAATGCTGGAAGAAAAAGGTGGCATTCCAGTTACGGGAGTTCTTCCTTACATGCAGCTTTCCATTGATGACGAAGACAGTCTTTCTACCCGCTTTGAAAGTCGCAGCGCAGGAATTGTAAATATCGGTGTAATAAAATTTCCGCGCATTTCTAACTTTACAGACTTTAACGTTTTTGATGAAATTGATGGAGTAAGCCTTCACTACATAAAAAATGCTGGAGAGATTCCTGCAATGGACATGATTATTCTTCCAGGCAGCAAAAACACAATTGCAGACCTTAAATGGATGCGGGAAAACGGAATGGAAGCAGCCGTAAAAAAATTCAGCGCAAACGGATTGGTTTTTGGAATTTGCGGCGGGTACCAGATGCTTGGAAAAAACATACATGACCCGGAAAATGTGGAAGAAGGCGGAACTATCCGTGGAATAGAACTGCTGGATACAGAAACGGTTCTACTTAAAGAAAAAACAAGAACTCAGACTCAATGTAACACTGGAAAGGTTTCGGGGGCGCTTCAATTCCTGAGCGACAGACTTATTTCCGGTTATGAAATCCACATGGGGAAAACAAAAATTGGGAATGCTGATTCTTTCCCTTGCGGTGCTTCCTGTGGAAATGTTTACGGTTCTTACATCCACGGCTTTTTTGATGAAGGTGACATTGCATTTACTTTGTGCAGTTTTCTTGCCCAAAAAAAAGGCATGGAGCTTTCTGGAAAATCTTTTGACTACAAGGCATTTAAAGAATCTCAATATGATCTTCTTGCTGACGGCATAAGGAAAAATCTTAACATGGAGGCAATTTATGGAATCCTGGAGCAGTAAAATAAAATCCAACTGGGATAAAATAGCAAAACCTCTGGACAGTCTTGGAAAACTTGAATCCCTTGTGGCAAAACTTGGGGCCATCCAGAAAACAGAACATCCTTCATGCGAAAAATCATGTCTTGTGGTTTTGTGTGCGGATAACGGCATTGTAGAAGAAGGCATAAGCCAGTCTGACCAAAGCATTACAAGAATCTGTGCCCAAAACATTTCAGCCGGTAAAACCACCGTTGGCATTATGGCTTCTCAGGTAAACTGCCACATTATGACCTACGACGTGGGCATAAATACGCAGGATGAACTTAAAAATGTCATAAACAGAAAAATCCGTTCCGGCACAAGAAATTTCCTTAAAGAAGAAGCCATGACACAGGAAGAAGTAGACCAAGCTCTGG
The DNA here is from genome assembly GCA_024402495.1 of Treponemataceae bacterium. Lineage (GTDB taxonomy): Bacteria > Spirochaetota > Spirochaetia > Treponematales > Treponemataceae > UBA1240. Next base: position 9,880 of record JAKSTR010000004.1, read on the forward strand.
ATTTGGGAAAGGAAATTGTTCTGGACTGTAAAAATAAAGGCTATGATCTTATCTGCGTTGGCGAAATGGGAATCGGGAATACAACTACTTCTGCGGCAATTGCTGCCTCCATTCTTAAAACCGGCGGCGAAATTACTGCAGGACGTGGAGCTGGTCTTAGTGACGAAGGACTTAAACGTAAGGTTTTTGTAATAAATGAGGCAATAAAAAAATATGACTTGTACAGTAAAGATTCACTTTCTGTTTTAAAAGCTGTTGGAGGCTACGACCTTGCAGTAATGACTGGCATTTACCTTGCGGCAAAAGAATATTCCATGGCTGTAGTTCTGGATGGCGCCATAAGCATTACGGCTGCCCTTGTTGCAGAAAAACATTCCAAGGGAACTGTTGATTTTCTCCTTCCTTCACACATAAGCCGGGAACCGATTGGAGAACTTTTGTGCCGGGAACTTAATCTTTCTCCTGTAATTGACGCAGGCATGGCTTTGGGCGAAGGAACCGGTGCTGTTCTGTTTCTTGGCATTTTAAAGACTGCCATTGCTGTTTACGAAAAAAGCGTTCCTTTTGCAGATTCAAATGTTGAACAGTATAAGAGGTTCAAATGATTCACCTTGTTTACGGCGGAAGCGGAAGCGGAAAATCTGCCTATGCAGAAAATCTTGTAATGACCTTGGACACTAAAAATAAATACTACCTTGCAACCATGAAAATTTACGGCGAAGAGGGACTTAAAAAAGTACAGCGCCACAGGGAACTTAGAGCCGGAAAAGGTTTTGTAACTATTGAAAAAGAAACTCTGGATGACATGGAAGATATAAAAAAGATTGTGACAGAAAAAGATTCTGTCATTCTTCTTGAATGCCTTTCAAATCTTACGGCAAACGAAATGTTCCGGGAAGACAGAATGATTCCTTGCCGGGAAGTAAGTAAAAAAATTTGCAGCGGTCTCAAAAGTTTAGGGGAAACTGCGGAAAACCTTGTCATTGTGAGCAACAATATTTTTGAAGACGGAATTGAATATGATGAAAGTACAAAAGAATATATGAAAGCTCTGGGTGAGATAAATGTTTTTGCGGCAGAAATGGCTGATAAAGTTACGGAAGTAGTCTGCAGTATTCCGGTGGAGGTAAAATGAAAAGCATTTTAAAAGCATGTGCCGTCGCTTTTTCCATGTACTCAAAAATCCCAATGCCCCGTTTTGTGTGGGGAAGTCAGGACATGAAGTATCATCTGTGCTTTTTCCCTCTGATTGGATCAGTAATTGGCAGCATAGTTTTTTTATGGAACCATGTCTGCACTTTGATTCCCGTTTCAGATATCCTTAAAACTTTTCTTGCAATTGCAGTTCCACTTATTGTTACAGGCGGATTTCACGTAGATGGCTTTATGGATACGATGGACGCAATTCATTCTTATCAGGACAGAGAAAAAAAACTTGAAATACTTAAAGACCCTCACATCGGTGCATTTTCTGTAATATGCGCCATTATATTTTTCCTTTTTGCAATAGGTTTTTCTTTTGAAATTAAAACATTTGAAACCCTTTTTACAGTCTGCGCATCTTTTGTCATTTCCCGGGAATTAAGCGGTCTTTCCGTATTGCTATTTCCTAAAGCAAAAAAAGACGGCATGGCTTCTGTAGAAAGCAAAACCGACGGTAAAAAAACAGTTGTTGTAGTTCTTATTATTGAACTTTTTGCAAGCTGCACTACCCTGTTATGTCTGACACTGGGAAAAAGCCTTTGCGGAATATTTTCCATTGCCGCCATGGGACTTTCCTTTGTCTATTATTATTTTATGAGCCGCAAAAACTTTGGCGGAATTACGGGAGACCTGGCTGGATTTTTCATCTGCATTTCTGAACTGACAGCGCTGATCGCAACTGCCGTTTCCTGCATTTTTGGAGTGTAAAAATGATTTTAATAATTGGCGGTTCTTATCAGAATAAATATGAATGGGCAAAAACTCACTACGGTAACCGTAAAATATGGAACAGTTTTCATCTTTTTGTAAAACAAAGCCTTTTAGAAGGAAAAACGCCGGAAGAAATTAAGACTAACGTACAAGCAAAAATAATGGAGGATCCATCCCTTGTAATAATCAGTGACGAAATTGGTTGCGGAATTGTGCCTTTTACAGAAGAAGACAGGAACTACCGCGAATTAACCGGGCGACTTTTGTGTCACATTGCAGAACATGCCGAAAATGTTTTCAGAATTACCTGTGGAATAGGACAGAAAATAAAATGATAAAGAAAGTTCAGCTTATAAGACACGGAAAAACAAAAGAAAACCTGGAAAAAAGATTTGCAGGTGGAAAAACGGATTCTTCTCTCTGTGAACAGGGCATTGCAGAAATCAAACAGTTCTCAAAAGATAATGTTTATGAAAACTGTGAACTTTTATTTTCAAGCCCAATGAAACGCTGCCTTGAAACTGCAAACCTTATATTTCCTGACTCCAATATTCAGACCATCGAAGATTTCCGTGAACTGAATTTTGGTTTATTTGAAAACAAAAACCATGCTGAACTGGACGGAAATCCATTATACCAGAAATGGCTTGATTCAGGCGGAAAAGGTGAAATTCCACAGGGAGAAAATTTTCAGAGTTTTGTACAGCGATCACTAAAAGGATTCAAATACATGATTTCTCTTTCTAGGGAAAACTCTGTCTCGGCAGTTGTCCACGGCGGCACAATAATGGCAATACTTTATGCCTTAAACGGCGGCGACTATTACGAATATATGTGCTCCAATGGCCAAGGTTATATTTTTGAGTTTTCCTCAGAAACAATGAAAATCTCCGGATTAAGAAAAATCTAAGGTGAATACAGATGTTCAATATCAATGCAATTAACTGTCATTTAATAGCTTTTCTCATTGGTTTTATCCTTGACCTGATAATAGGCGACCCTTACTGGCTGCCTCATCCAGTCCGCTTTATAGGGAAAACCATTTCCTTTTACGAAAAACTTTTGATTGGAAAAAAGGATCTTCCAAAACCGCTTACTCCAAAACAGAAAAGACTCCGCGGTGTAATTATGGTAATGCTCGTAACTGCCACTACAGAATTTTTTGTAATACTTATTCTTTATTTTGCAGAAATTCTTTCCATAGCTGTTCATCCTGCCGTAAGCATTGCCGTAGAAGCCATAATAACATTCCAGCTTCTTGCAACAAAATGCCTTAAAGTAGAAAGCATGAAAGTTTATCGGGAACTTAAAAAAGGAAATCTCTACGGTGCTAGAAAAGCCGTTTCCATGATTGTAGGCCGAGACACAGAAAACCTTACAGATGTGGAAGTAACAAAAGCAGCCGTTGAAACAGTTGCAGAAAATACATCTGACGGAATAATTGCCCCAATGCTCTTTTTAGCCATTGGAGGCCCGGTTTTTGGTTTCTTTTACAAATGCATTAATACAATGGATTCCATGATCGGCTATAAAAATGAACGCTACTTAGATTTTGGAAGATTTGCCGCAAAAACTGATGATGTACTGAATTTTATTCCGGCACGCTTAAGTGCATGGCTCATGATTTTTTCTTGCCTTTTTCTGGGGAAAAAGTATTCTGCATCCGGCGCCAGACGCATTTATTGCCGTGACCGTTACAAACATGAAAGTCCAAATTCTGCACATACAGAAAGTGTCTGCGCAGGAGCTTTGGGCGTACAGCTTGCAGGGCCTGCTGTTTATGAAGGCAAAATTGAAAATAAAGATTTTCTTGGTGACAAATTGCGGGAAATAGAATACGAAGACATTAAACGGGCAAATGCACTTTCCTACGGAACTGCAATCACATGCATAATTTTATGCAGCATTCTAATTGCCTTATGCTCTTACGGACCATATTTAATTAAGGCAGGAAACTAATGCACGGCGGCAACATTTACTCTACAAAAATAAAATATGATTTCTCAGTAAACGTGAACCCATACAGGCTTCCATTAAAAGCAGCCTTTAGTTTTTTCCGATCTTATGCTTCTTTAAAAAATTACCCTGACATAAATTCGGCTGAACTTTCCCAAGCTGTTTCAGAAAAATATAGCATTCCTGAAAAAAACATTATTATGGGAAACGGTGCCTCAGACATCATTTTTGCAACAGTAAGGGCTCTGGCTCCAAAAAAAGCCCTGCTTCTTTCACCCTGTTTTTCAGGATACATTCACGCACTAAATTCTTTGGGAACAGAAATAATCTATTTTCCTCTAAAGGCTGCTGAAAATTTCTCATTAAGTGCAGAAAGATTTTCAGAACTAAAAAAATTCATCAAAAATGAAAAGCCGGATATGTTTTTCCTCTGTAACCCAAATAATCCCAACGGCATACTTTATTCCCGGGATTTTATCACAGAACTTTGCGATTTATGTAAAACGCTGGGAATTTTTATTCTTCTGGATGAATGTTTTATAGAATTAAGCGGAAAAGCAAAAGATTATTCTCTCTGCAGCACTTTTCATTCTTATGACAATCTGATTATTATAAATGCGCTTACAAAGACCTATGCCGTACCGGGTTTAAGACTTGGTTTTGGAATTTGTTCCTCTGAAAAAATTCTTTCTGGCATAAAACATCAAATGCCAGAGTGGAATGTTTCCATTCCGGCGCAGAAAGTAGGAAAAGTGCTTTTACAGGACGTCCGTTACATAACCAGTTCAGTAAAAAAAATAAAAAAAGAAAGAAAATTTCTGTCAGACGGAATTTCAAAACTGGGATTAAAAGTTTATCCGTCTGATTCCAACTTCATTCTGTTTTACACAGAAAAACAGGCAGACTTAAAAACCGAATTGATAAAACAGCAGATTCTCATCCGCGATTGCAGCGATTATGAAAATCTAAAAAACGGGTTTTACAGAGTTGCGGTAAAATCTCATGGCGAAAATAAAATTCTTTTAAGAAAAATAAAAAAAGCTCTGGGATAAAAATGAAAAAAATCGAATACGTACTTCCTTCAGAAATAGAAAAACGAAGCTTTGAGATTATCGAAAGAGAACTTCTGGAACAGGGAATAAAAATCCCCGACGAACAGAAGCCTGTTACCATGCGGGTAATTCATACAAGTGCAGATTTTGAATATGCAGAAACCATGTGCTATTCGGCAAATGCCATTGAAATTGCAAAAAAACTGATTGCATCTGGCGCAGACATTGTTACAGATACAAATATGGCAAAAGCCGGCATAAACAAAAAAGCACTGGAAAAATTTGGCGGTCAAGTTCACTGTTTTATGGCTGATGATGATGTTGCCGCCGAAGCAAAAGCCCGCTCCGTTACAAGAGCCACAATAAGCATGGAACGGGCAAGCCGTCTTGGGAAACCTGTCATTTTTGCCCTTGGTAACGCGCCAACAGCAATGATAAGCCTTTATGAAATGATGGAAAAAAAAGAATTTGTACCTCCCTTTGTAATTGGAGTTCCTGTCGGCTTTGTAAATGTTGTTGCAGCAAAAGAACTGTTTCTGCATTCCAACGTGCCTTACATTATAAACAAAGGCCGTAAAGGCGGAAGCAACATAGCCGCAGCAATCTGCAATGCTCTTCTTTATGAACTTGGAGTCCGCAGTTGAAATACGGTTTCACTACAGGTAGCTGTGCCGCTGCCGGAGCAAAAGCCGCAGCTTTTATGCTTCTTTCAGGTCTTGAAAAATCATCTATAAAAATCCTCACTCCTAAAGGAATAGAATTTAACGCAGAAATTGTTGATATATGCCGGACAGAAAATGCCGTTAGCTGTGCCGTAATCAAAGACGGTGGCGATGACCCAGACGTTACTACGGGAGCCCATATTGTCTCGAAAGTTTCCATAGAGTCAGAGAAAAATGAAAACGAAAAAACGGTCATAAAGATTCAGGGAGGTCCTGGAGTTGGAACAGTCACAAAACCCGGCCTTGACCAGAAAGTTGGAGAAGCTGCTATAAACACAGTTCCCAGAAATATGATTAAAAAAGAAGTTCTTGAAGTATGCAGCCTTATGGACTTTAATGGAACACTTCTTGTAGAAATATCAGTTCCGGAAGGCATTGAGCTTGCAGAAAAGACATTTAACCCCCGTCTTGGCATAAAAGGCGGTATTTCCATTCTCGGTACAAGCGGCATTGTAGAACCCATGAGTTCCCAGGCAATTCTTGATACAATAAAAGTTGAGTTGAACCAGCACAAAGCCTTTGGAAAAAAAATTGCGGCAGTAACTCCGGGAAACTACGGTCAGGATTTTATGCTAAAAACCTATGACTACGATCTTGATAAAAGCGTAAAATGCTCAAATTTTATTGGCAACGTAATAGACATTGCCATTGAACTTGGTTTTGAAAAACTTCTCCTTACAGGCCATATCGGAAAACTTATAAAAGTTTCCGGCGGAATAATGAACACTCACTCCAAAGAAGGTGACTGCCGTATGGAATTAATGTCAGCTTCGGCAATAAGATGCGGATGCAGCCTTGACGGAGCAAAAAATATACTGGAGTGTGTTACAACAGAAGATGCCGTAAGCATTCTTATTAAAGAAAACATACTAAAAGAAGTGATGAAAGATGTTCTTGATAGGATTATGTTTTTCCTGAACAAACGGGCGGGCGATAAAATAGAAATAGGCTGTATGATTTACAGCAATCAGTTTGGTCTTCTAGCAAAAACAGAAAATGCAGAAGACTTAATCAGACAATGCAAGGTGATGTAATGGTTTATTTTGTTGGTGCAGGCTGCGGTGCAGCAGATTTAATTACCGTTAGAGGAATGAAGCTTTTACAGAAGGCTGACACTATCATTTACGCAGGTTCTCTTGTAAATCCGGAACTTCTGGAATATGCAAAAGATACATGCCGGATTTTTAACAGCGCCACAATGACGCTGGAAGAAGTAATAGATGTAATGAAAGTATCAGAAGAAAAAAAGCAGATGACTGTAAGGCTTCACACTGGAGACCAGAGTATTTACGGTGCCGTACGTGAACAGATGGATGCACTTGATGAACTTGGCATTTTGTACGAAAGCTGCCCTGGCGTAAGTGCCTGCTTTGGTGCCGCATCCAGCCTTAATCTGGAGTTTACGCTTCCGGAAGTTTCCCAGTCACTTATCATTACCCGAATGGAAGGAAAAACTTCTGTTCCAGAAAAAGAATCCATACAGAGCTTTGCATCTCATCATGCTACAATGGCAATTTACCTGAGTACGGGTATGCTGGAAGAACTTTCAAAACGCCTTATTCAGGGAGGCTATGAAAAAACAACTCCGGCAGTTCTCATTTACAAGGCTACCTGGCCGGAAGAAAGGAGTTTTCTGTGCACGGTAGAAACCCTTGCAGAGACAGGGGAAAAAAACAACATAACAAAAACAGCTCTTGTTCTGGTTGGTGATGTTCTTACTCATTCAAAATATGCAAAATCCCGTCTTTATGCAAAAGATTTTGAAACCGAATTCAGAAAAATAAAAAAATGAAAAGCAAAACAATTTCATTAGTAAGAGTCTGTTTTTTTACTGAAAAGGCAGAAAATCTTTTCGAAAAAATAAAGGCCTCAAACAGGGAAATTCTCTGGCAGAAACTGGAAGATAAATCAGTTTTATCTGAATGGACAAAGGAATCTTTTGAAAAATCCATTCCCCTTCTTTTCATCTGTGCCGCAGGCATTGCCACAAGAACAATTGCACCTTTTGTAAAAGATAAATTTACCGACAGCCCTGTTCTTGTTATGGATGAAGAAGGACGATTCATCATCCCAATTCTTTCCGGTCACCTTGGAAATGCCAACGAAATTGCCTTTGAAATTTCCCGTTCTATAAATGCACAGCCTGTGATTACAACAGGAACTGACGTAAACGGAAAATTCGGTATCGACAATTTTGCAAGAATTAATGGTTTAAAAATTGTAAACCGTGAAGGAATAAAAAAAATTTCAGCAAGAATTCTTGCAGGAAAAAAAATAAAGGTATTTATAGAAGATACAATTAAGATAAGCGCTTTAAACATGCCTTCCGAAATCGTTCTGGTAAAAAACGCCGGAGAAGAAGCCCATGTCGCTGTTACTTTACGGGAACTGGCAACCGATGAAAAAAACAAATACTTGATAAACCTTGTTCCTAAAAAATACTGCCTTGGAATAGGCTGCAAAAAGGGAAAAAACTTTAACGAACTTAAAGATTTTGCAGAAACAATTTTTTCCAGCCATTTTCATGCAGAACTCAGAAATGAAGTGGTTTCTATTTCCTCAATCAATTTAAAGGAAGAAGAAACAGGACTTCTGGAATTTTCCCACTGGCTTCATGTGCCTTTTATAACTTATACCGCAGAAGAACTGATTAAAGCACAAGGTGATTTTTCTGAATCTGACTTTGTAAATGAAATTACGGGCGTTCCCAACGTGTGCGAAAGAGCCGCAGTTCTTGCCGCGGGTAAAGACGGACATCTTGTTTTAAGTAAAACAGCAAAAAACGGCATGACTATATCTGTTGCAGAAAAGAAACCTCTTATTGAAAAATGGAATTAACCCTTTGGAGAAATAAATGAGCGGAAAAATATACATTGTGGGAATTGGTCCCGGAGCTTACGAAAAAATGACTGTTGAAGCCGTAGAAGCAATAAAAAAAAGCGACATTATCATAGGCTACACAGTTTATGTAGATCTACTTAAAAACACTTTTCCTGAAAAGACCTTTGAATCCACTCCCATGAAACAGGAAATAGAAAGATGCAGACTCTGTTTTGATTATGCTCTTAATGGCAAAAATGTTTCTCTTGTATGCAGCGGTGATGCAGGAGTATACGGCATGGCTTCTCCAATGTTCCAGCTGAAGGCTGAAAACAGCGAATATTCATCTGTTGCACTCTGCGTCATACCTGGAGTTACCGCTGCAACAAGCGGATCCGCAGTTCTTGGAGCTCCCTTAAACCATGACTTCTGCATCATAAGCCTTAGTGACCTTTTGACCCCTTGGGAAGTAATAGAAAAAAGGCTTACGGCCGCAATTCAAGGTGATTTTGCCATTGCCCTATACAATCCTTCAAGCCACAAGAGAAAAGATTACCTCAAAAAAGCCTGCAGCATTATGCTTAATGCAGGAGCCGATAAAAACAGAGCCACCGGTTTTGTAGAAAACATCGGAAGAAACGGAACAAAAGCCGTAGTCTGCACACTTTCTGAATTAATGGAAAAAGACGTAAACATGTTTACAACAGTTTTCATCGGAAATTCCCAAAGCGAAATAATCTTTTCAGAAAGCAATGAACCAATAATTCTTACAAAGCGGGGATACCGTGTATGAAAAAAGTTCTTGTTTTTGGAGGAACAACGGAAGGCAGAATCCTTGCCGAAACCCTTTCTCAAAGCAACATAACAGTTCACGTTTCGGTTGCGACCGATTATGGAGAACAGGTTATTGAAGAAAAAAACAACCTTAAGATTCTCAAAGGACGTCTTGATGTTCCTTCCATGAAACGTCTCATAAAAGAAAACAAATACCATATGGTAATTGATGCAACACACCCTTTTGCAACCGAAGTTTCAGAAAGCATAAAAAATAGTTGTCAGGAAATCGGGCTTCCTCTCCTTAGATTTGAACGCAATGTTGAGCTTGAAAAATACAGCAATGTTATCTTTACAGAAAATGCGCATGAATGCTGTAATCTTCTTTCAAAAACCTCAGGAAAAATACTCCTTACAACAGGAAGCAAAGACCTGAATGTTTTCTGCAAATCCCCTTCCTTACGTGAAAGGCTCGTTGTACGGGTTCTTCCAAGTCTTGAAAGCATAAACCTTTGCTATGAAAACAATCTCGAAGGAAAACAGATTATTGCCATGCAGGGGCCCTTTTCAAAAAACATGAACATAGCCCAGATTGAAGACTATGACATTTCTGCCCTTGTAACAAAAGAAAGCGGAAAAACAGGCGGAACAGATTCCAAAATAGAAGCCGCTTTAGAAAAAGGAATAAAGTGTATTATAATCAAAAAGCCTTCCACCAAAACCAAAGATTCTGAATTTTCTCCAAACTACTTCCAATGTACCTCAATGCGCCAGATATATGACGCAATTGAAGAAAATCTTTCGGTTAAAATTAACTCAACAAAAAACATCCATGTTGATTTAATAGGTATTGGAATGGGAAATGAAAAAAACATGACCCTCGAAGCCGCAGAAAAAATCCAGAAAGCGCAGGCAATCTTTGGTGCAGAAAGAATGATTTCTGCCATAAAAACCAATGCAAAAAAATATCCACATTACCTTGCAAAAGATATTGTTCCTGTTTTAAAAGGCTTCCTAAATTCAGATTCAGAAATTAACAAAGTCTGCGTTCTTTTTAGCGGAGATACAGGATTTTTCAGTGGAGCTGCAAAACTGCAAAAAGAACTGGAAAAAGCAGAAAATATCACTGTAAAAAACATTGCCGGTATTTCTTCACTATCCTATCTTGCTTCAAGAATCGGGCAGACATATCAGGATGCGGTCATAATCAGTCTCCATGGAACAGATGAAAGTTTCTGGAAGCCGGAGCTGGACAATGCCCTTACCCGTCTAAAAAAAATATTTCTCTTAACATCCGGTATTCAGGATGTTCATAAAGTCGGAAACCTTGTTTCGTTATATAATAAATCAGGAGAAAAAAAATACAGAATGGCTGTAGGTTTTAATCTTTCATATGAAAATGAAAAAGTGCAGATAATTAATCCAGAAGATTGTCGTTTCTTTACAGAAGAAGGGCTTTATTCAATTTTACTTTGGGTGGAATAAATTATGACAGAAAAGATCACACACGGAATAAAGGATGATGAATTCCTACGGGATGATGTTCCAATGACAAAAGAAGAAGTACGTGCGATTTCCATTTGCAAACTGAATCTAACAGAAAATGCAGTGCTATATGATATAGGAAGCGGTACAGGTTCAGTTGCCGTAGAAGCAGCCTCATGCTCAAAAAACATAATGGTTTATGCCGTTGAAACAAATCCTCTGGCTGTGAACCTTATAAATAAAAACAGAGAAAGATTTGCTCTGCCTAATATTAAAGTAGTAGAAGGCATGGCCCCTACTGTCATGGAAAGTCTTCCCGTTCCGACTCATGCCTTTATTGGTGGCACCAAAGGTAACCTAAAAGATATCCTTACTACCCTCTACAAAAAAAATAATTCCATGCGGGTCGTAATGAATGCCGTAAGTCTTGAGTCGGTTTCCGAAATGACAATGGCTCTAAAAGAATTTCCTGTTGTCGATGATGAAGTAATCCAGGTTTCAATAAGCAAGGCAAAAAAAATCAGCAGCTACCACATGATGACTGCAAATAATCCCGTTTTCATTTTCTCATTCACATTTACAGGGAACTGACATATGAAAGTTCCACGAATTATTATAGCTGCACCCAGAAGCGGTAGCGGAAAGACAGTTCTTACAATCTCCCTTATGAAAGCCCTCTTACAAAACGGAAAAAACGTTTCTGCATTCAAGTGCGGGCCGGACTACATAGACCCCATGTTTCATAAAAAAATCCTGGGTGTAGATTCCAGAAACCTGGACCTTTTTTTTACAGATGAAGAAAAAAACCGCGCTCTTTTTCTAAAAAACAATAAATGCGACATTTCTGTAATCGAAGGCGTTATGGGGCTTTATGACGGAGTTGGCGGTGTAACAGATCAGGCTTCTACTTACCACCTTGCAAGAACATTAAAAGCCCCCGTAATCCTTGTTCTTGATGCAAAAGGAATGAGCCGATCAATACTGGCAGAGGCTGCAGGTTTTCTTTCCATGGATCAAAACAAACTTATTAAAGGCATCATACTCAACAATATGAGTGCCAGCTTGTTTCAGCCTGTAAAAGAACTCATCCAGGAAAACCTGAATGTTTCAGTTATAGGTTACTTTCCCCATCAGAAAGACTGTGACATAAGTTCAAGGTATCTTGGACTGGCATTGCCTGACGAAATAAAAGATTTACAGGAAAAAATTACAAAGTCGGCAGAAACTTTTTCCAAAACCGTAGACATTAAAAAAATACTGGAAATTGCGGAAAATGCAGAAGACCTTGATTCACAGTTTGTTTTTCCTGCTAAACAGAAACCCAAAACCCGCATTGCCGTTGCTTATGATGAAGCATTCAATTTCTATTACAGAGACAACCTTGAACTTCTTGAAAACAATGGCGCCGAACTGGTATATTTTTCGCCTGTTCACGACAAAAAACTTCCATCAGATATTGGAGGTCTTCTTCTTGGAGGCGGATATCCGGAACTTTGTGCTAAAGAACTTTCTGCCAATAAAACCATGGCACAATCCATAAAAGAAGAAATTCAGAAAGGGTTGCCAATCTGGGCAGAATGCGGCGGGTTCATTTACCTCCACCAGCTTCTTGATTTACAGGATGATGAAAAAAAATATGCCTTCTGCGGCGTCATAAACGGCAAGTGTTTTCAGACACAAAAACTCGTTCGCTTTGGTTACATCACACTGAACGAACTTAACATAAAGGCCCATGAATTCCATTATTTTGAAAGCGAAAATAACGGCAGTCTCTGTACTGCAGAAAAACCATACACCGGAAAACAGTGGAAATGCGGTCACAACATTAACGGAGGTTTTCAGGGCTTTCCCCACCTCTATTATCCATCAAACATCAGTTACGCAGAAAAAATAGTAGAAACCTGCGCAGGTTATAAAAAAATTGATATAAGGAATTATAAATGAAAGGCATATTGTACGGCATCGGAACAGGTCCTGGAGAGGCAGATCTTCTTGCAGGTAAGGCCTGTGAAGCAATTAAAAACTGCGAAGTTATTGCACTTCCACATACTTCTAAAGAATACTGCCATGCTTACAGGATTATAAAAAAATCATTTCCGGAAATTGATTCAAAAGAAATACTCCCTCTGGATTTTCCAATGACAAAAGACGAAACCATCTTAAAAAATGCCCGCAAGGCTTCTGCAGAAAAAATCTGCCGGGAACTTGAAAACGGAAAAAATGTGGCTTTTGTTACAATCGGAGACGTGGCCATTTATTCTACTTTTTCATATATAAAAAAACTTGTGGAAGAAAAAAACTATTCCACTCTTATGATAAGCGGCATTCCTTCATTTTGTGCTGCAGCCGCCAGACTTGGCATTTCCCTTTCTGAGCAGGATGAAGAAATCCACATAATTCCCGGAAGTGCAGATTTACGGCAAGCCTTTAACCTGGAAGGAACCCTGATTTTTATGAAATCTGGAAAAAGGCTTCTTGAACTTAAAGAATTTTTACAAAAAAAACAGACTTCCCATTACTTTGACTTTTATGCAATTTCAAACTGCGGAATGGAAAATGAAAAAATCTACAGTAAAACCGATGAACTTTCAGAAGATTCATCTTACCTAACAACAGTCATAATCAAGAATATAAAAAAGAAAACCGACGAAAAGAACTACAGATTTTTTCAAAACCTTAAATGTGAAATGTTTCCCTGTCACCAGGTTGATGACGAAGAAGCTTTTAACTGTCTTTTCTGCTATTGTCCCCTTTATTTCCTTGGTGACAAATGCGGAGGAAACTTTAAATATACAGAAAAGGGAATAAAATCCTGCATAAACTGCAATTTTCCCCACAAGAAAGAAAACTATAAAAAACTGATTGACCGGCTAAAAGAACAGAAAAACGGGTCAGATATTTATTAAAACCTATTTATATGATATATATTTATACAAAGTAAAGGATTTTTTATGAAAATTATTGATTTATTGAAAAAAGACACATTGAGCATTTCTTTTGAAGTTTTTCCGCCCAAAACAGACACTGTTTTTGAATCCGTAAAAAAAGCGGTAGATGAAATTGCCGAATTAAAGCCTTCGTTTATGAGCGTAACATACGGAGCTGGCGGCGGTACAAGCAATTACACCGTTTCTATTGCAGAAGACATTCAGAAAAATTACAGCGTTACAGCCCTTGCGCACCTTTCATGCATTTCTTCAACAAAAGGGCTGGTACATTCTCAGCTTGAAAAATTAAAGGATTCCGGTATTGAAAATATTCTTGCCCTTCGCGGAGACATTCCGGAAGGCATGTCTACAGAAAAACTGGATTACCGCTATGCCAGCGACCTTGCAGCAGAAATCAGCGATTTTGGCGGTTTCTGCATTGGCGGCGCCTGTTACCCGGAAGGTCATCCGGATTCTGCGAACCAGAATGACGACATTGAAAACATGAAAAAAAAGATAGACGCCGGCTGTGAATTCCTTACAACCCAGATGTTTTTTGACAACAACATTCTGTACAGCTATCTGTATAAACTCAGGGTTCACGGAATTGAACTTCCGATTATTCCGGGAATCATGCCTGTAACAAGCGCAAAACAGATTCCGCGCATCACAAAACTTTCGGGCTGCTGCCTGCCGCCGCGTTTTAAATCTATTGCAGACCGTTTTGGCGATGACAACAATGCCATGACACAGGCAGGCATTGCCTATGCAACAGACCAGATTATAGACTTGTTTGCAAACGGAATTAACCATGTTCACGTTTATACGATGAACAAACCGGAAGTTGCGAAGAAAATACTAGAAAATCTTTCTTATATCGTAAAATAAAAAGCCTGTTTATGACTTTCAACTCTCTTTTTGTAGACAGAATGGCGCCCCAGCTGCTGAAACCAGACTATAACGAAGTGTTTCGCTATATGGGCTATAGCCTGAAAGACCGTACAGAACTGACAGATGAAGTCAGACCGATAGTTTACGAAGTAGTTCCGCAAATTCAAAATATTCTTACACCGCAGGCAGTTTATGTAAGCTACCCGCTTAAAATTGAAAACGATGTCTTGCATTTTGGAAACTACGAAGTAAAAAGCAAAGAACTGGCACGTTTTGAACGCAACTGTTCTGCAATATATCTTTTTGCCGCAACTTTAGGGCCAAAAATTGATCAGGCTATTCAGAAACAGCAGAAACTTGACCCGGTACGCGGAGTAATTATGCAGGCAGCCGGTGCAATGTATATAGAAAAATACTGCGATATTCTGTGCCAGAAAATTTCCGCAGAAGTTAAGGCTGTCGGCTGCAAAACAAAAAACAGATTCAGCCCGGGTTTTGCAGACGTGCCTTTGGAAACCCAAAAGCTGTTTTTTAAGGTGCTGGATTGCAGCCATAAAATCGGGCTTACTTTGATGGACACTCTGATTATGGCACCTGAAAAAAGCGTTACGGCGTTTGTGGGTGTAGAAAGCATAAAAAGTACAGAAGGGATAGAAAAAGGAGAATAATTATGCGCGACATTCGTGAATATCTGGGCAAGCAGGTTTTAATTTTTGACGGCGGAACAGGTTCAGTTCTTCAGGAAAAAGGACTGAAACCCGGCGAACTGCCGGAAAACTGGAATATTGAACATCCGGAAAGTATTGTAGACCTTAATTATTCTTACTTTGCAGCCGGTTCAAACCTTGTAAACACAAATACTTTTGGCGCATTTGAAACCAAGTTTACAGGCTTCAAAAGCTATTCCCTTGAAAAAATAATCAGCGCCGCGGTTGCCAATGCAGTTGCCGCCCGCGAAAAAATTGAAGCAGAAACAGAAAATCCCAACAGCAGACAGCCCCATTTCATTGCCTTTGATATTGGTTCCTGCGGCAAGCTTCTGGAACCGCTTGGCGATTTAAGCTTTGAAGGCTGCGTTACCCTGTTCAAAAAATCGTTCAGAATTGCCCTAAAACAGCCAGTTGACCTTATCGTAATTGAAACAATAAACGACATTTACGAAGCAAAAGCTGCCGTTATTGCGGCAAAAGAAGCAATGGAAGAAACCGGAATCGAAGTTCCCGTTTTTACCACCACGGTTTACGATCAGGGCGGCAAGTCTTTAACCGGTTCCGGGCCGGAAATTGCCGTCAGCGTTCTGGAAAGCCTTGGCGTTACAGCCCTCGGTTTAAATTGCAGCCTTGGACCTAAAGAAATGACCCCAATGGTAGAAGCGCTTCTTAAAAATGCCAGCCTGCCTGTAATCGTAAAGCCCAATGCCGGGCTTCCGCGCAGCGAAAACGGCAAAACCGTATTTGACGTAAAACCGGAAGAATTTTCTGACCTGGTAAGCGGATTTGCAAAAAACGGCGCTCTTGTTGTTGGCGGCTGCTGCGGTACTACGCCGGAACACATTCGCCTGCTTGCAGAAAAAGTGCGTGCCGGCGAAAAATCCGGCGAAATTGTGGCAAAATACCCGGAAGACAAAAATATTGCAGTCATTTCAAGCTGTACAAAGTTTGTTACGTTCGGCAAAGCCCCGGTTCTTATCGGCGAACGAATAAACCCTACCGGCAAGAAGAAATTTAAAGAAGCACTCCGCAACAACGACATTCCATATATTTTAAACGAAGGCATTACGCAGGAAGAAAAAGGCGCTCAGGTGCTGGATGTAAACGTTGGGCTTCCTGAAATTGACGAAGTTGCCATGATGGAACGCGTGGTAAAGGAACTTCAGAGCGTAACCGACCTTCCATTACAGATTGATACATCTGACCCGGTTGCAATGGAAAAAGCCCTGCGCCTGTACAACGGCAAGCCTTTAATCAATTCGGTAAACGGCAAGCAGGAAATTATGAAGGCAATTTTTCCGCTGGTAAAAAAATACGGCGGCGTTGTTGTCAGCCTTACAATCGACGAAGGCGGCATTCCCGAAACTGCCGAAGGGCGCATTGCAATAGTAGAAAAACTGTACAAAACCGCCGCAGAATATGGAATTGCGGCTAAAAATATTATCATTGACCCGCTGGCAATGGCAGTCAGTAGCGATGACAAAGCCGCCATTGCTACTTTGGAAACAGTAAAATACGTAAAAGACGTAAAACACGGTCACACGATTCTTGGCGTTTCAAACGTTTCTTTCGGGCTTCCTTTGCGCGAACAGATTACGGCAGCCTTTTTTACAATGGCAATGCAGAACGGCTTAAGCGCCGCAATCATGAATCCAAGTGCAAAAGAAATGATGAAGGCATGGACCTGCTTCTGCACGCTTTCGGGCTATGATCCCCAGTGCCTGAATTATATCAGTTTTGCAGACAAAATGACCGAAGAAGAATCTTCAAAAGCTCAGGCTATGGCGGCAGCGGCAGCAAATGCAGTGCTGGCGGCGGCAAGCGGAAAACCTGCCGTGGCTGGAACGGCTGTCAGTGCGGTAAGCGTGCCTGCCCAAAATGGCGGAACAAATTCCGCCGCACCCGCTGCAAGCGACAAATCGGGCTTAAAATATGCAATAACAAAAGGCATGAAAGACGCCGCCGAAAAAGAAGCACGTACCCTTTTGCAATCCGCAGATTCAATGACCGTAATTAACGAATACATCATTCCGGCTTTGGATATTGTTGGCAAAGGCTTTGAAGAAAAGAAAGTTTACCTTCCGCAGCTTTTAATGAGTGCCGAAGCGGCAAAACAGGCTTTTGGCGTTATAAAAGAAGAACTGGACAAATCCGGTAAAAAAGAAGAACCCAAAGGTTCAATCGTTGTTGCAACCGTAAAAGGCGACATTCACGACATTGGCAAAAACATCGTAAAAGTTCTTCTTGAAAATTACAGTTTCCGCGTAATTGATTTGGGCAAAGACGTGCCGCCAGAAACCGTAGTTGAAACTGTCGTAAAGGAAAATATTCAGATGGTAGGCTTAAGCGCGCTAATGACAACAACTGTGCCGGCTATGGCAGAAACCATAAAACAGCTGCGCAAAAAAGCACCGTGGTGCAAAGTTTGCGTTGGCGGCGCGGTTTTAACCCAGGAATATGCAGACATGATTGGCGCAGATGCTTACGGCAAAGATGCAATGGAAACCGTAAAATATGCCCAGAAAGTTTTCAACTGCTAGTTTCCCGTGCTTTCATTCCGTCATTCCGAACCTGTTTCGGAATCTTATTCTGATAACAAAGCGGATGCTGTGCGCAGCCACCGAAGGCTAACAAGTTCAGCATGCCTCGCTTTTGCTGCCTGCTCTATCTCTAACTGTTATTTGGTGTGGGCAAAAACCCCAGTTTTTTGCTTTGCGAAAAACTGGGACTATTTTTATAAAAGTTCAGCATGACCTGACCGGCTTGTAGACATTCGGGCTTGTTTGATGAAATTTACATCATCACAAATATTAAAGTATAATTGAACCATGAAAATTCTTCTTGTTTCCGTAAACGCAAGCTACATGCACACCAATGTTGCCATCAGGGCGCTAAAAACCTATGCAGAAAAATACTGCACGCTTAAAAACCTTCAAATTGAAATTGCCGAATACACAATTAACCAGCCGACTGGCGAAGTTTTAAGAAACATCGGCTTTTCAGGCGCAGATGCGGTATTTTTTTCTACCTACATTTGGAACGGCGAATACGTTTGCAAGCTGATTCCGGAAATTAAGAAATTTTTGCCCGGCTGTCTTATAGGAGCCGGTGGCCCGGAATTCGGGTACAGCGCAGAAAAATACCTTAAAATGCTGCCGGCTTTGGATTTTGTAATGTTTGGCGAAGGCGAAAAAACTTTTTCGCAGATTGCAGAACTGTTTTCACAAAATCAGGATTTTAAGTCTGTAAAAGGCATTTACTACAGAAACCCGGCAGAACCGGCATTAAACGAAGCGGCGGCAAAAACGGCAGCTGAACAATTTTTCAGACCTGCGGCACAAAAAGAAGCAGGCGCCGGCACAGTTGTGTATACCGGCGACCCTTTGCCGGTAGAAAATCTTGACGATTTGCCGTTCGCCTATCCGGAAATTCTTTCCGGCAATTTTGACCCTGACCACAAAATTTATTATTACGAATCTACAAGAGGCTGCCCTTTCGGCTGCGCGTACTGCCTTTCTTCCGTAGACAAGCGGGTACGCTTTAAAAGCCTTGAAAAAGTTCAGCAGGAACTTCAGATTTTTCTGGACGCAAATGTAAAACTCGTCAAGTTTATTGACCGCACCTACAACCTGAACCCAGACCGCTACATTCCCATCTGGGAATACATTTTGCAGAATCACAACGGCAAAACCATGTTTCATTTTGAAATTGAAGCAGAATATTTTTCCGAAGAAGCCATGAATTTTCTTCAGAAAGTGCCGGAAGGCGTTATGCAGTTTGAAATGGGCGTTCAGTCTGCAAACAAGGAGACCTTAAAAGCCGTAAACCGTTCTTCAAACGTGGAAATTCTTGCAGAAAAAATCCGGTGCATTCCGCGAACCATTCACCAGCACCTTGATTTAATTGCCGGGCTGCCTTACGAAGACCTTGAAAGTTTTGGCAGAAGCTACGATTTTGTCATGGATTTGCGCCCAGATGCCCTTCAGCTGGGATTTTTGAAAATTCTTAACGGCACGGTAATGGCAGAAATTGCTTCGCAAAACGGCTGGAAGTGGATGGGAACCCCGGTTTACGAAACTTTTTCCACGCCGTACCTTAGTTTTGAAGACGTGGCGTTTTTAAAAGACGTGGAAATTGCTACAGACGCTTACTGGAATAAAAAAATCTTTTCTTCCACGATGAACTATATGTTCCGCAAAATCAGCCCGTGGGCTTTTATCTGTTCAATTACGAATTTTGGAAGAAGCAAAGGCGCTTTTTCGCAGGCGCGGAAAGACTTGTACTGGTTCACTCTGCTGAATGAATTTGCCCAATGCCTGCAGGGCGGAAAGTTTTTTTGCAGCGAAGAACTGATGACGCAGTTTGCCGCGTTAAATGTTCCTCTAATCAGGGATTTGCTTCGGTATGATTTTGTGCGCGGCGGCAAAAAAGGCAATTTTCCGGAATGGTACGGGCACCGCTACGACAAAGACAGACACCGCCTGCTTATGGACTCGCAGGATTTGGACGGAAGCACGCGGATTAAATTTGCCATGAGCGAATACGAAGTTTTTGACTTTGATGTTACCGCCGAAAAACCGGAAGAACACCCGGGCACTTTTGAACTTTTAATCACTTACTGAAAAAATGTGCCGGAATTTGCAATTTTTTCCTGCTGAAAAACGCAGCGGCGGCTTTAACGAAGTTCAGCCTTTAATGCCGCGCAAAGACCGGCACTGCAAAATGCTGATAAAACTTTAATATTTCTGTATAATAGGCTTATGACTGATTTTCTTATTACACAAAAATCTGATATGAAGGCACGCGGGCTTGAAGAAGTGGATTTTGTATTTGTTTCCGGCGACGGCTATGTAGACCACCCGAGTTTTGCAGCGGCGCTTTTGGGTCGCCTGCTGGAAGCAAACGGATATACGGTTGCACTTCTTCCCCAGCCGGACTGGAAAAATCCTGAAAGTTTTAAAATTTACGGTAAGCCTAAGCTTGCGTTTCTGGTTTCCGCCGGTGCAATGGATTCGATGGTCAGCAATTACACTGCAAACAACAAGCCGCGTTCCAAAGATGCGTACGCCCACGGCGGAGAAAAAGGTCACCGCCCGGACAGGGCAATTACGGCGTATGTTGGCGCAATACGGCAGGCGTATAAAGGCGTAAACGTAATTATCGGCGGAATTGAAGCAAGCCTGCGCCGTACTTCGCATTACGATTACTGGAGCAACACCGTCAAGCGTTCGGTTCTTTTGGACAGCAAGGCTGACCTTTTGATGTATGGAATGGGTGAACATTCAACACTGGAAATTGCGGCACAGCTTAAGGAAGGCAAATCGGCAAGGGAAATACGCAATGTGCGCGGAACCTGCTGGTATACGGGGCGGCAGGCTGACATTGACGAACTTTTTGCAAAAGACGAAAGTGAACTTATAAATAACAAAAAGCCAATTCTGCTTCCCAGTTTTGAAGAAGTTAAGGCAGACACCCCTGAATGCAAGGCAAATTTTGCCAGAAGCTATTTAATTCAGGAAAAAAATACGGATGCATTAAACGCTGCAACTTTAATTGAAAAAGCGGATGCCAGATATGTCGTTCAAAATCCGCCTTCGCTGCCACTTACAACCGAAGAAATGGATAAGGTTTACGAACTTCCTTTTATCCGCAAGTGGCATCCCATGTACGATGAACCTGCCGCCAACGGCAAAACCGGCATTCCGGCTCTTTCAGAAGTTAAGTTCAGTTTAACCAGCTGCCGCGGATGTTTTGGCGCGTGCAGTTTCTGCGCAATTACGTTCCATCAGGGAAGGCGCATTCAGTCCCGAAGCCACGAAAATATTATAAAAGAAGCCGAAGCTCTGACTCACGACCCGGATTTTAAAGGGTACATTCACGATATTGGCGGGCCTACTGCCAATTTCCGTAACGATGCCTGCGAAAAACAGAAAAAAGCCGGCGCGTGTCAAAACCGGGACTGTCTTGGCGTAGACCCGTGCCCGAACGTAAAGTTTGACCACAAGGATTATGTTCAGCTTCTTGGAAAATTGAGGGCAATTCCGAACGTAAAAAAAGTTTTCATTCGTTCCGGCATTCGTTTTGATTACCTTATGCGCGACAAAGACAAAACTTTTTTCTACGATTTGTGCAAGCATCACATCAGCGGTCAGCTGAAAGTTGCGCCGGAACACGTTAATGACAATGTTCTGCGCCTTATGCGAAAGTCTACGCACAAAGTTTACGAAGATTTTTCAAAAGAATATGAACGCATCAACAAGGAATTAGGCAAAAAGCAGTATCTTGTTCCATATTATATTGCAGGGCATCCCGGTGCGGACTTAAGCGCCGCCGTTGATGTGGCGCTGTATCTTAAAAAAACGGGGTTCGTTCCGGATCAGGTTCAGGATTTTTACCCGACCCCCGGAAGCCTTGCCACATGTATGTACTGGACGGGGCTTAATCCGTGGAAGACTGAAGCCGACGGCAGTTTTGAAAAAGTATATGTAGCCCGCGGCGCCCACGAACGAAAATTGCAGCGTGCCTTGTTGCAGTTTAACAGACGGGAAAATATGCCGCTTGTAAAGGAAGCCTTAAAACTTTGCCACAGAGAAGACGCTTTTAACAAACTGTATTAGGTTTATGCGCGGCATTTTTCTGCCATTATAAAGTTTTTAAGAAGCGCGAATTCTGGCATTAAAAACCTTTATGTCGAAGTTTGCCCGTCAAAATATTTTTAATCTTTTACAAATAAAAAGGCGCTTTGCAAAATGCAAAGCGCCTTTTTTGTTCTTTATATTTTCTTTTATTGCGGTAAATTACAAAGCCTTTCTGCGGTCAACGTAATCTTTGGTCAATTTTGCAGTTACGCCTGAAAGTGCAATCAGTGCAACGATGTTTGGCAAAGCCATTAAACCGTTGAAAATATCTGCGATTGTCCATACGGCGCTTACCGTCATGTACGGGCCGATTAAAACGGCGGCAATATAAAACCAGCGGTAAACTTTTACAACGCTCATATTGCCGTTTACTGCGTATTCAAGACAGCGTTCGCTGTAATAGTCCCAGCCCAAAATAGTTGTAAAGGCAAAAAATGCAAGACAAAGCATCATAAGGAAAGGAATTATTGCACCGGCAAAAGGAATTGCATCCTGAAAAGCGCGGATAGTTACTGCCGCGCCTTCAAGACCTTCTACCTTGTATGCGCCGGTAATTACAATTGCAAGCCCGGTAATTGTACAAATGATAATTGTATCAATAAAAGTTCCTGTCATCGAAACCAAGCCCTGTTCAACAGGTTCGCTGGTTTTTGCAGCGGCGGCAGCAATAGGCGCACTACCAAGACCCGCTTCGTTACTAAAGATACCGCGGGCAATACCTTTCTGCATTGCAATAATTATTGCACCAAGTGCACCGCCTGCTGCGGCACGCATACCGAATGCCGAAAGTACAATTTCCTTTAATGCCGCCGGAATTGCGGTAATGTTGAAAACAAGTACCGAAACACCCAAAAGCACGTACAGAATCGCCATAAACGGAACGATGACTTGCGAAACTTTTGAAATTCGTTTTAAACCGCCAATTACAACCAAAGCAGTGCAAAGCGCAACCAGAATACCGGTTACAACAATTGCAAGCGAATACGGTCTGCCGAACAAAGTAATGCAGTGGACGTTTGCCGGATCAAAAAATACTTTTGCCGCGCTTGTAATGCCGTTAACCTGGGTAATTGTACCAATACCCAAAAGTCCTGCCAGAACACCAAAAACCGCAAACAGTTTGGCAAGCCATTTGAATTTGCTGCCCATTCCTTTTTCGATGTAATAAAACGGACCGCCCAAAATGTGACCGTCTTTTTCAACGTTGCGGTAATGAATAGCCAAAGTACATTCGGCATATTTTGTTGCCATGCCGAAAAGTGCCGCAATCCACATCCAGAAAAGCGCGCCAGGACCGCCTGCTACAACAGCGGTTGCAACGCCTACAATGTTGCCAGTACCAATCGTTGCCGAAAGTGCAGTACAAAGGGCTGCAAAACTGGAAACTTCGCCTTCGCTTTCTTTGTCTTTCTGAAACATAAGACGGAAAGCCTGACCAAGTTTGGAAAACTGCAAACCCCTTACACGAATTGTAAGTAAAATGCCGGTTACCAGAATGGCAACAATCAGGGGCACGCCCCAAACAATGTCGTCAACGGCACCTAAAAAGTTAGAAAATGAAGACATAAAATGCTCCTGCCTGAAAATTGAAAACAATTTTCAATGCTTTAAAAAATTAAAGGCTGAAAAAAAGAAATTTTTTTCAGCCCTCTAAGGAGTAGGAAATAAAGCTTTTCTTAAATAGTCTTTTACAAATCGAAAAAACCACACATGCTCTGTCCTTTTGCCTGAGAGATTGTGCAGAACTGCACGTACACCTTCGGCGCTTTCAACAGCCAACGGCCGCCAAAAGACTCTCCAGAGAGGGCTTTACACTGAAAACCACCTTCAGCGAAAGCTCACAATTGATTTATTATAAAAGCACACTTTCATTTTTTCAACAAAAACTTATATAAAAAAGCAGCGGTTAAACAAAAAGTGGCAGTACAAGCCAGACAAATAAAACCAAGTAAAGACAGGCAAAAAAAACTTGGGTAAACTAATATAAAACCATCTTACAGAAAAGGAAGAAAAACATGGAATGGCTTAGTTCACTTGGCAGCGCAATTGATTACATCGAAGAACATCTTTTGGATGAAAACCTTTGCGCAGACATTGTAGCCGAAGAAATTGCCGTAAGTTCCTTTTATTTTCAGAAAGGTTTTACAATTCTTACGGGCTACGGCGTTGCCGAATACATACGAAACCGCAGGCTGTACATTGCCGCTGTTGAAATTGCAGCCGGCGCAAAAGTAACAGACATGGCGTTTAAGTATGGCTGGGAAACCTGCGAAAGTTTTTCAAAAGCGTTTTCGCGTTTTCACGGAACAACGCCCCAAAGTGTAAAAGGCGACATTTCCAGAATCAGGCTTTTCCTTCCATTAAAAATTCAGGTTACGGTAAACGGAGGTAACAGAATGGATTACAAAGTGGAAAAAATGGATGGTTTTAAAATCATTGGCATCAGGCGCACTTTCAATTCGGAAAACTCGTATCAGGAAATACCGAAGTTTTGGGACGAAATTTACAAAAAATATTATCTGACTTTCTGCAGCAAGCCGGAATATAAAGACGGCGTGCCAACCAATTCAATTGAAAAGGCGTTTAAAGAAAACAATATTGGCGAATACGGCGTGTGCGTGGAACCTTTAGACCGGCGCGGCAACTTTGACTATTTTATTGCAGGCATTTACAAAGGCGGCGAAGTGCCAGCCGGACTGGAAGTTTACGAAATTCCGGCGCTGGAATGGGCAAAGTTTGAATGCACAGGACCAATGCCCGGCGCGCTGCAAAGCGTAAACACCGAAATTTTCAGAAGCTGGCTGCCTGCAAACGGCAAATACGAAATTGCCGCCGGTTTTAATATTGAATGGTACAGCGACGACGGCACGCCGGACGACGACAATTACAAAAGCGCCATCTGGATTCCTGTAAAAGAAAAGGACAAATGATGAAGTTTTTTGGCGTAAGCAAAGTTTTTAGCACCCGGAACCAGCAGCAGTATTTGCATATCGGCGAGTTCTGGGACTATTTTAGCGGCATTTGGGGAAGGGAAAACATTTTGGGGCTTGGCTACAACTGGCGCACCGGTTCAATTGAATATGTAATTGGCACGCTGAACCAGCCTTTAAACTTTAACCTTGCCGAAGCTGACGCAAAGTTTGGCGGCTGCGTTTATAAAGAAATTGTCTTGCCCGACGATGGCTGGCAAAAGTTTTGCGGCAAAACAGAAAAGCTGGCAGAACTTTACGACCAGATATATAAAAGCGGCGCGCTTAAATACGAGATAGAATCCTTTGATGACGGCGGAAACTGCGAGGTTTTAATTTACCGCTGAACGCGCGCCATACTGTAAAAATTCCAAAAGCCAGCCTGAAAGATTAAAGCTCATCGGGCTGGCTTTTTTTTGCAAAAAAGCTTTTTTTAAGGTCTTTTTGTGCTTTTCAAAATTCGCACGGTCGTTTGCTTCAAAGTCACCTTGCGTTTGTGCTGAAACGACCGTGCGTTTTACCCTATAACGCACAGTGGAAAATTCAAAAACGACCGTGCGTTTTTTGAAAAACGAACGGTGATTTTTCAGTTTTCACCGGTGGCTTTAAAAAGCTTCACCGGGATGTTTTTTAGCGCAGGTCTTTGAACTTTCTGCTAGCTCTTTTGCAAACCAAAAAAAACGGTGCAAATTTTCAAAATATCTTCTATATAAATGCAATTTATGCAAAAAGGGCTTTCACCGTAACAGTTCCTGCACTTGAAAATTGAGCCGAGTTTAAGTAAATTTTTTGCATAACTTTTTTAATTTTCAACTTGCACGGAGAACCGATGAATAAACTTAAAAGATTTTTGCCGCTTATATTTGCAGGACTTGCAGCCGCCTGCTTGCTGGTTTGGGCTTTTTTGCCGGATACCAGCCCCAAAGTAGCTTACGCCGATTTTACAGAAGATTTTGAAACCGGCGAAGTTTCGGCAGTGTGCTTTGCCGAAGATTTTTTGCAGGTTACCCTTGTAAGCGGCGAAAAATATAGAACGCCCAATCCCAATTCGCCCACGCTGAAGGAAAAGCTGCTGCTGAAAGGCGTTGAAACCAGCCGGAAAAACAGCACCGACGAAACTATTTCCTTGATTTTCGACATTATTTTTTACCTTATATTTTTTGGAATAATTTTTGTTGCTTTCAGAAAATTTATAAGCCCGAATACTTTTAAAACCGTTCACCGTACCGGCGTAACTTTTGAAAACGTTGTGGGCATGGACGGATTGAAAAAAGACATGATGCAAATTATTGACATCATGAAGCACCCGGCGGAATACCAGAAACGGGGCATCCGCATGCCCAAAGGCGTACTTTTGGAAGGCGGACCGGGAAACGGTAAAACGCTTTTTGCCCGGGCACTTGCAGGCGAAGGAAAAATCAACTTCATTCCGGCAAAAGCCACAGATTTTGAAAGCATGTTTATGGCAATCGGGCCGATGAAAGTGAAACTTCTGTTCAAAAAAGCGCGGAAAGCCGCCCCGTGCATTGTTTTCATCGATGAATTTGACGGAATCGGTACAAAACGCAACTATTCGGGCTCGGCAATTGAAACCGAAAATACCAGAATTGTTACGGCGCTTTTGAACGAGCTGGACGGTTTTACGCCGAATCAGGGGATTTTGGTTTTGGCGGCAACCAACAGCCGTGCCGCTTTGGACGAAGCCCTTATCCGTCCCGGCCGCTTTGACGCAAAATACGCCGTGCCCTACCCCGGCGCACAAGACCGGATTAAACTTGCCGCAGCCTTTCTTCAAAATAAAAAATACGAAGATGAAATTAATGCTGAAAGCCTTGCTAAAACTTTCGACGGTTTCAGCTGTGCCCAAATTGAATCGGTGATTAACCGCGCCGCATTAATTGCACGGCAAAATGGTCGCGAAGCGTTCAATTTTAGCGACATAAAAGCCGCAATGAAGGAAAACTAAAAATGAAAAGCCCGGAAGAAATGCGCCAGATTGCAAAAAACAATTTTTTAAGCGGTCACAACTGTTCGCAGGCGGTGGTAAGTGCTTTTTTTGACGAATTAGGCGAAGAAGTTTTTGGAATGAACAAGGAAACCGCCCAAAGAATGGCGGCACCGTTCGGCGGAGGAATGTCCCGGCTTAGGGAAGTTTGCGGTTCTGTAAGCGGAATGTTTATGGTTGCCGGGCTTTTGTACGGTTACGGCGAAAACGATCCCAAATCCGCAAAGGGCGAACATTATGCGCGGATTCAGGAGCTGGCTAAAACCTATGCCGCCAGAAACGGTACAATTATATGCCGGGATTTACTGGGATTGCCGCCTAAAACGGCGAGTTTTCAGCCGGAAAGCCCGAAACCGGAAGAAAGAACCGAGCAATATTATAAAAAACGCCCCTGCGCCGATCTGGCTGGCGAGGCGGCGGCAATATTAACGCAGATGATTATTGACGACCCGCCGGCAAAAGGCAAGTTTTAGCGCGTCATTTTAAAACCCAAAAGAACAAAAAAAATACCCGGAACACGTTTTTGCAATCAACATAAGGCGTATTCCGGGTATTTTTGTTTGCAGGCGCCGTTTCAATCTGCAATATGCGCCGCTTTTTCAGTCTTTTTTTACAAACCGAAGCCTTGCAGCACAAAACGGCGCGCGTATTTTATAAAACAGCCTTTATTTTATCTAAGGCAGTCAAGGTCAAGCATCGAATTTTTTTCGTCAATATTCATTTTGCTGATTTTGCCAGGTTTTTCTAATTTACGGCTTTCGGCATCTGGAAAAACTTTTATTGCCGCGTCTGCAATGTTGCGCGTAGGCTTAAAGGGCAAACCCTGTTCGCGCACAGCCTGTTTTATAAAAACTGCAACCGCATTTTCCAGACTAAGACCCAAATCTTCAAACAAATCTTTGCCCTGTTTCAGCAAAGCCGAATCTATGCTAAGTTCAACCTTTTCTTTTTCCATAACGTCCTCTTTGTATTTGCTGGTTATTTGAAAAAATACTGCGAATGTGTGCTTTTGTCAATTTTGCGCAGGCAAAGCAGAAAAAATCAACGACCTCGCCACATGCAGTGAGGTATGTTGTTCTTAATACGTGGTTGCAGTCGGGTTTAATACCCCTTGTTACGACGCAAATGACGGGGTATTAAACCCTCCGCACGAATAAAAAAACGCAGCAAATGTTTTCAATTCATCTACTGCGTTTCAGCTTCAATTGAAAAAATAAAGCCGGCATGATTTTAAAAATTTTTTGCGGCGCAAAAATACTGCACCATTTGCTTTTTTTCAAAAAATCAGGTTCGGGTTAATTATTCAACTTTAACAACGTAATTTGCCTTGCGCGGTGCTGGCGCCGGGGCTGGTTCTGCGGCGTAACCAATTGCGCAGTTGCCAATTCCTTCGTATTCGCCTTCAAAGCCCAAAGTTTTCAGCCAGTTTTTCCATTCTTCCATTTCAAAAGTTTCTTTTGCGCGGTGAATCCAAATGCTGTTTACGCCAAGCGATTCGGCGGCAAGCATTAAATTGCCCATTACCAGACTGCCGTCGTAAACTCTGGTTGCCACGTCTTTTTTGGCAAGCACAACCAGAACAACCGGCGCACCGTAAAACGGATCAAAACCGTCCTGCCAGCCGCCAATCTGCTGATTTACCTTGCTTAATTTGTCGCGCAGCTGCCGGTTTGTAACGGCAAGAATGACAGGGCTCTGTTTGCCCATACCGGTTGCAGCAAAAGTACCTGCTTCGCAAATCTGGTCAATTACAGCCTTTTCTGGTATTTTGTCCGTAAACTTGCGCACACTGCGGCGTGCTTTTATAGTTTTAAGAACTTCGTTTTCGTTTGCCATAGTTTTCTGCCTCTAATTGAAACTTAAAATTAGTAGTTTTCTTCTGAAATTTCAAAATAACTTTGCGGATGTGCGCAGGTAGGGCAAACTTCCGGTGCTTTTGTGCCAACCACAATATGACCGCAGTTTCTGCATTCCCAAATCTTTACTTCGCTCTTTTCAAAAACCCTGCATTCTTCAACATTTTTCAAAAGCCTGCGGTAGCGTTCTTCGTGGTGTTTTTCAATTAACGCAACCAGACGGAATTTTTTTGCCAAATCGGCAAAACCTTCTTTTTCGGCGGTTTTGGCAAAATCGTCGTACATATCAGACCATTCAAAGTTTTCGCCTTCGGCAGCCGCATTAAGGTTTTCTCTTGTATCGCCGATTCCGTTCAGTTCTTTAAACCACAATTTTGCGTGTTCTTTTTCGTTTTCTGCGGTTTTTAAGAAAATTGCGCTAATCTGTTCGTAGCCTTCTTTTTTGGCAACCGAAGCAAAATAAGTGTACTTGTTGCGCGCCTGCGATTCGCCTGCAAAAGCTGCCAGCAAGTTTTTTTCTGTTTGTGTGCCGTCGTATTTTCCCATAAAATCCTCCGTTTTGGGTAGTTGAACTATAAAAATCTTCCGTTATATAGAAAAAATTACAGTGGTTTGAAAAAGCTTGCCGGGTGATTGCACCACGGACAGATAAAATCGTCGGGCAAAGTTTCGCCTTCGTAAATGTAGCCGCAAACCGAACAGATAAAGCCTTTTTTCTTCGGCTGGTCTGCTTTGGGCTTAATGTTTGCCTGATAAAATGCGTAAGTTGCCGATTTTTCGTCTGACAAAATCCGGGCGTCGGTAACGTCGGCAAGAAATAAAATGTGCGTGCCCAAATCGGTTGCAGAAACGACTTTGGCGCTTAAATACGCGTTGCATTCTTCTGCAATATAAATAATGCCGTTTTCGCTGCGGCTAAAAGTAATGCCTGCCGTTTTATCTGCTTTTTTGCCCGACTGCATTCCCCAATGCCTGAAAGTTTCAAATTTCGCCTTTTCACTCAGCACCGAAACGTTAAATTCGCCGGTTTTACTTATCATTTGACAAGTGTAATTTTCTTTGTTAACGGCAACCGTTATGCGGTTTGGCTGGGATGTAACCTGCACGACGGTGTTTACTACGCAGCCGTTGTCTTTACCGCCGTCTTTTGCGGTAAGAAGAAAAAGCCCGTAAGTTAAATTAAACATTGCCTTATTGTCCATAATCCGCCTTTTTTAAGCTGAAACTAAAGAAACGTGAAAACAATTGAATTCAGGCATTTCTGAAAAAAATTTTCAGAAACGACCTTTTTATTGTAAAGCAATTTTCAGCTTTTTTGAGGCAAAACTATGTAAAAAATATAGCAAAGAATATGTAAAAGGCTTTCTGCCAAAAATTGAAAAATACCGGGCGAATAATAAAAGAAACGCGGCGCAAGCAGCCGGTAACTGAAAAAAAATCCCGGCAGCGCGAAAAAAAACAGAAGCCTTTATTTGCGCCGCCGGATTTTGTCTGCAATTTCTGCACCGCACTTTTATTTTTTGCGTTTCTGGTCGCTTAAAGAATTGCGTTCCCAGAAAACATTGTCTTTATATCCCTGAATCTGTTTATTTTCTTCTGCCTGCAAAAGCCGCTTTGCCGCATAAAGACAGTATTCGCCGTTAATTTCTACGCCGCAATAATTGCGCCCCAGTTTTTTTGCAACCACGCTTGCAGTGCCGCTGCCCAAAAACGGGTCAAAAACCACACCGCCGGCGGGGCAGCTTGCCAGAATCAATTTGGCATATAATTTTTCGCTTTTCTGGGTCGGGTGTTCGGTATTTTCGCTCATTGACCAGAACGGAACAGAAATATCGTCCCAGAAATTGGAAGGATAAGTCAGGCGGAAATTGCCGTCGTCTTCGGTATTCCAGTCTTTTGCCTCGCCGTTAACTTTATACGGCGCAAGAACTTTGCGCTTCAATT
The DNA here is from genome assembly GCA_024402495.1 of Treponemataceae bacterium. Taxonomy (GTDB): domain Bacteria; phylum Spirochaetota; class Spirochaetia; order Treponematales; family Treponemataceae; genus UBA1240. Next base: position 40,543 of record JAKSTR010000004.1, read on the forward strand.
TAACGGCTTCTACGTCAAAATAATAATTTTTCGGGTCGGCAACGGCAAACCAGATGTCTTCCATGGAATTTTTCCAGTTGTTTTTTGCGCCCCTGCCCTTTTCGCGCTGCCATGTTATGCGGTTCATTACGCAAAGTTCTTTTTCTATGCCGCGCTGCAAAGCCGAAGTGCATTTCCAGTCGCCGCAAAGATAAAGTGAACCGTTGGGTTTCAGTTTTTTGCAAACCTGCGGCAGCCAGCCTTGCAAATATTCTTCGTAGTCGGCTTCTTTCATTGCAGAAAAATTAAGCCCGTTGAAGTTTTTGGTCAAATTGTAAGGCGGGTCTGCAATGATTAAATCAGCAAAGCCGTCCGGCAAAAGAGGCAGAACCTGCAAAAGGTCTGCGTTTATGGTTTTGTTTATAAAATCGCCGCCGGTTTTAAGCTGTTCAATATCAGTAATTTCTGCCTGCAAAGCGCTGCGTTCAGCCTCGCTAATTGAAAGCGTATGATTTCTGCCGGCTTTTTGTTTTTCTTCCACAATTTTTCCTAAAAAATATTTTTGCAGAAATTATAAATTCCGCTGGCAATTGCCGGATTTGCGTGGTCACTGCCCGTCACCAGATACCAGTCGTGCGGCTGGCGGTTTTTTACCATAATATTGTGGTACTGTTCAGGAAAATCTACCACAACTTTGTCGCTGTCGCCGCAGCAAACCATCAAAACCTGCAAATCGCCGTCAAAAACTATTTTATCTTCGCCTGCAAACTGACCGGGATGCTGCATAATGGAATCTTTGCACGGTACCAGACCCGGCGCCGGTGCAATTGCGCCAACATAACCAAACTTTTTCGGGTATGTTATGCCAGCCGCCAAAGATTCGCGTCCGCCCATTGAAAAACCGATAATCGCTGTATTTTCGGCGCCGGTTTTAACGGAATATTTTTTTTCAATAAAAGGCATCAAATCGCCGGTTAAATCGTTCAAAAAATTGTTGTAGGCGTTTACGTTTTCTTCGCTAAAGCCGTCGCAAACTTCTTTTGTGGTGCTGGCAAAAATATACGGAAAAACTACAATCATCGGTTTTGCAAGTTTTTCTTCTATTAAGTTGGCAATTATTTTCTGGTTGCAGCTGTCGTCGTCCTGCAGCATGGTAAACTGGGTGCAAAAAAAGCCGTGCAGCACGTACAAAACCGGGTATTTTATTTTTGGGTCGTATCCGTTTGGCAAAAGCACGTTTGCCGGTCTGGTTTTATTGCACGCCGCAGAAAAATATTCCACATTTTCAACGGTTCCGTACTGGCGGCCGTCAATTTTCTGCATAAAATGTTCCGGGCAAAATTCTTCAATATTAAGTTTTTTCATAGGTTTCCTCTTTTTTTCCGCTTAACACAAAAATTTTACATTGAAATAATTTTTTTTACAAGCAAACAAAAAAAGAAAACCTTTTTTTGGCGGCTAAACTAAAATGATAATTGCAAAAACAGTTTTTTTCATCTTTCAAAAATAAAAGCCCCGGACTTTGCATTCCGGGGCTTTTGTTGTTTAATTGTCATATTCCTCGACAAGTTTCCTGTAAACAGTTTTGTGTTTGGCAGCTAACAGTATAACCCATTCCAACAACCTTTTTTTTGATAGGAGTTCCACAATACGGGCAAATTTTATCCGTTTTACCTTTTTTTGCATAATCGTCAAGCACTGCATCAATTAACTCAAAATCTTTTTGACTTAACTTAAAAACCATATAAAATTCTCCTTATCGTTCCTGTTACTTGTACTTGTATACCTGCTTCGTCAGCCCTGTCAAGAGCATCGCGCATAAGCATTTGTCTGTCTTTATCAGATAAATTAGGGGTATTTAATGCAGCTGAAATGCAGCGGCTTCAATAATTTTCAGAAGCAATTATGCAAAAGCAAAAGTTTGAATGCGCGCCAATTCTTTTTCCGCTTCAATTTCGGCAAGCGAAAGATCATAGTTTGACTGAAGATTCAGCCAAAACTCAGGACCTGTTCCGAAAAATTTGCCCAGCCGCAAAGCAGTATCGGCGGTTATTGCGCGGTTGCATTTTATAATTGCGTTTATCCGTGCCGGCGGAACAAGAATTTCGATTGCCAGCCGGTTCTGGCTGATATTCATAGGCTTTAAGAATTCTTCAAGAAGAATTTCGCCGGGTGTAATTAAATTTTTTGTCCTCATATCTGCCCTTCTCAATGATAATCTACAATTTCAACATCAAACGCATCCGTTCCAGCCCAGCTAAAACAGATTCTCCACTGGTCATTTATCCGAATACTGTACTGTCCTTCCCTGTCGCCTTTCAAAAGTTCCAGATGATTTGCAGGCGGTATTCGCAGAACGTCAACTTTTACCGCAGCATGAATCATGTCAAGTTTTCGGAGTGCAACACGTTCAATTGCTTTAAATCTGCGGTTTTCGCCGGTTTCATAAAGTTCTTCGGTGTCCTTGCACTTAAACGATTTAATCATGAATATATTATATTTCTTTTTGAATATTACGCAACACGTAATACGTTTTGCAAAATAAAAATTGAAAATTTACAATGACCCGGATACGGGGTAAAAAATCACCGTGCTGAATTGAAAATGCGTTTTCAATATTGAAAACCAAAACCGCGCCATATATAATGAAATCTCTAAAATTGTAATTTTTAGAAAAATCTAAAAGAACGCGATGTCCTGATTCTTGCAATTTCAAGAATTAAAACTCGCCGGAATGCATAATCACAGAACAATGAAAGACAAAGAATTTTCTTCCAAATTATTAAAAACGGCTATGCCGATTACTTTGCAGAACCTCATGCTTGCGCTGGTTGCAGTTTCGGATTCGCTTATGCTGGGCAACTTGCAGCAGAATTTTATGGCGGCTGTAACGCTGGCAACGCAAATTCAGTTTGTGCAGAATATGTTTTTAATGGCAACGGTAGAAAGCTCTGCCATTTTGGGCGCACAGTACTGGGGCAAAGGCGACAAGCAGTCGCTGAACAGTGTTTTTTGCATTACTTTCAAGCTTTGCGCCGTAATCGGGCTGGTTGCTTTTGCCGGCTGCGTGTTTTTTCCGCGCACGCTTATGCGCATTTTTACAAACGAAGACGTTTTAATAGAAATCGGAATTGAATACTTAAAGATTGCCGGCTGGTCTTATCTGCTTACGGGCTTTTCGCAAAGCTACCTTGCAATTATGAAAGTTACCAGCCACCCGAATACTACGGCAAAAATCAGTTCGTTTGCGGTAGTGCTTAACATTGTGCTTAACGGCGTGTTTATTTTCGGTTTGTTTGGCGCACCGGCGATGGGCGTAAAAGGCGCGGCTTTGGCAACTTTAATTGCCCGCATTGCAGAACTTTGCCTTTCGGTTGGGGTTTCTTACAGAAAAACTTACATTCACATTCACTTTGCGCAAATTTTTAAGCGTCAGAAAGAACTTTTGAACGATTTCTTAAAATGCTGGCTGCCGCTTTTGGGCGCATCGCTGCTGTGGGGAATTGGATTTACTTCTTATACCGCCTTTATGGGGCATTTGGGTACAGACGCCGCAGCTGCAAACTCTATCTGCGCCATTGTGCGCGACTTAATCTGCTGCCTTTGCAACGGGCTGGCAAACGGCGGCGGCATTATTGTGGGGCACGAGCTTGGCGCAGGCAATCTGGACAAAGGCAAAGAATACGGCGACAGGTTATTCTGGCTAAGCTTTATTTGCGGCGGAATTTCCTGTGCGTTAATGTTTGCATTTACCCCCATTTCGCTGAAATTCATTCAGCTTACCAGCGGCGCAACCCGTTTGCTTTACCAGATGATGATTGTAATGGCGGTTTACATGATAGGAAGGGCGGTCAATTCGGTTTTGATAAACGGCATTTTTGCAGCCGGCGGCGACACCCTTTTTGATATGTACAGCCTTTTTGTCTGCATGTGGTGTCTTGCAGTTCCACTCGCCGCCCTGGGCACTTTCCTTTTCAAATGGCCGGCGGTAATTGTTTACGCCTGCACCTGCCTTGACGAAGTTGGAAAAATTCCGTGGGTTGTCGTTCACTATAAAAAATACAAGTGGGTAAAAGACTTAACCCGCTGACAAATATAAGGAAAACCGATGATTAAAGCTTTTGTTTTTGATATGGACGGCGTGCTTCTGGATACGGAAAGCGTTTGCGACCGAACCTGGGTTATGGCGGCAAAAGATTTTGGCTTAAAGCCGGAAGATGGAATGCGGATTATTGACCTTTGCCGCGGCACGAATAAAAAAACTACAAAAGAAATTATCCTGCGCGAACTTGGCAGCGATTTTGACGTTGATTTGTACTTGCAGACAACTTCCAGATATTTTAAGCAGATTGAAGCCGCAGAAGGCATCGGGCTGAAACCATACGCCAAAGAATGTCTTTTGTGGCTTAAACAGAAAGGGTTAAGGCTTGCGCTGGCTTCTTCTACCCGGCAGGCGGTTGTTGAAAACGAATTGAAAAATGCCGGGCTTTTTGATTTTTTTGAATTCTGCATCTGCGGCGATATGGTTACAAACAGCAAGCCTGATCCGGAAATTTATGCAGGCGCGGTAAAAAAACTTGGTCTTCAGCCCGGCGAATGCGTTGCAGTAGAAGACAGCCACAACGGTCTGGTAAGTGCAAAAACCGCAGGGCTTGTTACCATTATGGTACCAGACCGCGCCGCCCCAACCGAAGAAACCCGTAAAGTTACCGATTACATTTTTAATTCACTTGCAGAAATAGAGAAATTTGAGAATTTTTTTTGAAAAATTAACAAAATTAGAAATATTTGTGATATACTTTTTATGTTTTTCGTGAATTTATGAAAGAGATAAAAACTAAAGAAATTGCAATTTTTATTTTTCTGATGCTTGTGCTAATTGTGCTGGTTTTTGCAGGTATTTTTCACAGCAACAGAAACTTTAACAAGATAAAGCGCACAGTTGAACTTTCAAAATTAAATAATTTTTCACATTGCAGTGTAACGGTAAAACCTCGCGGCGGCGAAGGCGACAGCTGGGTGCGCACAATTGAAATTGCAGACCAGAACGGCAACGTTACAGAAAAAGAATTTGTCGGCGTAACCTACGATGCAAAAGTTTCCAATTTAACAGAATACGATTTTTACGACTGGTCGCTTAAGATGAAGGTTGATGATTACATTCTTCTGAATACCGCATGGTGCGGCGATATGGAAATCAGCCAGAAAGATGACAAAAACGGCTACAAATCTCAGTCACTCGATTTACGAAACCCTTTAAGAAGCCGCCTTATTATAAAATATCAGGTTTTTGGTGGCGATTTGTTCATTCCGCTGCAAAAAGACGACACTTTTACTTACCAGCCATACGTTCCGTATAAGGAAAACCAAATTTTGCCGTCGCAAGATCCGGAAAAGCCCAATTCGGTTAGTTTTGGCTTTATTATTTACGTTCCGTTTGAACAGAAAGACAATCTGCCAGATTTTTCCCAAAGCACGCTTACCTACCGCCTGCGGAAACCTTTTGAGCAGGAAAAGTTTATTTTGTATCTGCGCATTTCCCTTTTGCTGTGGCTGTGCTGTGCTATTGCGTTTGTTTTTTCGGAATGGCGAATGCATGCTTTGTACGAAGCCAAAAAGCACGACGACCGCATTATTGACCAGGTTATGAATACTTTTATCGGTTTTATCGATGCAAAAGACCCGAATACCAACGGTCATTCGCTTCGCGTGGCAAAATATTCCCAGCAAATTGCAGAAAAATTGAAATATTCGCCGGAAGAAGCTAAACGGCTTTATTATATCGGCTTAATGCACGACTGCGGAAAAATTGGTGTACCCGAAAATATTCTGCGCAAACCGGCAAAGCTGGACAATGAAGAGTTTGAAATAATCAAGCAGCACACTTTGGTCGGTTCCGAAATTTTGCAGAACTTTACCGAAATTAACAATATTGGTCGCGGTGCGCTGTGCCACCACGAGCGCTACGACGGTAAAGGCTATCCGCAGGGGCTTGAAGGCGAGCGTATCCCGATTGAAGGGCGAATTATCTGCATCGCCGACGCTTTTGACGCGATGAATTCTAACCGCTGTTACCGCGACAAGCTGCCAAAAGATTACATTATAAATCAGCTAGAACAGAACCGCGGCAAGCAGTTTGACCCGAAACTTACAGATATTTTTATTGAAATGATAAAAGACGGCACGATTGACTGCTGACTTGCTGATTGTTGCCGCGAAGCCTTTGCATTGCGGTACGCGGCAGAACGGTAACACGATGAAAACGTGCACATTTCCTGCGTCCGCATTTTAATCCGGCAGCGTAAATCAACAACCTCACCGCAAAAAAAACGAAAAGCACTTTACATTCGTAAAGTGCTTTTTTGTCGCTGCAAACAGTTTTCTTTCAGCCTGCAAAATTTTTAATTTTCATCTTTTGTTTTAAGAACAGCCAGAAATGCGCTCTGCGGCAATTCAACATCGCCAATCATCTTCATGCGCTTTTTACCTTCTTTCTGTTTTTCCAGTAATTTGCGTTTACGGGTAATATCGCCGCCGTAACATTTTGCCAAAACGTCCTTGCGCACAGGGTTAACGGTTTCGCGGGCAATAATCTGGCTGCCAATCGCCCCCTGAATTGCAATTTTGAACTGCTGGCGGCTGATTTCTTCTTTCAGCATTTCGCAAACGTGGCGGGCGCGTTCGTAAGCGTTGCCTTTATAGCTAAGCTGCGAAAGTGCATCAACAGGTTTGCCGTTAATCAGAATATCAATTTTTACCAGCTCAGTCGGGCGGTAACCAATAATATCGTAATCAAAAGAAGCATAGCCGCGGCTGTAGCTTTTCAAACGGTCGTAAAAATCAAACAAAACTTCGCTAAGCGGCATTTCGTAAGTTAATTCTACGCGCTTTTCGTCAAGATACTGCATGTTTGTCTGGGTGCCGCGCTTTTCGGTACAAAGCGAAATTAAGCTGCCCAAATACGTTGCAGGCGAAATTATAGAAGCCTTGATGTAAGGTTCCTGTGCCGAATCAATGCGGCTCTGTTCAGGATAATCCGCCGGATTATCAACAAATTTTTCTTCGCCGTTAGAAAGTTTTACGCTGTAACGAACTGAAGGCGCAGTAAAAATAACAGCCTGATTAAAATCGCGTTCAAGGCGCTCCTGCACAACTTCAAGATGAAGAAGCCCCAAAAAGCCGCATCTAAAACCGTGACCCAGCGCAATGGAAGAGTCTTTTTCAAAAGTCAAACTGGCATCGTTCAACTTTAATTTTTCCATGCTGTCGCGCAGTTCGTCATAATCGTTAGAATCAATTGGATAAATTGAAGAAAAAACAACCGGCTTTACTTCTTTAAAACCGTCAAGCGGTTCTTCTGCCGGATTTTCGGCATCGGTAACAGTATCGCCTACCCTGACATCCGAAACAGTTTTTACACCGGCGATAAAATAACCTACAGCACCTGCGCCAATTTCGCCGGTTTCTTCAAGTTTCAGCTTAAAAATACCGCAGTTTTCAATTTTATATTCAGAACCGCTGCTCATAAAACGGATTGTCTGACCGTTTTTAAGCGAGCCTGAAAAAATACGCACGTGAACGACAACACCGCGATAAGGGTCGTAGTGGCAGTCAAAAATCAAGGCTTTGGTTTTACCGGAATCATCTGTGGTTGGCGGCGGTACGCGCGTAACAATCGCTTCCAGAAGTTCATCAATACCAGTACCCTGCTTTGCAGAAACAAGAACCGCAGTTTCCGGGTCAAGACCCAAATCGTGGTCAATCTGGTGCTTTACAGCCGGAATATCGGCAGCAGGAAGGTCTATTTTGTTGATGACCGGCAAAATTTCCAAATCATGTTCCAGTGCAAGATACATATTTGAAAGTGTCTGCGATTCAATTCCCTGCGCAGCATCAATTAAAAGCAGCGCGCCTTCGCACGAAGCAATTGCGCGCGATACTTCGTAAGAAAAGTCTACGTGACCTGGCGTATCAACAAAGTTCAATTCGTAAGTTTCGCTATTTTTAGCGGTATAAGGAATTGTTACCGCCTGACTTTTTATGGTAATTCCGCGCTCGCGTTCAATATCCATATTGTCAAGAATCTGGTTTTGAAACTGGCGGTCGTCAATAATTCGGGCTTTTTGAATAAGTCGATCTGCTAAAGTCGACTTTCCGTGGTCAATATGAGCTACGATGCAAAAGTTTCTTATATGTTGCAAGTCCATTTTTAAATACTATTAAAAATAATAGGGACTGTCTAGACTATTTGCGAGGGAAATAAAAATATCAACATAACCATTTTTGCGTTTTTTTGCATAAACTTCGGTTAAAATTGCATCTTTATCATCATTCACGCGTATTCTGCTAAACTCAATCTTGTCGTTTTCACTAAAACCGGCTTCGTCGGCAACGGTATTAGGCAGAACTTTTGTAACAACATATTCTTTTTTGTGAATTGAATCTTTTGTAAGAAACAGCTGCATGCCAAAAATTGGCAGAAAATAATTTGCCACACTGTCGCGCTGGTAAATTTCATAACCGGGGTTTTCCGGGCGAACCATTGTATAAACGGCTGCCGTTTTTTGCACGCCGTCGCGTTCGTATTCAATTGTAATAATTGAAGAAGGCTGCTTGTAAAGAAGAACATTCTGCAGCTGTTCAATCGTGGTAAATTTTTTGCCGCCAATCGATTTTATAATATCGCCGGCTTTTAACCCGCTTTTAGCCGCAGGACTACCCGGCATAACATAAAAAAGCTCTACGCCATAAGGCAAAAACGCATCATCGCGATAATTGCGCCCATAAGCGCCTATCCAGCTGTGTTCAATTTTTCCGCCAGCATAAAGCCGCGGCAGAATTGTCTTTAAATATTCTACCGGTATGCCAAAATTCAAGCCTTCGTACTGCAAAATACCTGCAAAAACCACCGCCTGTACCGAACCGTTTTCGGCTAGAACAGGACCGCCGCTGTTTCCGCTGTTAATGGCGGCATCAATTTGCATGACTGTTGCGGTGGAAAGCAGTTTACGTTCCGGGTTGGAAACAATACCCGATGTAATTGTGCGTTCAAGTCCGATAGGCGAACCGATTGCGTATATTTTGTCACCAATTTCAAGGTCTTCTGATGTGCCGAGGGGAAAAACATGAGGCGGCGGAACCGGCGTGCGCAAAAGTGCCAAATCCAAATCTTTGTCGTAGGCTACAACTTTTGCCGGAATACGCTCGTCCGGGTCGTCTGCAAGGGTAATATAAAGACGGGCGTAGCCTTCGTATTTTGGGTCTACCATGTTTTCAATTACGTGGTGGTTTGTAACAAGATAACCGCGGCTGTCTATAAAAAAGCCGGAACCAAGCACACGGTTTGCATAGCCGGTGCCGCCTTCAATTTTTAAGCCCAAATCTACCCAAACGGTAACGGTGCCTTTTACCATTGTAGACATTTTAGGCGCTGTCTGCTGAGTTTTTGCGGTATATTCGGCGGCGGGTAAAGCTTTCTGCAGCAATTGTTCATAAGACCAGCCGGCTTGTACCGCGTTTTTTACGCCGCAAGATTCCAGCGATTCAAAATAACCCATAGCTTCCACCCATTTTGAATCGGTGCAAGCCTGATTGAACGCGGCGATTACTGCATTTTTCGTTTTTGTGTAAAGGGAAGAATATTCTTCTGTAGAAGGATTTGCCTCGTAAGCCAGTTTTGCCTGCCACATGGCTTCAACCGGCTTATCGGCTATCAGTTTTTCAATTGCGCCGGTTTCTAAAAACTGGCGCTGTTCTTCGGTATATTTGGGTACTTTTACCGGCTGACTTTGATTTGTGGTATTTTTTTCGTTTTTTTCACTTGAACCGTTGGCAAAAACAAACTGAGTTTGACAGAAAATCATCAAACCGAACAAAAATACACAAATTTTAGTCTTATTCATCAAAAACTTCTCCAAAATAGAAATCGCCGATAGAAACAACCAGCAGGCGTTTACCTTCTATGACGTTGTCTAATACTGAAACACCTGGAACAGTGGAATGGTTAAAGAAATTCAGCACTTGTTTTGCAACATCGTAATTTTGCTTTTCACCAATCCAGAATAAGTTTTCGTAAAAATCATCCTGAAAAATCAGCTGGTTGCCAAAAGCATTTTGAATCAGTTTAGGTTTTCCGCCGTCGGTAATAACGGTAACAATTTCTTTGGAAACCGGATGAACGAACTGGTCAATCTGCGATTCGTCGGTAATAACAGAACGAATATTCCATTCGCCGTCGGCTTCTTCGTCCGTATCCCATGAAACAAGCCGTGCGCCGCCGCTTAAAAATTCTGCAACATATTCCGTTCTGCCGTCTTTGTTCAAATCTCCAACAGCACGTGTCATGAACGTGCCGTGGGTAACAGCCAAATTACCGAATAATTTTTCGTTTAAAAGCCGGTCTTCGTCGGCGGTCATATACATGCGCACCAAAGCCGGATTAAAATCGTAAATCTCGGTCATTTCAAAAAAATCGTCGCCGTCAGAATCGATATTGCGGTAAAGCAAACTGCCGTGGTCAAAGGCGGCAAATGCATAAGGTTTTTCGCCCTGATAATAAACTGCCGACTGCGGCTGACCGCGAAGCATTGTAAAGCGTATCAAGCCACCTTCCCTTTCGGTAGACGGAACGGTAATTTTGCTTGCATAGCGCATTAAAACCGGTGTGGCAAGAACTTCAATATTGCGCTTAACCTGCGGAATAAAGAATTTGGCATTGAGTTTTTTAAACTTTGCCTGAACAATGTCCACCGGCGTCCAGTACAAAGATTCGGCGGTAATAATAAATTCGGTTTCGTTCTGCTTGTCTTCAAAGCGGCTAACCGAAGGATAAACGCCGTAATCCACCAAAATATCGCCAGAAGCGAAAGACAGAGAAACGGGAACGCCAAAATCGCAGTTTGCCTGCCAGGTTGCAACGCCGTCCTGATTGTGGTCATAGCGAATTGTTTCAGCCCTGCCGCGCTTGTACTGGCACGAAAGGTCAACGATTCCGTCGCTGTTTGTATCAAAAATCAGCACGCCGGCAAAAGCGGTTAACCATTCATTTGTCTGGCGGATAACATCGCGGTCGCTTAAAAGGTCTGCAAAAGCCTGCAAACATTCAAAACGCAAACCGGTTGCGGCAAAGCGCACCATTTGCTGCAAAGCTTCAATTTCGCTAATCAGGCCGCGTTCAAGTGAAAAAACTGTAGCAAGCTCGCTGCGATTATTGTAAGCATTGAAAGCGCGCAAAAGTCTTTCGGCTTCGTCGTTGGAACGGCTGTACGCAGCGCCATAAACCAGAATTTCAGGATATTCATTTGTCCACATGGTATGGGTACGCAGCAGCGAAGCCGCATAATCCGCAATTTCGTGGTTGCTTCGTCTGCCAAGTTCATTTTTAAAGAAGATAAGAGGAAAACGTCCGTCGTTCGGGTACAAAGTGCGGGCATTTTTTACAAGCTCAAATGCCGCATTGGCGTGCCCGATATTGTAATAAACTTTTGCACGTATATAATCAGCATCGCTGCTTTGCAAATATGGTTCAACGTCCAGAACGCTCAGAGCCGGAAGCCAGCTGCAAGTATCGCAAAGCAAATCGGCATACAGAATGCGTGCCGAATCACGGCTGCACTGAACCCAGCTGCCAATGCTTAATGCACGGTTCAACAATTCAAGACTCTGGGCTTTCGGCTTGTTCAAAACTTCAGCCGCCAGCGCCTTCAAATACCACAAATCCGGAATTTCAGGGTCGTATTTTATGCCCAAATCTGCCTGTTCATAGGCTTTGTCCCACCATGCATCTTCAATTGCCTGTGCGCTTTTTTCAAGGCAAATTAAAGCCGTGCGCCTGTTTGCTTCCTGTGCCGAAGCGATTATTGGTTCTTTTTCTTCAATTTGGGCAACCTGGGCAAAAATATTTGCAGAAAATAAACTAAAAATCAAAATTACTAAAAAGTTTTTAATAGAATTGTTGTATTTTATTTGCATTTTGCCCTCCAAAAGTGCAATTTTTGTAAAATTTCTTCTATATTGTTTGCATAAACTGCTGAAAAATTAAAACAAACTTTGTTCTTCATTTGCAGAATCGTCTGCGCCGTTTGCAGAATTTTCTGCTGGTTTTGTTTCTGTATTTTCTGCCTGCATATTTTCTTCAGTTTTTGCCTTGGTCTGGCGCGGCTTGCGTTTAGTTTTCGGCTTGGATTTACCTTCTTCGCTGTCAAAAACTATAAAATCGGCAAGCTTTAATTCTTTATCGCCGCTTATTTTAGCTTCGCCAATATGCAAAAGTTCCCTGATATCGGCATCGTCCAAAGTTTCGCGTTCAATTAACGCCGCCGAAAGCGCATCCAGCTGGTCGCGGTGGGTTGTTAAAATATCAACCGCTTTCTGCCGTGCCTGATCAAGCAAATTTTTAACGGCATGGTCAATTTTGTGCGCCGTATCTTCGGAATAATCTTTATGCCGGGCAATTTCTTTTCCCATAAAAATCGGCTCGTCTTCCTGCCCGTAGGAAACGGCGCCGATTTCATCAGCCATGCCCCATTCGCAAACCATGCGGTGTGCCAGATTGGTTGCCTGCTGAATGTCGTTTTGAGTGCCGGTGGTCGTGTCGCCGTAAACAACATATTCCGCGGCATAACCGCCAAACATAATCACCAGTTCATCTAAAAGCATGCTTTTTGTATGCGAATGCCGGTCTTCTTCCGGCAGCCCGATAGTTAAGCCCAAAGCCCTGCCGCGGGGAATAATTGTCACTTTATGAAGCGGCGACACGTTTTTAAGATAATAATACGGAAGCGCATGACCGGCTTCGTGACAGGCGGTCATTTCGCGTTCTTTTTCCGGCAGAACCATAGTTTTGCGCGCAATGCCCATTAAAATCTTGTCGCGGGCTTCTTCAAATTCTTCGTTTTCAACAAATTTCTTAGATTTTCTGGCAGCAAAAAGCGCAGCTTCGTTTACCAGATTTGCCAAATCAGCACCGCTCATTCCCGGTGTGGCACGTGCAAATTTGTTAAAATCCACGTCTTTGGCAACCGGAATTTTTCTGCCATGAATATTCAAAATTGCTTCGCGCTCTTTAATGTCCGGCAGCGAAACCACCACCTGACGGTCAAAGCGGCCGGGGCGAAGCAAAGCCGGATCCAAAACGTCCGGGCGGTTGGTAGCGGCAAGAACAATTACGCCTTCCTTGGAATCAAAACCGTCCATTTCTACCAGCATCTGGTTCAAGGTCTGTTCGCGTTCGTCGTGACCGCCGCCAAAACCAGCACCGCGCGCCCGCCCTACTGCATCAAGCTCGTCAATAAAAATAATACATGGCGCGCTGCGTCTGCCGTCTGCAAAAAGGTCGCGCACGCGGCTTGCACCAACACCGACAAACATTTCAACAAAGTCGCTGCCGGAAATATGCAGAAAGTTTACGCCGGCTTCGCCAGCAACGGCGCGGGCAAGCAAGGTTTTACCAGTACCCGGGCTGCCCACCAGCAGAACGCCTTTAGGAATTTTCGCGCCCAAATCCAGATATTTCATCGGATTTTTCAAAAAATCAACAATTTCTGCAAGTTCGTATTTTGCTTCTTCCTGCCCGGCAACATCTTTGAACAGTATTTTTTTACTGCCGTCGTAACGCCGGGCGCGGCTTTTACCAAACTGCATGCTGCGCGCATTCTGGGTAGAACTTTGCCTAAAAATCATGAAAATAAGAAAAATCATAAAAATCAGCGGCAAAAATTCCATTAAATACGAAAACAAACCAACTTTCGGTTTTGCACCTTTTATTGCCACATTGTGAACTTTTAAAAGCGGCATCAATTCGGTGTCGTTATACGGAATAATTGTAGAAAAAGTTTCAAAACGGCCGGTATTTTTTGCAAAAGAACCCGTAATCTGTTCTTCGCCAACAATTACAACCGTTTCAATCTGGTTTTTCTTAACCGCTTCTAAAAATTCGGTGTAAGAAATTTCTGTAATTACGGATTTTTTGGCAGAACCAAATATAAAATAGCCCACGCAGGCAAAAATAAGCAAAATACAGATTACAGAACCGATTTTGCTTTTCGTGCTCATATTATTTTTATCGTAATTATTTTCGCTCATAAAATCCTCATTTTTTCCTTGCTGTTTTACATTTCAAACTTAACAAAAACCTGCTTTTGCGCACTTTCCGGGTATTTGACCAGATAATTTTCATAGCCCAAAACTTCGCCAATCAAAGCAAAAATTTCGCCGTCTGCTTCTATTACAGGCAGTTTGTCGCGGTGGTTTTCTGCAACTTTCAAATCCGAAAGCACTTTTGAGAGCAGTTTAAATGAACCGCTGACATCTTTTATTTTATCGGCAGGTTGGCGGTTTCTAAGCACACAGGGAAAGGGAAAAGGACCAAGAAAATTGTCGTTTTTTAACAGGCTGAAGGTTTCTGAATTTTCGGCTACGCGCGCAGTTACGGTCAAACAGCCTGCTTTTGCGGAAAAATTTTCAAAAACTTCAATATAAAAACCTGTTTTTTCAAATTTTGGAATATTTCTGTTGTTTTTCAATTCAACAAAAATAAAACCGTCTTTTCGTTGAACTGATAAATCTTCCAGAATAAGCGCGCCGCCATTTTTTGCCGCATTCCGCAGCTGATCGTAAGTTATGCGGCGTTTTACTTTTACCAAAATAAGCGCGTCGTATAAAATTTCAATCCGGTAAGGCAGTTCCAGCTTTTCAAATTGAAAAAGCGGCATTTTTACGCAATTTTCCGTGCCGTTTTCTGGCTGCCAAATGCAATTCCGGCGCAAATTTTCAATTATATTAACAAAGTCGCCGGCTTTTTCTGCACCGTGCAAAAGCGCCGTATCCCAGCCTGTAAACAGCTGGTTAAGCACCGGCACCAGCTGGTTGCGTATTTTGTTGCGGTTATAAATATTCTGGGCGTTTGTTGCATCAAACCGGAAAGGAATATTCGCGGTTTGGGCGTATAAAGTTATCTCGTCTTTTTCCAGGCTTAAAATCGGGCGGTAAAACTTGCCGCGGCGCTGTGGTATGCCGGCACTTTTAAAAACTCCTGCGCCCTGCAAAAAACGCTGAATCAGCGTTTCAAGCTGGTCTGTTTTGTTGTGACCAAGACAAAAAAGTTCTATATCGTGTTTCCGGCAAAAATCTTCAAAAAGCTGATAGCGCAAAAAACGCGCCGCTTCTTCTTCGCCCTTGTCGCGGATTTGGGCAAGCTGCGCAATTTTATTTGGTTCAATGGTCTGTTTTTCAAATATTATTTCAAAATTGTTTTGGCTGCTTTTGTTTTTTTTATTGAAACTGGCGCAAAAATCAATTACAAAATCGCTGTCAGCGGCGCTTACGGATTCTTCGCGCACGTTATGGTTAACGGTAAGCACATAAAGCGGCAAATTACATTTTGCGCAAACATCGCACAAAATATTCAGAACCACCATAGAATCTGCTCCGCCGGACACGCCTGCGCCGACACGCTTAATTCCTTCTGTTGCAAAAAGTTGCATAAGCGCGGCTTTTATATTTTCAATTTTTGTGTTTATGGCAGAAATATTTGTTTTTTTTGCAGAACTGGAAGAAACTGTATTTTGCTGAAGGGTCATAATTGCGCCGAAAAAAAAAGGATATTCTGAATCTTGTCAGAATATCCTTTGTAAAATTGCTAAGCTAAAAAGAATTATTTGTAAACTTTAGCAACAACTGCATTTGCATCGCTCAAGATTTTTACGCCTTCAGCAAATGGCAATTCTTTTACTGTGAAAGACTGTCCACAAGCAAGGTTTGAAACATCGCCAACGATGCGAACTGGCAGGTCTTTTGGCAAACATTCAATTGTTACTTCTTTAACACCTGTTGTCAAAACGCCACCTTCGCGTACACCAACCGGGTTTCCGGCAATCTGTACTTTCATTGTAACTTTCAAAGGTTTGTCTTCATCAATTACGTGGAAGTCAACATGAAGGTTTTTGTCAGCCTTAATGTCGTATTCTGTGTCTTGAATGAAAGCAAGGTGTTTTTTTCCTTCTACATCAAGAGAAATCAATGTAGTAGGAGTTGCCATTTTCCAAACTTTTGTGAATTCCAATTCATCAACGTCCAACATTGTGGCTACGCCTTTTGAGTTATACATAACGGCAGGCAAACGGCCAGTTGCGCGCAATTTTTTTGCTGCAGATTTACCAGATTCGTTGCGCAATTTGGCGTTCAAGTCTAAACAATCCATTTCAGGAACTCCTTTTATTGAGAGCATTTCAGCACTATATTTTTTTGTACAGGAACAAATTATTCCCTATTTACCTGGGACGGCAGGATTCGAACCTGCGGAATGACGGCACCAAAAGCCGTTGTCTTACCACTTGACGACGTCCCAATACCCTTGTTAAACAACAATAGATATTAAAGTCTTTAGATATAATCTAAAGAAAAATTCTAATTTATGCAAGCTATTCTTCGTCGTATTCGACAGTTTCTTCAAAATTACCGGCTTCATATTCGGCAAGTATTTTTGATTCAAGCTCGTTTCTAAAATCCGGGCTGATTGGATGCGCTACATCTTTATAATCGCCGGTGCGCGTTTTGCGGCTTGGCATTGCAATAAATAAGCCCGTTTTACCTTCAATTACCTTGATATTGTGTACCACAAAGCAGTTATCAAAAGTAACCGTAACATAAGCCCGCAGTTTACCTTCGTCAGAAGAAACTTTTCTTATCCGAATTTCCGTGATTTGCATTTGTCCACTCTCCTCAAACGCAATTACGTCGATTAAAAAGCACTACACAAATAGCAGCGCTTCCAACGTGCAGAAAGGTTGTTATAAGCTTGCTGAGCCTTTTCTTCAGACTCAAACACCCCAAATACTGTAGAACCGGAACCGGTCATTTCCGCAAAATCTGCGCCGCAACTACGAACATCTTTTAAAGCCTGTTCAATCTGGGCATATTCTGCAAAAATCGGTTTGGTAAAGCTGTTAAAAAAGCGCCAGCCTTTTACAGACTGCCTGTATTCTTTTTCAAGTTCGCTAAACTTTAACCAGCAGGCATCATCTTCATGATTCTGCTGCCACTGGTCAACCAAAGCATAAGCTTCTTTCGTAGAACAATGTACTTCAGGGCAAACAACAACAAAGCAAATATCACTTCGGCTTGTTATAGGTTTTATAATTTCACCGCGGCCGCTAACCAGGGCACAACTATTACCTAAAAAAAACGGAACATCGCTGCCGATTTTTTCTGCCATCAAAAACAATTCTTCATCGCTCAATCTGGCATCAAATAAAGCATTCAGTCCCTGCAGCATGGTTGCCGCATCAGAAGAACCGCCGCCCATACCGGCACCGCTTGGAATGATTTTATTCAGCTGAACTTTTACGCCTTTACCGGTTTTTACGCGTTCTTCAAAAAGCGCAAAGGCTTTTGTTACGGTGTTTTCTTCCGGCAAAACCATTCCGTCAACTGAAAGTTCGCAGCAGCCGTTTTCCGTAACGGAAATTGCAAGCTGGTCGCACAAGTTAATCTTCTGAAAAATGCTTTCAATATTATGAAAACCGTCTGCGCGCTTTGGCAAAACCTTTAAGGTTAAATTGAGCTTTGCAGGTGATTTTAAACTAATATTGCGAGGCATATTTCTAGTATTATACAAATTTATGGCTTTTTGTCAAATGCTTTGGTTGGTTAACTTATTGCTTCGTTTTGTAAGTTTTAATGGCGCTTTTAGCCAAGCTGTTGCAAAACTTTCTAAACCGTTGAATATTTTGCAAACTTTAACAATTTACGCAAAAAGTGCAAAAATGTGCAATTTTTCACTTTTTTCTAGTTGACAGGTACGCAACAGATAAACTAATGTTTTTATATAAAGACTTACCAAAGGAAGTGTTTTGATGCTGGGTGAAAGCGAATTGTTGGAAGAGACGACTGAGGCAGATTTGTTATTTATTGATTCGTATGACGATGATTACGATGAAGATGACGGCGATTTTGATGATGACGAGTCTTTTGACGACTTTGAAGATGATGATTTTGCTGACGATTATGACGAAGATTACGACGAAGATGACCTTGACGGCTTTGAAGAAGAAGACGAGTTCTATGACGACGAAGAAGACGATTTTGGTTACGACGACGATTTCGATGAATAATCGGGTCTTTATTTAAGCAAAAAGTTTAGAAAATTGTTTATAAAAGCAGTGTTTTTTGCACTGCTTTTTTATTTTTATGCGCGCCACACAAATGCGGCGGCTTTTTATGGCAGCGGTGCAGTCTGCATATTCGTGCAGTCGCGCAAGCCTTTTTTTGTTCCTTTTAATTGAAAAATGACAGCCCCGCAATCTGAAAAAAAACTTTTTGCGGCAAATATTTCAAACGCTTTGTTTTTTCAGTTTTGGCGCAGATATTTTAAAAACCTTCTATTTTTCTGCAAATTTTATGCATAAAAAAAGCCCGGAACTGAAATATTTTTTCAATTCCGGGCTTTTATGAAAACATTCAAAAGCGTTTACAAGCTTTATAAAACAGCAGCTTTTAGTTTTCGGCACTTTCTGCGCCAGTACCTTTCAAAACTTCACCTTTGTGCCACAATTTTTCCAAATCATAAAAATCTCTGGCTTCTTTAGACATCAAATGAACGACAACCGGACCCAAATCAATCAAGTTCCAGTCATCGCCGTCCGGTGTCTTGCGGTTAGGCACATGAATTTCCAAAATATCATCGTTTTTAACGTAGTCTTTTACGTGCTTATAAAGACCTTTCCAATGCGGCGCACTGGTAATTGTTACAAGTACAAAATAATCAGTCCAGCTGTTCAATTTAGAAACATCAATAACCGTAACATTTTCGCCTTTATAATCTTCCATAATCTGCGCAATTTCTAAAGCTTTTTCTTTAATTTCCATATTTTTCTCCCTAAAAAAATTATTATATTGAAAAATTCCCAAAATCCTCTGTTTTCTGAGAAACCCAAACCGTCAGTTTACGCTGCGCCCGTTAAAGTCGCGACCCAAAATAATGGTAAAGTCCACCAGCGAATCATCATTCTGAAACGACTCAGACGAAATAACTTCATCAGTTTCAATATTTTTACAATTGATGATTTCTGCAACCGCACCGGCAACCTCGGCATTGCCAATGTGGTCAATAATCACCGTTTCCTGATAATTCGTGCTGTCGGCATTACCGACATTCAAAACGTCGTAACCGAAACTTCTGAACAGGATACCGGCATCGCGGGCAAGGTTCTGGGTTGCAGTACCGTTCAAAACTTCAAGCACGTAAACGCGGCTGTGCGCAGTATCGCTTGCAGAAACGATTGACGACATTGTCTGTTTAAAAATATCCTGAATCAGCTTTCCGTTAAAATCCGGAAAAAGCAGAACATTTCCGCCAACTTCCTGTTTTTTGCCGGTAATGCTTTGCGGCGTAAGACGTTCCGTATCAAGTGCCGAAATAAACGAAAGCAGCTTAAAAAGCGCTTCTTTATCAGCATTTGTCTGCATGTTTTTTACAAAAAGCGGAAAAACCGTCTTGTTCAGCATGAAAGACGATTTTTTGTTCAGCGCCGTCAAAAACGAAAGCATCAAATTCTGCATGCGTTCCTGCACGTCTGCCTGACTTTCTTCCGGGTTAACATATTTGGCATAGGTAACAATTTTTCCGCCGTCAAGCAGAACCGAACCTGACGGCAGCAGAAACCTTTCATCGTCTTTCTGCACGTCAACCGGCGACGGTATGAAAACCCTTAAGCCGCCCAGCAAATCGGTTAAAGTTGAAAACTGTTCAAGATTCATTACCACGGTAAAAGGAATTTTAATATCGCACATAGCCTCAATTTCCGTGCGGTATTCATTAAGCCCCTTTTCCCTGTAAACCGCGTCAATACGGTCAACACGCCCCAAAGACTTGTAAATCATGCCCGTATTGCCCGGTATGTCAAACAGCGCGCCGCGTTCCGAACCCGGATAATAAAGCAGCAAATCGGTAAAAAGCGGCTGCCCTTCATCTTCCAGAATAAAAAGAATGTTCAAAAGCTGGTTATTTTCAAGAACGTCCGCAACGGTATCAGTCTGCAAATTAACAATCAGCACCAGACCTACGGCAATCAAAATCAGCAAAATCGCTAAAAGAAAAAATGCGCCTGTATTTCCCTTTGCTTTTGGCATTTTACCCTCTTCTACTTTCTTCTTTTATAAGTTGTTTCAAATATTCGTAAAGTTCAAAAGTAACATCTGCAACTTTTTTACCTTTGCTTTGCAAATAATCAATGTTTTCCTGCACAATCAAAAAAGTTAATTCATTCAGGCTAAATTTTTCAAAACTTTTCAGTCTTTCCGGCGTCATGTGTTCCCTGCCGGGTTCAATTTTGTCGGCAATAAACAGAAGCTTCGCAAAATCGCTCATGCCTTTTTTGCCAAAAGTATGGTTCTGCACCGCTTCAATAACTTCATCATCCTGAATGCAAAAACCAGTTTTCAGCAATTGAGCCGCTGCCCTGCCGTGCAGAAGCGCGGTTTTCTTGCTTTCAAGCGCGCCAACCGGCAAACCGTCGCCAACAGCAAGCGTAATCATCAGCGGATCCGGGCATTCCTTGCAAATATCGTGACCAATACCCGCCAAAAAAGCCCGGCGACCGTCCAGACCATAGCGCAGCGCCAAAGTTTCGCACATTTTTGCCGTGCGTTCAGAATGTTCAAAACGGCTTTGCTTTTCGGCACTTTGGGCATAAAGGCGAACCTGTTCAATTTTTTCTTCAATGTTAAAAGAATTTTGTGAAGAACTGCTAAAATCATTCGTTTTCATACAATTTTCTTTCTGTAATATACTCGTAAACCCCGTTTGGAACAAGATAACGCCAGCCTTCGCCACCGGCAATTTTTTGCCGTATTGAAGAAGACGCAATCGGCAGCACCGTAGTTTCAACTTCAATATGCCTGAACGGAAAATCGATTTCTTCGGCTGCGCCAAAATTGCGGCGTACCAAAATCAAATTGGCTTCTTCTGCAAGTTCTGCGGCACAGCGCCAGGACGAAAAACCGGCAACCAAGTCGTCGCCAAGAATGAAACCGATTTTTTCACTGAGCTGGTTGCCGTAAAACTTTGTAAGATAACGAATTGTATCAATCGTGTACGAAACGCCGCCACGGTTCAGCTCGCAAAGCTCCAGACCAAATCCATCGTTGCCGGCAATGGCAAGCTGAAGCATATTTATTCTGTCCTGATCGCCGGCGCCAATTGCCATTTTTTTATGCGGCGCAATATTTACCGGCACAAAAAAAACTTTATCATAACCCAGGGCCAGGCGCACGTCTTCTGCAAGCGACAAATGACCTGTATGAGGCGGATTAAAAGAACCGCCCAAAAGTGCAATTTTCACGATTTTACCGTTTTACTCGCCCGGATACTGAATTTCTGCAACGTCGCAGTCGGAACGGCTTGCCATAAAATCGCTTTTTGCATTTTTTTCTGCAATTACGTTGGTATTGCGCGCCTTTTTGCTGGCTTTTGCGCCCATTTCAGAAGCGTTATCAACGGCGTCAACCAGCGCAATAATCGAACGGCGAACTTCGTCCATGCCGGTACGTGCAAAAACAGACATTCCAAGAACGGTTTCATTCGGATTGTCTGCCTTAATCTGTTCAAAACGTTCTTTTGCGCCTTCAAGATCAAGCTTGTTGCAGATTAAAATACGCGGTTTTGCCGCAAGTTCCTTAGAAAAATTAGCAAGTTCTACCGAAAGTTTCTGATAGGCTGTCAAACTTTCTTCATCGCTGGCATCAACAATGAATACAAGACCAGCCGTGCGGGCAATATGCTTCAAAAAGCGGATGCCAAGCCCCGCGCCTTCAGAAGCGCCCTCGATAATTCCCGGAATGTCGGCAATGATAATATCCCTGTCTTGTTCTACGTGCAAAACACCAAGGTTTGGTATTTTGGTGGTAAACGGATACGGTGCAATTTTTGGGCGCGCATTGGTAAAAAAATCCAGAAGGGAAGATTTACCGGCGTTTGGAAAACCTACCAGACCGATGTCCGCCATAATGTTCAGTTCAATTGAAAGCAAACGGGTTTCGCCCGGCTTGCCCTGATGCGCATATTGCGGTGCCTGATTTGTTGAAGTTTTAAAGTGAACGTTGCCCCAGCCGCCTTTACCGCCTTCCAGAAAAACAAAGCGTTCGTCTTCGCTTTCGGTGGTAAATTCTCTAATCATTGTGCCGGTTTCGGCATCGCGGATGATTGTTCCCGGCGGAACGAAAATTACAACGTCTTCGCCGTCGCGTCCAAAACGATTGCGGCCTTCGCCATCGCCGCCATTGCGCGCCTTAAACTGCTGCTTGTAGCGCAGATGGGCAAGCGTGCGAAGGTTTTTCTTTACCTGAAAAACAACATCGCCGCCGCGACCGCCGTCGCCGCCAGCCGGACCGCCCAATGGTACATATTTTTCGCGGCGAAAAGCTATGCAGCCGTTGCCGCCTTTGCCGGAACTGACTTCGATTACAGCTTCATCAGCAAATTTTATCATTTTTTCTCCAGATACGGTTATGACAAGGCACGCTACCGCTTAAAGCCTTGACATAACCGTTTTTAAGGTTTGCTGTAAACCTTAAATACATCAAATCAAGGCACGCTGACGCTTAAAGTCTTGTCATAACCGTTTTTAAGGTTTGATGAAAACCTTAAATTAAAAAAAATACCCGGTAATAAGCACTGCTTACCCGGGTATCTACGAATTAAGAAAATGCAAATAAAAGCAAAACTTAAAACTTATGCCTCTACAGGCACGATTGAAGCAAGTTTTCTTCCCTTGCGTTCATGGAAAACAACTTTACCATCTGCTGTTGCAAACAAAGTATCGTCTTTTCCTCTTCCTACATTGTTACCGGGGTGAATTTTTGTTCCTCTCTGGCGAACAATGATTGTACCTGCTGTTACTTCTGTACCGCCAAAACTTTTTACACCAAGATACTTAGGATTTGAATCACGGCCGTTTTTAGCACCGCTACCGCCCTTTTTGCGTCCCATAATTATGCCTCCGCTGGCTTATTAGTAATTTTTATTCGTAATTCCAAATACTGGGGAAAATCTTTTTGCAAAAGTTCAAAACCCTTCTGCAAAAAATCACCAGCATATATTAAGCGTGCCTTTGAAGCGGCGTTTTGTTTTGTACTAAAACCAAACTCGCCATCGCCAAAAGCTGTAAAAGTTACCGGTGAAACACTGCAAGCCGAATCATTCAAGCTTGCAAAACTTGTTTTTACAAGGGTTGTCACCGCTGCACAAACAATATCTTTGCCATTCGGCGCAAAACCTGCATGACCTTTAACCGAACATTCGGTCAAAGCCCCTTCAGCATCGCGCCGTAAAATGACACAAATCATTGCAATTATGCTACTACAATGTCCTCAACGCGAACATTTGTGTACTGCTGACGATGACCGATTGTGCGATGATAGTCTTTCTTGCTCTTGTATTTGAATACAATTACTTTGTCATCTTTAAAAGTATCTTCAACTTTTACAGTAACTTTTGCCCCCGCTACGTAAGGAGTACCAACAGCAACATTGCCGTCGTTGTTTACCAGAACAACTGTATCGATTGTAACAGTAGAACCTTGTTCAGCGTCAATTTTATCAACCTGAAGCAATGCGCCTTTTTCAGCTTTGTACTGTTTTCCTTTGTACTCAACCAATGCGTACATATCTTTACCTCATAATAATTTATATTTTGTCACCCTGGTACGATAACGGGAAATACCAGAGATTCTGAGCAGAAAACAATTCTAGCGTTTTGCAGAATAGTCTATAAACAATACACTTTTTTGCGCCCTTGCGTCAAGTATGCACGGCAAGGTAAAAAACAGCAAAAAAGTGCAGAAAAAACAAAAAACCTACATTGTTTCCAAAAACGGAACAAGAATTAAGTTCATGCCGCTTTGCAAAATTGTTTTTACGCATTTTACCAAAGCCAGACGTGCCTTACTCAATTCAGGGTTTTCTTTGCTTAAAATCGGACAGTCGTGGTAGAACGAACTGAAAAGTTTTGCAATGTCATACAAACTTGCCGCAATTTCCGAAGGATTCAAATTTTTTGCAGCCTTTTCCAAAGCTTCAGGGTATTCGGCAATTTTCTTTACCAGTTCCCATTCTGCAGGCTGTGTTAAAAGTGCAAAATCAGGTTCGCCGCTCAAATCAATTCCGCTTTCTTCTGCCTTGCGCAAAATTGAACAGATGCGCGCACCCATATACTGCAAGTAAGGGCCGGTATTGCCGTTAAACGACAAAGATTCTTTCGGATTGAAAAGCATGTCTTTTGCCGGGGTTGCCTGCAAAAGGAAATAATGCAAGGCACCAAGCGCAATTTTTTCTGCAACGGCGGCAGGGTCGCCAACAGCTTCTTCGCGGCCTTTTGCGGCAATTTCTTCAAGTGCAAGATTTTTAAGCTGGTCAATCAAATCGTCAGCATCAACTACAGTTCCTTCGCGGCTCTTCATTTTGCCTTCCGGCAGGTTAACCATACCGTAAGAAAGATGGAAAAGCTGGTTTGCCCAGTCGTAGCCAAGTTTTTTAAGAACATAGAACAAAACCTTAAAATGGTAATTCTGTTCGTTGCCTACAACATAAACCATCTGGTTAAAAGGCCAGTCACCGTGCCTGAAAATCGCAGTACCAATATCCTGCGTCATATAAACCGAAGTACCGTCTTTGCGCAAAAGAACCTTTTCGTTTTCTTCACCGTCTTTGCCTTTACCAACGGCTTCGGTAACATTTACGCGCACCGAACCATCGGCAGCTTTGTAAAAAATACCTTCTGCAAGACCTTTTTCAATTTCAGACTTGCCTTTTAAGTAAGTTTCGCTTTCGTAATAAAGCTTGTCAAAAGAAACGCCGGTGCGTTTGTAAGTCTGGCTGATTCCGTCAATTGCCCACTGGTTCATCTGTTTCCACAATGCGTGAATTTCCGGATTGCCTTTTTCCCATTCAACAAGCATCTGCTGGGCTTCATTTTCTGCTACTTCGCCAAATTCCTTGCGGTATTTTTCAAATTCAACATAGCAGTCACCAACAAAGCGGTCGCTTTTTACGCCCATATCGGCAGGCGTTTTGCCGGCGTGATTTTTCTGGTAAGCCAGCATGGATTTACAGATGTGAACGCCGCGGTTATTGATGATATTTACTTTAAAAACTTCTGCGCCGGCGGCTTTAAGAATGCGCGAAACAGATTCGCCCAGCGCATCGTTGCGCAAGTGACCAAGATGCAAAGGTTTGTTTGTATTCGGGCTTGAAAATTCAACCATAACGCGGCGACCGTTCATCGGTTTTGCGCCGTTTTCTCCAAAAGTACCGTATTCGCAGCCCTGTGCAATAACTTTCTGCAAAATTGTGCATGCCAAATCGCCTTTCTGCAATTTTACGTTAACGT
Source organism: Treponemataceae bacterium (assembly GCA_024402495.1). Lineage (GTDB taxonomy): Bacteria > Spirochaetota > Spirochaetia > Treponematales > Treponemataceae > UBA1240. The sequence goes on from JAKSTR010000004.1 coordinate 65,903, forward strand.
AAGGGCCTTCCTGCTTAAAATCGCCAGTTTCCGCAGCTTTTTTGCTTAAATCCGGGTCAGTTGAAAGAATTTTTACAACTTCTGCGGCAATCATTGGCGGTGCCATGCGAAGCACTTTTGCAAAAGCAAACATCGGAAAACCGACATCGCCCATTTCCGGTTTTGGTGGAACTTCTGCGGTAACAGAATCAGAAGAAATATCTTGAAGTTCAGCATTTTTGCTGTTTTTTAATAAATTAACGGCCGCAGCAACAAGCTCGCGGCTTTCTTGTTTTAAGTCTGCCATAAGGCAAAGTTTAGCAAAAAAGTTGCCAAGTTGTAAACACGTTGAAAAACTGCCTTTTACACGCGCTTTAAGAACGCCGCCATAGGCGTAAAACTTTTAAGCCGCGTATCAAGGTCAATGCTGGCAGGCAGATGTCTGGTTTGCCGGCGGTGGCTGCCCAAAAACGGCGAACAGCTTGTACAATCGGTACAAACGGCAACATTTTCTGCTTTTACGCCGGCATTCTGCAGCACAAAAAGATTCGCCTTGCGAAGCGAAAGCTGAAACGGAAAATCAGGATTTTGAGGATTTTCAATTTTTTTAACGCAACCGCTGCCAAAACCGGAAGCAAAATATTCGGCACGCACCCTGTCTACGTTGTAGCAGCAGTCATCAATACAAGGACCGATTACAACACAAAAATCTTCGGCTTTTGCGCCGTAAAGCACTTTTGCAAGATTTATCGCTTCGGCAACAATCCCGGTGCCTTTCCAGCCGGAATGAACCACGCCGCCAGCCCCGGAAACAGGGTCGAAAAGATAAAGCGGCATACAGTCGGCAACGGTAACAGCAGGAACCAGCTCCGGATTCCGGCTTATTACGCCGTCGGCAATCATGCCGCTTTCCGGGCTAAACCGGGTCGGTTCGGCTTGCGCCGGGTTTGCAGAAGAAATCAAAGGCACAGAAGATACGGCGCAAACTTTTTTAGAATGAACCAGTTCTACAGGCACAACATTTTTGAAATTTACGCCGCAGCCTGAAAAAAAGCGCCGGCGGTTCGGGTTTGTTTCATTCCACCTGAAGCGCATTGAACCGGCGTTTATTAAAGAAATGCCGCAAAGCGGCAGGTCGTCGGCAAATTTTCCGTTTCTTGCAAATCTGAAAAATACCGCTTCCGGTTTTCCGCCGCCGTTTTGCACAGCGCCTTCAGTACCGCCGGCAGATTCAACCGCTTTTACATCTTCAATATCCGGGCAAAAATCTTTTAAAGCAAAATTAACGGCACAGTAAGACATTTTTATGCATCAAGCGTACTTAAATCTTTTATAAAACCGCAGGAATCATTGAAAATTGTAATAATTTCTGCAAGGCGCTGGCGGTAAGCCTGATTCTGATGGCCTTCAATTGCCGCAATATTGTTAATCGTGTCATATTTGCCGTTTTTATTTTCACTTACAACACCGGTTAAAACATTTGCAAGAATTGCGGCGGCAGTAGTAAAAGTCATTGCAAAAACGGTTGCTTCGGAATTTGCCGCGGTCATTGTGTTTTCCAGCCGCTGATGAGCCTTAACCGTGCGGTCGCCTTTTTCTTTTACGCTGTCAAAAAGCAGGGTATAATCGCCGCCTGCACCGAATTTTGCCGCAAAAAGAATAACATCGTCCGCAAGCTTGTTCATTTCGTTCAGGGCATCGGTAAATTCAATGCGGTTGTCGCGCACTTTAAAATCGCCGTCAACAGCCAGAACGCGCAAAGCCTTGCTGATTGAAGGATATAAATCCTTGAAGAATGCGTACATAAAACCGGCAGAATAATTTGCAGTAAATTTAAGCTGAAACCAAGATTCCTGCCACGGACGATACGGCAAAAGCGGCAGTTCGTCGCATTTAAGCATCGCATCAACTTTTCTGGTAAGAATCTTTTTATTCATTTCCCGCGTCCACAGGTCGTAACGCTGGTCAAAAACGCTGCGGCATTCATTTTTGTATTTTACAAACCAGTCCTCAGCGCCTTCCGGTCTTGCCGGCGACCACGTAGAATCGTGGTGGGCAACCGCGGTAATTGTGCGCAGCGGCACTTCGGTTAAAAAGCGCTTAATCGCCCTAACCTGCTGAACGCTTTTGTTCACGTAGTCTTCGGTAAGAGCCGCAATATTCAAATTCGGGTCGCCAAGCTGGGTTTTAATTGAAAACAAAAACATAGCTTCAAGCACATCCGGCGAAATCGCACGTCCGTTGCACAAAACCCGGCAAAAAGAATCCAAATCGCCGGCTAAATCTTCAAGCTGAGCATTGTATTCGCCGGTAGAAAGCGCCATAAATTTCAGCATCATGCGTTCATAAGGCATACGCACAAACTGACGCAGCCAGTCAATGTTGCAAACCGCAGAATAAATGCGGTTGCGGTCGCTGCTGGTCAGTTCCTGCAAAACTTCTTCCATGCGCCGCAAAAGCGAATTGCGCACTTCAACGGAAGGAGCTTTTTCTTCCGGCAAAAGAAACGGATCAGTTTCGTGTTCCAGCTTCATGTAAAAATCCGGCAGCAAAAGCGAACTTAAAAACAGATAAAAACTGCCGGGATTTTCTTCGTACAAATCGATGCCGGGCATAAAAAATTCGGCAACATTTTTCAAATGGCGGATATTAGAATAAAACGGAGTTAAAACCAATCTTTTTTTATAATTCAAAAAACCGGGGTACTTTTTTTCTATATATTTTACCAGACGCTGAACAAGCATTTCGCCGTAAACCCGGTTAGAATCCATTCCGGTAAACAGCGACTTGAAAAACAGCATCAGGCGGCAAATCAGAGTTTCGTTTTTAATCTGCTCGCTAACGTCGTTTTCAGAAGCAAATTCCTGCGGCATTGGCGGCGTTTCAATAGCCTGCTCTTCGGTTTTTACCGCAGAACACAGCCTATCATAAAGTTCCATGCGCTCTTCCTGGCTCATTCCCAAAAGAAAGCGGTCGAACGTATTTAAATTTTCCATAGCAAATATTGTAAAGCAGCAAAATGTTAGCGTCAAGGCGGTTACATAAACAGGTTTATTTGAAGAAACAATATTTTTGCCGCAAATATTTGCCAAAACGGCGTGCTGCAGAAAAAATTATGTACCAAAAAGGCTTGTTTTACAGGCTGTTTTGAAAAAGAAAAAATTTGCAAGTCCGGTTTTGCATTTTTCGCCTGCCGAATCATAAACAGCCGCAAAATCCGGTCAGCTTTTATACCGGCTTTTAAAAAGAAAAAAGCTCCTCAAAAAAGAGAAGCTTTTTCAAAACCAACGGTCCCTACGAGAGTTGAACTCGTCTTTCGACCTTGAGAGGGTCACGTCCTAGCCGATAGACGAAGGGACCAATAAAAAAGGCTGAACTATTTAGTTCAGCCTTAGTTCCCCAAGGAGGATTCGAACCCCCACAATCAGAACCAGAATCTGAAGTGCTACCATTACACAATCGGGGAATGTGGAACGATTAGTAATATATATTCTTTACTAATTTTGGTCAATACATTTTAAAATTTTTTTTTTATTTTTTTTCAGCGGCAAAACCACCGGCGTTTTATTCTTTTCTGTTGCCGGGCATTTACCAAAAGTGCGGCTAAAAGCTGTAGCTTAGTCCCAGATTAAAGCTGCTTAAATCTTTGTATCTGGAATAAGAGCCGGTGTCTTTTACGCCGCGGTTAAAAAGCATTGCGGAAGCTTTTACCGTAAGCTCGTCTGAAACGCTGTAGCTTACGCTTGGTATAATTGCAGAATCGAATGAAGGGAACTCCACGATTCCGCTTATACCGGCTTCTAGGTTGCCGTCAAGGGCAGAAAAAGAAAGGTTAAAGCTTATCTGCTGGTTCAGGTTTTCCCTTTCAAGGTTTTTTACGTCGCCAAAAACATAGTCGGCGTAATATTGTGCCGAAACCGTCAAATCTCCAGCCATCCAGTCAATGCCAATTACCCCGGCTGCCTGATTGTGCCGTTCGGTTCTGGTTACGTCAGCTCCTTCGGTTTTGCGGCTGCTTTTGTAATAGTCAAAAATCTGGGTCATCTGGCTTTCGGCGCTGCGGGCAAAATAACGCTGCGGATAAAACGCCCCTTCCAGGCGAACTGTTACCGGCCCTACCGGTATGGAAGAATCCGCGCCAATCATGCCAAAGCGCTTATAGTTTCCGCTTAAACGGATTGAAGCCGGTCTGTTGTACGGCACCGGAATAAAAACGCCGGGCGCAGCTTCGTAATTCATCACGTCAGGCACAGTTTCCACGTCATAGCCAATAAACGGGTCGTCGTCCCAGCCGTAAAAACCATAAAGCGAAAAATCTGCAAAACTGAAAAACGAACTTACGCGCAAACCGTATTCGCCATTTTTAAGCGAAAATTTTGGCGCAGTTAAATCGTTGCAGCCAAAATCGTTAATTTTCAATACGCCAAGCCCGGCTTTGGTAAGGTCTGCATTCTGGGGCACAATTTTCCGGTACAGCGGATTGTTTTTTGCCAGCGGCAATTCAGCCGGCGTAAAGCGCGGCACCCAGTAAGCGTCTGCAATAATGTAATTTGAGTTTACAGAAAACCTGAAAGCATCTATGCCGAGTTTGCTGTCGCTTATATCGTTTCCGCTTAATCTGGTTTTGTCGTCCGGGCAGATAACGTTTGTTACCGTAAAATTGTCAGCCGCGCCCCACTGCACAATCTGCCGCCCTGCCCTAAAAGCCCACCAGCCGCCGTTATAGTCGTAGTAGGCTTCGTTAAGGCGCGTACCAAGACAGGGCGTGCCAGTGGTGTCGCCGTAAACATTCCGGCTGTTGCGTGTACCAAGGGCGTCAAACACAATGGAACCGTTAATAAAAAGCGAATGCGAACCCCAGTAAGAATCGATTGCTGGTCTTACACACACTTCCGCCGCCGATAAATCAGCGCCGCCTTCTGACCACGGAAAATATGTGCCAAGATTTGTATCAAGTTTTCCAGAAATATCGGTTTCTGCAAAAACGGAGCAGCCCAATAAAAAAATGCCTGTATATAGTAGGATTCGCTTCACTTTTTACCCCTGATGCAAGAATATTTTGCGGCGCACAAAAACATGCTGATTTATGAATTTTCCCAAAAACTTTTTAGAAAAACCATTATCTGATATTGCCTCTTTCAAGGGCGGCTACAGTAAAAAAGCCGTCATCAATTTTTGCGCCGTTGTAAACAATATCTTTTGTTTCAATTAAAGAATAAGTACCAGACTGAACGTTTTCCATTTTCAATACCTGCGCCGTTGTAAAACCGTCGATTGTGGTAAAATCGGTGCAGGTTAAAACCCTGTGCAGCTGGTTCTGGCGGTCGTAGAATTCGCATTTGCGCAGGATAAAATCGTCTTTGCCGATAAAAACCACGCGGCGCGGATCTTTTTCGGTATGAGCCTTGCTTACGCAGTCAACCTTGTAGCATTCAACGCCGTCAACAGTTTCTTCGCCAAGCAGAGTGTAATCATCTTTGCTGATTTTTCTGTCGCCCATGTCTTCGTAGGTAAAATCCGTACCCATAAACGAACCTTCGGCTTCTGTTCCGCTTGAAGCAATGCGGCGAGTTTTTTTCATTGCAGGCATGTAAAGCCAGTTGTCGCTGTCTTTGTTTTCATCTTCGTAATCAAACATCAGGTAACCTGTGCCTGCAACGTCTTTTGGCGTTGTAAAAACGATAACTTCCTTGGTAACGTCGCCGTAATCCTTGCTTTTCATAATTACTTCGCGAATGCGGTCAGTGCCTTTTTTAGAATGAATTGTCAGTTTTGCAACCGAAGCAGAAGTTTTTGGCGAAGGCACTTCGTCTGCTTTTTTTACAATGTCGTAGCCTGTAAGACTCTGCGCAAAAAGTGCCGAAGCGATTAAAAATGTTCCCAAAAGTGCAAATGTTTTTTTCATGTAAATCTCCTTAAAGTTGTCACCCTGAAATTGTTTCAGGGGCTTTTGTATATTAATTCCGAAACAAGATAGAAACGACTGTAATGCGTAAAAAAATTCGGCATAACAGAAATTCTAAAACTTGGCTCGGAACAACTATAATCCTAAAGTTATTTCAAGATAACTGCCATGCCGACCCTGAAAAAAAATCAGGGAAACTTTTCAGCATCTTTCCTTTCCAAACGGATTACTAATCAACATCAGAACCGGTGTCAAAGTGTAATCTGCAATCAGCGCACCGCCCATTCCGATAACGCTCATGTAACCGATTCTTACCAGGGCTGCCATTGTGCTTGTCATGAACACGCCGAACATGGCACAAAGGATTATTGTTGTCATAATCATAGACTTACCGATTTCGCGGTATGAGTTCAAAATGGCCTGGCGGTAATTTCCACAAAGTTCAAAGTGATACTTGATGTGGTTTGTAAAGTGGATAGTATCGTCTACGGCAATTCCAAGAATCATTGGCATAATGAGAGCGGTAATCATATCTAGCGGAACATTTGCGTAACCCATAATGCCGCCAATCAAAATTACCGGCGCAACGTTTGGAATCATAGCAATGAAACCTGTGCGTAAAGATGTAAAGGCAATCAGCAAAAGGATGAAGATAATCAGGAATGATGTACCGATTGATTTTACAGATCCGCGAACAAGTTTTCCGTTCATTACGGCGTACTGCATTACTTCACCAACTACACCGCCGGCTTTTTTATCCGGGAAAAGTTCCTGTACCCATTCTTCAACTTTTG